>JAGBFJ010000080.1 GCA_017936545.1 Sutterella sp.
ACTGAGCTGCTGAGGCATGGATTTGTTCTAACTGATTGAAATCAAATAATTTTACCACAAAAATCATTGAATTTCAATTGATACCATTATATTGATAGACGCTGCCTATAGGATGATCTGGCTGACTTAATCAGAGCATCCATATTGCTATGTTTTACTATTTTTTGTTCAACAGCACAGAGCTCCTGTGAGGAGGTCTCTTCTCTGCGAAACCGGCGGCAGAAATCAAAGACACGGTGAAGGTCGGGCAGCAGCACGGCAAGGAGCATGAGCGCGCAGCCCGCGGCAATCAGAAAGTATTCAAAGACCGAATAGTCGCCGGCGAGCGCGAAGGCCGCCCCGCCGAGCGTGATCAGAACCGACGCCGTGATGCTCGTGATCCGTCCGGCAGAGGGATGCCGGCCGACGATGCTGAGAAACGCAACGATCGAAAGCGCGATGACGAAGGCGGCGGTACCGGCGAAATCCAAATCAGGTCTCCTCTGGCGGGCGACTGAAGCTTCAGACATAATGCCCGTTTCTGCGGCCCGAGGCAAATTGTTTGTTTAGAACGACTTACTTCCGCTCGTCCGTTTCTTTCAGGCGTTTTGCAGGCTGCTCGGGCCGATAACGCCGTTTTATGAAACTTTCATCGTCACGTCCCTGCGACACAACTGTTTCGGATGAAAAACAGGATTGATTTTTATTTGAATCTGGGGCGAACTGAAGAGTTTGTTTCACGACAATACCTACCGTAATTGTCGGCGGTTCGGGGGTTTCCATGGTTAGAATAGATTCGACCGGCCTATGGGTCGGCCCCCGCAGGGCCGATCTTTGTCATTCACCAGAGGAGGAAACTTCCATGCGTATTTCCGCACTTGCTGTCGCTTCGGTTTTTGCCATGGCCGCCATGTCGGCAGGCGCAGCAACCTACCAGCCCGGTACGTATACCTACAAGGTCAACGGTCACAATGCCGCCATGACCGTCAGCGTGACCGTCAGCAAGAATCGCATTGAAAAGATCGACTACTCCAAGAACCTCGAAACGATCGGCGTGGGCCAGGTGGCCCTCCAGCGCGTCGGCGACAAGATTCTTGAAAAGCAGTCGCTCGGCGTTGATTCCATCACGGGCGCCACGATCAGCTCGATGGCCCTCAAGTATGCCGTCACCCAGTGCCTGAAGCAGGCCAAGGTTTCGGACGCCGATCTGAAGGATCTCAAGAAGAACGTTGAACAGCATCAGGCGCTGCCCAACAATGTCCGCACGCAGGTCGTCGTGATCGGCGGCGGCGGTTCCGGTCTTGCTTCCGCCGTGGCTGCGAGCCAGGCGGGCGCCGAAGTGATCGTGCTTGAAAAGCTCGGCATTCTCGGCGGCTCGACCAACGTGTCCGAAGGCGCTCTCAATGCGGCCGACCCGGTCCGTCAGCCCAAGCTCGGCATCGAAGACTCGATCGCCAAGCACTATGAACAGACGATGAAGGGCGGTCACGACATCGGCGATCCGGCCCTGGTTCATCATCTGACCGACAACGCCTACGCCGCCATCCAGTGGCTTGAATCGATCGGCGTTGAATTCAAGGACGAAGTGGGCACGGCCACCGGCGCTCTCTGGCAGCGTTCTCACTACACGAAGACCCCGTCGGGCAACTCCTACATCCGCGTCTTTGAAAAGTACATCAAGGAACATCCGAACGTCCGCGTGATCACCGACATCGAAGCGGTTGATCTGCTTAAGGACGAAACCGGCCGCGTGGTCGCCGTTCTCGCCAAGGACAACAAGAACGGCCGCTACACGAAGTTTGAAGCCAGCAAGGGCGTGATCGTCGCGACCGGCGGCTTCGGCGCCAACGTGAAGCTTCGTCAGGAAGTCAACACCGGCGTCTTCAAGGACTATGACCTCGGCAAGGGCATCGGCTGCACGAACTTCCAGAAGTCTGCTCAGGGCTCCGGCATCATGATGGGCAAGGCCGTCGGCGCCAACGTCATCGGCATGGCCGACATTCAGGTCCATCCGTGCGGCACCCCGGGTACGGGTCTGATGGAAATGATCCGCACGTCCGGCCGCAACCGCATCTTCGTCAACACGGACGGCAACCGCTTCGTGAACGAAGGCGCACCGCGCGACGTGCTCGCCAAGGCCATTTTTGCCCAGAAGGGTTCGACCTACTACATCGTCGTGAACCATCTGCGCTATCCGGCTCTCGACTGGGTTGACCGCAACGGCGCCCGCGTCGGCGACATGATCGACCTCGGCCGCGTGGTGGCAGCCGATACGCTTGAAGAGCTTGCCAAGAAGCTCAACATGCCGGCTGAAAACCTGAAGAAGTCCATCGCCAACTACAACGACGTCGTGGCCGGCAAGGCCAAGGATCCGCTCGGATTCCTCGCCAACAACAAGGCCGACAAGCTGATGACCGAAGGCCCGTGGTACGCCTGCCAGAAGGTCCCGACCCTTCACCATACGATGGGCGGCCTGCAGATCAACACCAAGGCTCAGGTGCTTGACGTCAACGGCAAGGTCATTCCGGGTCTCTACGCCGCCGGCGAAACGACGGGAGGCATCCACGGCTCCAACCGTCTGGGCGGCAACGCCATCTGCGACATCATGGTCTTCGGCCGTACCGCCGGTACGAGCGCTGCCAAGGGTCTCTGATCTTCGGACAGTCTGCTGAAACTGTTCCCTTCTGAGGGAACGGTCTGATGACATGCGGGCCGGCATCATCGGGTGCCGGTCTGTTTTTTAACAGTTCTTTTTATGTCGACATATGATGTGCGTTCGCTGGAGCGGTTCGGGCGGGGCATCGGTCCGTCTGCCTTCGCCTCTGCTATGCTTGTCGGCATCGTTCGGATCCGCACGGGATCAGACAACAGGAGTATTTGATGACAGATATCGCACGGCCTGCGGCAGGAGACGCCGCCCCTGATTTTTCGCTTCCGGGCTATGACGGCGAACCCGTCTCGCTTTCGTCGCTTCGCGGCAGAGGCGTCATTCTCTATTTCTATCCGAAGGACAACACGGCCGGCTGCACGCTCGAAGCTCAGGGCTTTCGCGACCGCCTCGCTGACTTCGAGGCGCTCGGCTACACGGTGCTCGGCGTTTCGCGCGACAGCGTGAAGAGCCACTGCGGCTTCCGCGACCGTCAGTCTCTCAACTTCACGCTGCTCTCCGACAAGGAGGAAACGGTCTGCCGCCTCTACGGCGTCATGAAGGAAAAGATGATGTACGGGAAGAAATGCTTCGGCATTGAACGCTCGACCTTTGTGATCGACGCTGAAGGGAAGGTGAAGCTCGCGCTTCGCGGCGTGAAGGCCAAGACCCACGTCGAAGAGCTCTATGCCGAGCTCGCCGGGACGGCCTGACCCGTTTTCCGGGATTCTGCTCATTAAAAACGGCGCCCCTCCTCGTCGGAGCGGGCGCCGTTCGCATTCAGGCCTTCAGAGCGAAGGATCAGGCGATCTTGACGATCCAGCCTTCGGGCGCTTCGATTTCGCCCATCTGGATGCCCGTGAGGGTTTCACGAAGCCTGGCGGAGATTTCGCCCATCTTTTCCATACCGGACGGGAACTGAATCGGACCGTCCTTAGTGTCGATCTGACCGACGGGAGCGAGCACGGCGGCGGTGCCGCAGAGCGCGCATTCCTTGAAGCCCTTGAGTTCGTCGAGGGCCACCTGGCGTTCGACCACCTTCAGGCCGAGATAGTGTTCGGCCACGTAGACGAGCGAGCGGCGGGTGATCGAGGGAAGAATCGACGGGCTCTTCGGCACGACGACCGTGTTGTCGGCATCCACGAAGATGATGTTGGCGCCGCCCGTTTCCTCGATGTAGGTGCGCGTGGCGGGATCGAGGTAGACGTTTTCGGCATAGCCTTCTTCATGGGCTTCCATCGTGGCGTAGAGGCTCATGGCGTAGTTGAGGCCGGCCTTGATGTGGCCCGTGCCGTGAGGCGCTGCGCGGTCGTATTCGGAGACGCGGAGCTTGAGCGGTTTGACGGCGCCCTTGAAGTAGGCGCCGACCGGCATCACGAAGACGCGGAACATGTAGGAAGGCGCCGGCGCGACGCCGATCTGGGGACCGGAACCGATCATCACCGGACGGATGTAGAGCGAACAGCCCGTGCCGTAGGGCGGCACCCAGGCCGCATTGGCGCGTACCGTTTCCACAACGGCACGCACGAATTCGTCCTGAGGATAGGCCGGCATGGCAAGACGGCGGCAGGTGTTGGCCATGCGCTCGGCATTGAGGTCGGGGCGGAACGTGACGATGTCGCCCTGCTTGGTCGTGTAGGCCTTCAGGCCTTCAAAGCAGCTCTGGGAGTAATGAAACACGCAGGCCGACTCCGGCAGATGGAATTCAGCGTCTTCAATCAGTCCGCCTTCCTGCCATTCGCCGTCCTTCCATTCCGCCTGCCAGCGGCTGTCCGTCTTTGTATAGCCGAAGCCGAGCTTCGCCCAATCGATGTTCTTTTTCTCCATAATGTTCCCTTTAGGTGTTTTATCCTAGTCCGAAGAGGCTGGGGTTGATCGGAAAACTATAAAGGACTTTGACCGCTGAATCACTACTCTGATTAGCCTATTTTTCTGATGCTCATCAGAAAATGAGCGGCTTCGCAACAGTGCCGCCGGGCTGAAAATCCCGAGCGGACCGGGACGTCGGCCTGTTCCTGTCTGCGGGAAATCAGGTAGAGTTTTCTGAGGCCGATTCCGGCCGAATTTCGGGAGCGAGAAATGCTGAAGGATCCATTTAAAAGACCGGCCGGACTGCCGGCTTCTGCCGCTGCGGCGCTGACGGCTGCCCTGCTCAGCCCGCCGCTAGCGGCCGAACCGTCTCCCGAGGTTCAGGTGCTTGCTGTCGCCGATCCGCCGAGGCTTCTCTCCTCGTCCGCAACGGGCGACGTCAGGCGCCTGCCGGCCTACCGTCATATCCGGCGGGCAGACCGCTATGTCGCCGTCTACGACCATGACGAAGTCTGGCCGATGTTTGCCATCACCGGCCGCGCAAGCGCCGACGGCTTTGAGCGCAAAGCCGTCGTGCTCTACGAGTTCCGGTCCGGACCGAAGGTCTTTACCGGCTTTCAGCTCAATGTCCCTGCTTCGCTGAAGCTTTCCTACGAGGACGCGCTCGCTCTGTCCGCCCGTTATCTGCCGGACAATTTCCTTTCCCTCGGCCTTCTGCAGCCGGCCCGCCGCTTCGCGAGCGATTTCGGCACGCACTGGTGCCGCGAGGCTGAAAACGCCGCCTGGTCGCTTCTGAAGAAAAAGGACGGAAGCTGGATCATCCGCGGCGCGGTCGAACCCGATGATTTCTGCCGCGGGCGCCCGGACGGCGAGCCGTGGGAGACCGCAGCTCCTCTTTTCAATGCCGGAAGACGAACCGCCGCCGATGCGGCAGCCCGTCGCTGAGCATGGTCCAATGCGACATGATTTGTCGCATTGGACGTATGTCTTTTCTTTATCCTATAGTAGGATGCCCTCTTATACGAAAGGACTAGACGCCACCGACTAACGGCCACTTTTGTCTTATCCCGCTTTTTCTTATACTCGAAAACGGATGCGGCCTTCCGACGGCCGCAGTGAGGATCAGACACCATGCCGACAGTGCGCCAGGCCGATAACGGAATGGCCGTTCCGAAAAAGGAGGAACGGCCGAGGGGCTTTGACGCTTCTCCCGCCGCGCATTTTTCAGCGGGCTTCAGGGAGATCGAGGAAACCCGGATGAAGGGGCTTCCTATCCTCAATCCCCGTCTCAGTGTCCGGGCCGACAATTTCCGCCGCGTCGGCGGCGACTGGATCGGCACCGTGGTGACGCCTTGGTCGCTTGCGGTTCTTTGGGTCTGCGGCAGGCACTCCGACTATCCGCCCGTACGCGTCGGCGAAGAAGTGATGCTGACGCTTCCCGGCGGGGATTTTCCCTTCCTCGGGTGCCGGGACGACATTCTCGGCGAATACCGCATGATGAGTCTGATGAGTCCTGTCGGCTGCCTGGAGGATCAAGCGGCCGCCGAGGCCGTCGCCCGCATTGCGCTTGATGCCATGCTGACGCCTCAGAAGAGCGGCGTCAGCCGGTCGCCGAATCATTCCGGCGGGCGCAGGTCAAGCCGGAGGGCTTTTCTCGGTCTGAGGGTCGGGGAGGCCCCACGATGAATCACGGTTCGATTCTCATCAGCATTACCCGTTCGGGCGAACGCTTTCGCACGGCGGTCGTGAACGGGCGCATGCCCGGCGTTCTCGATGCCCTCTCCCGGCGTTCCGACGTGGATCTCAGGCGCATGACGGCGCTGCTCTACAGCCTCTGTCCTGCATCGCATCTCGTGACCCTGGATGCGGCGCGCCGCGCTGCGGCCGGCATGAGCGAAGACGAGCGGCGCGCGGCTGACGGCGGCTTTGCCGAACGGGCGCTTATGCTCGAGGCCCTTCTGGAAAACATCCGCGTGCTGACCATGGATGCCGGCCACTTCATGAAGGCGGCGGTTCGGACTGAAACGCTCAGGCAGCTCGGCCGCCTCAGAAGAAATGCGATGCTGGTGATCCGGACTCTGCTCGCTTTTGATGCGGTCGGCGGCGTCTGTGTTCAGGCAGAGATTGAGAAGGCTTCCGGCATCATTAGAGACACCGCCGAGGCCTGCAGTCCGCTTCTGTACGATTCGGTTTTCGAGATGACGCCCGACGCCTTTCTCGATGACCTCACGACGCCGGGCGATCTTGATGCCTGGGCCAATGCGGCCACACAGCAGCCTGCGGGCTATCTGATGTCCAGAACGCTCGCCGAACCCGACGGATTCGGTCTTGTCGACTGCGGGCTTCTGCCGCAGATCGAAGGCGAGGCCGGAATGAAGTTCGCCGATGAAATTCTGCACCGCATCAGCTACGAACCGGGCTTTGACATGGCGCCTGTCTGGCAGAACGAACCGAAGCTCACCGGTGCCGTCGTTCGTCAGCGCCGCCATCCTCTGATCCGCGCCATGGCAGCCCGTTCCGGCGTCAACAGCGCGCTTCTTCTTGCAGCCAGGCTTCTTGATACGGCCTCGCTCTGCTGTCTTCTTACCGGGCGGGCATCGAAGCATGCCGTGGCTCCCGCACCGGTTTTTTCCTTCCAGGCCGGTTCCCGGGGCGGCGCCGTTGCGATGGCGCAGACTGCACGGGGACTGCTGATTCACGCCGTCGGCCTGCGTCAGGGCGCTCAGGGAACCGAACCCTTCCACGGTGTGATTTCGCCGACCGAATGGCAGTTCGCGCCGGAAGGTCCTGCAGCGCGCGCCCTGATCTCGGCGCTCAGAACGCTGGCGAAAACGGACAGGCGTTTTTCCGACGGCGAACTGGCCGATCAGGTGCGGCTGGCGCTTTTCCCGTTCGATGCCTGCGTGCCGCTTGACGTTCAGGTGCGCACCGGTTCCGTTGAATCTGAGGATTAAGTCATGCATGAACTCAGCATTGCCGAAGGCATCATCGAGATCGTTGAGCGCAATGCCGCCGCCAACGGCATCCGCCGGGTGTCGGAAGTGCGCATCGCCGTGGGCGAGCTCGCCGGCGTTGATATTCCCAGTCTTGAATTCGCCTGGAAGAGCGTCACCAGGGGCGGCGCAGCCGAAGGCGCGGCATTGGTCATTGAGCGCCCGAGAGGCGTAGCCTGGTGTCTCGACTGCTCGAAAACCGTTCCCCTGCCCCGCTACGGCAGCCCCTGTCCGCTATGCGGCGGCTTTCATTTGGCGGCGACGGGCGGCACGGAGATGCGTGTGATTGATTTCGTTCCTGCCGACGGCGACGGGCTTTCAGCGTGAGAGTCCTGCTGGATTTTATTCGGCAAGCGGCACGACGAAGCGTCCGCAGCACCAAAGTTCGTTTTCCGGTCGGTTAAGCTTCATCTCGATTTTTGAGTAAATCGGTCCGCCGGCCTTCAGCCCGAGCGTTTTCATCGTTTCAAACATCGGATGCTCGCCTCGGCTGATCAGGTCAAACGGTCCGGGCTGTCGTATGCCGGCGAAATGCCAGACAAAGGATTTTCTGCCCGGCATGATTCTGACGGCATCGTTGACCGGAATGCCGCAGCGTATGGCCTGGGATTCACGAACCACCAGCCCCCATTGGATCGTCAGAGAATCAGCATCCTTCTCTGACGGGAACATGCACATCGAGGACTTCACGATCGGCATCCAGGAGAGCCATTCTTTCAGGATCTCATAGATGAGCGCGTCTTTGAGAAATTCCCGGGAGTTGGAGTGCGGCAGAAAATAATGCGTTTCCGTGTCCCTGACTTCCCAGTCGCTCGTTCGTCCGCAGCGCGCCCTGTACCAGTCCCTCATTCGCCGGTGCTCCTCAAGCAGCGTCGTCTCCCGTTCGATGGTCTTTTCAAGCTGCAGGGCCTTTCCGTCAAGCAGATCCATGGCGTTCTCGGGATCCGTGTCGAGCATGCCGCTCATGTCGCGCACCGACGTGCCGTAGTTGCGAAGCCGCATGTATTCGAGAACGCGTGCCGTCTCTTCGAAATAGTAGAAGCGGTAGCCGCTGTCCCGATGCTGAACGTCCAGAAGTCCCTGTTCTTCGTAATGCTTCAGAAAGTCGGGTGTAACGCCCAGAAATCTTGCGAAGTCCCCGATGCGGTACTGACGGTTGCCGTGAGAAGTGCTCATGAAAGACGGATCCTGTCGGCTGTGACGGTGTTGATGTTTTATATCAGGCTGCAGGAGAGGGAAAGATCAATGATCAGCGTTATCTGCGGATGTTGATAAAGGATACGCCGGCATGTTCTTCCTGCAGGTTGGTTCAATCATAGCAAGCAGGCTCTCAGGAACATAACAGATTCTGAGTGCCGATTACAAGGGCCATCGCCTTGCTGTTCACTCTAAGGGTTTCTCCGCTCTTTGACTTGCGTCCTGGCCTCGGCCATACAGTTTCACTCCGACACAGATTCAGCGGTCATGCTTCGGCCGCACCTTCTTTCGGAGATTCTTATGAAGAACAATCTTTCCCGCCGTGCTTTCCTTCGCACGGGGCTCGCCGGCGGCGCTTCGCTGGCGGCCGCAGCTTCGGGTGCCGTTTCCGCCGCGGCAGCTCCCGCCGCGCTCTATCGTCCGGGCACCTACAGTGCTAAGGCCGCCGGTATCGGTGACGTTGTCGTCACCATGACCTTCAGCACCAACCGCATTACGGACGTCGTGCTTGATGTTTCGCACGAAACGCCGGGGATCGGTCAGGCTGCAGCCGAAGCGCTGAAAAAGTCTCTGATGGCTTCCCAGTCCGCTGAAATCGACGCCGTTTCCGGTGCGACGATTACGTCCCGAGCCGTTCACAATGCGGCGGCCAGGTGCATCGCGCAGGCCCGCGGCGACATTCCCGTTGAGACGATTACGTCCGAAGCGAAGGAAGACGACGGCGACTGGCTCGGCAAGGCGCCGGAAATCGCCGAAAAGGACATTGCTGAGACCCACAGCACCGACATTCTCGTCGTCGGCTGCGGCACCGGCGGCATGTTCGCGATTGCTTCTGCTGCTGAAGCCGGCGGCAAGGTGATCGGCATCGATCGTTTCCCGGTCGGCACGGGCGTGCGTGAAGACCTGGGCGCTATTGATTCGCGTTATCAGAAGGCCTGGGGCACGAAGATCGACAAGTTCGAATTCATCGCCATGGCGACGCAGTATGCCGGCGGCCATATTCAGCAGGACCTCGTCAAACTTTGGGCTGATCATTCGGGCGCCGTCATCGACTGGCTCGGTGACCGTCTGGCCGAACGCGGCATCGAGCTCTGGCATGAGTCGGGCGACAAGGACGACGAAACCCGCTACAAGCATTTCCCCATCGGTCATTCGCCGCGTCTTCCGATCGACCCGATAAAACCTGCGAAGTGGCTCTGGAACTCAACCAGGCGCGCGGTGCCGTCTGGGTCGGTGATGTGGTCTGCAGCGGCCTCTCATCGTGGGCGGCGGTGACGCAGACAGGAGAAGAGAATGAGAGTTAACCTACTAATAACG
>JAGBFJ010000081.1 GCA_017936545.1 Sutterella sp.
CCCGCAAGCATTGCTCCACTGAGGCTTTTGTCATCGGAGCTGTGGCTAAACGGTACAGGGACTGCCTCACGCTGCTCGGAATAGAAAAACTCCCGAAGACCGTCTGCCGGTATTAGGCATCTAGTCTGTCGGGAGCTCAGGGCAAAAAGCCCGCCTCGTTCTTTCCGGAAAGGGCGGGCTTGATTTTCCAGGGGCCGGTGTCAGAGACCTGCAAGAGACCAGCGGGGACTGACGCCGAAGCTTCGCTTGGCCTTGAGCGCTTCGCGCTCTTCGGGCGTCATGGCCTCGAGCCGCGCCAGTCCGGCGGCGGCGATCATGGCGCCGTTGTCGGTGCAAAGCCGCATCGGCGGATAGAAGATCGTTCCTCGGCGCCGGCGCACTTCCGTCGTGAGACGCGTTCTGAGCTGACGATTGGCGGAAACGCCGCCCGCCACCACGACGTTCTTCAGCTTGGTTTCCTTCATTGCGCGGATCAGCTTGGCGGCAAGCACGTCGACGACGGCATCGACGAAGCCCCGGGCCAAATTCGCACGGAACGCTTCATCGTTCGGGTCGGGCGCGGACTGGACGGCGGTCAGCACGGAGGTCTTGAGGCCGGAGAAACTCATGTCGAGATTCGGAGAATGAATCATCGGGCGGGCGAGTTCTACGGCGCCGGGCGTGCCTTTTTCTGCCAGAGCCGACACTGCCGGACCGCCGGGGTAGGGCAGTCCCAGAAGCTGCGCTGTCTTGTCGAAGGCTTCGCCGGCCGCATCGTCGAGCGTTTCGCCGAGAAGCTCGTAGGAACCGAACTTTTCAACGCGCATGATCTGGGTGTGTCCGCCCGAGACCAGCAGCGCCAGGAAGGGGAATTCGGGGGCGGGATCGGAGAGCCGGGCGGCAAGAAGGTGACCTTCCAGGTGATGGACGCCGAGCACGGGGACGCCGAGCGCCCAGCCGACGGCATGGGCGACGCTGTTGCCCACGAGAAGCGCGCCGGCGAGGCCCGGTCCTTCGGTGACGGCGACTGCGTCGATGTCTTCGCGGGTGCGGCCCGCCTTGATGAGGACTTCGTCGATCAGCGCTACCGCGCGGCGGATGTGGTCGCGGCTCGCAAGTTCGGGAACCACGCCGCCGTAGGCGCGGTGCATGTCGATCTGGGAGTAGAGAGCGTCTGCGAGAAGACCGTCCTTGTCGGAAATCAGGGCGGCTCCCGTCTCATCGCAGGAGGATTCGATACCGAGAACTAGCATAGTGCGGAAAATTCTAGAGACTTTTTCAGGGCCCTGCTCAAAAAAATTGCCGTTTCGATTTGAATTCCGGCAGCGGTTTGTGTCAAAATGCCGGACTCCATGCGAAATCCGCGGCGTGCACGCCGGGGAGCGCGCAGGGATCTGCGCCGACCGCTCTTGTCCCGGAACCAGAGACGGCCGGTTTTTCAGCTTTTTTCCGGGTCATCACACTGTTTACTGAGGTTAGGTTCTAATGCCTACTATCCGCGTTAAAGAAAACGAACCGTTTGAAGTTGCCCTCCGCCGCTTCAAGCGCACCATCGAAAAGTCTGGTCTTCTTACCGAGCTCCGCGCCCGCGAATTCTACGAAAAGCCCACCGCTGAACGTAAGCGTAAGAAGGCTGCTGCCGTCAAGCGCCACTACAAGCGCCTGCGCAGCATGATGCTCCCCAAGAAGCTCTACTAATCTGAGTTTCAGACTGGGGTCGCGGCGGATGTTCCGCCGGGATACCCGTGCAGCCGGTTGGGCGGCCGCACAAAGCATTTCCGACACAATTTACCCTCACGAAGGATGGTGATGATTAAGGACAGAATCCGCGAAGATATGAAGGCTGCCATGCGCGCGCATGATGCGGCGAGTCTTAGCACGATTCGTTTGCTCCTTGCCGCAATCAAGCAGCGTGAGGTTGACGAACAGATCGAAGCTGATGATGCCGTCGTCCTCTCGGTGATTGCCAAGATGGTCAAGCAGCGTCAGGACTCGGTCAAGCAGTATCTCGACGGCAACCGTCAGGATCTGGCTGACCGCGAATCGGCTGAAATCAAGGTGCTCGAAGCGTATCTTCCGAAGGGCCTTTCCGAGGAAGAAATCGCCGCGATCATCGATGCCGCCGTTGCCGAAGTCGGCATGACGGGCATGGCTGCGATGGGCAAGGTTATGGCCCTCGTGAAGCCGAAGGTCACCGGCCGTGCCGACATGGGCAAGGTCAGTGCGCTCGTCAAGGCGCGTCTTACCGCCTGATTCGTCAATTTCAGACTGCATGGCGGGCGCGGCTGCTTGAAGCCGCGCATTCATAACGCAGGAACGCCGCTCGGGGAAGTCTTCCCGGGCGGCTTTCTTTTTGCCTGAAAATGGTGCAGAGACAGCGCAGGAATGCACTGAAACCGAGAAAAAGCGGGACCTTGAGGCACAGATCAGACAAACTAAGCAGAAACGCTGAGCGAAGGATCAAGCCGTCAGGCGGCGCGGCTGTTAATAATGAAAGAATCTGCTTTAAAAAGGAGAAAACCCTTATGATCCGCTCCCGTCTTTCCGCAGCCCTGATCTGCGCATTCGGCGCGCTTGCCGTCGAAGCCGCGCCCTTTGTATGGACGAGCGCCGGCGATATTCTGACGTTTGACATTCATGCCCAGAACGAAAGCCTCAATCAGATGGCTACGGGCGAAGTGTACGAAGGCCTCGTCCGCCTCAATGCCAAAATGGAGGTCGAACCGTCGCTCGCCGAGTCCTGGGAACGAACGGAAGGGGGCTTCATCTTCCACCTGAGAAAAGGCGTGAAGTTCCATGAGGGCGAAGTTCTGACGGCCGACGACGTGGTGTTTTCGATCAACCGCGCCATCTCTCCGAAGAGCCAGTTCAAGAGCACCGCCAGCGGCATTCTCGGCGCGGAAAAGCGCGATGATCTGACGGTCTTCATCCGCACGCAGACCGGTTCGCCCGTGCTCTTCAAGCAGCTTCCTCAGCTGCTCATCATGAACCGCGCCTGGGCGGAAAAGCACGGCGCGCTTGAACCTCAGGACTTCATCAACCGCCAGGAAGCCTATGCGGCCCGTCATGCCAACGGCACCGGTCCCTTCCGGCTGAAGAGCCGCGAAGTAGACGTGAAGACGGTTTTTACGGCCAACGAGGACTGGTGGGATCAGGCAAACCGCCGCGGCAACGTGACCGAAGTCACCTACATGCCGATCAAGTCGGCGGCCACCCGCACGGCGGCGCTTCTTTCCGGACAGGTTGACTTCGTGCTCGATGCGGCGACTCAGGACATGCTTCGCCTCAAGAAGTCGCCCGGCATCACCGTGATCGAAGGACCTGAAAACCGCGTGCTGATGGTGTCCTTCGACCAGCACCGCGACGCCTCTCCCTATGTCCGCGATGCGGACGGAAAGCCCATGACCGTGAATCCCTTCAAGGACAAGCGGGTGCGCGAGGCGCTCAGCCTGTCCGTCAACCGTCCCGGACTCGTCAAGGGCGTGATGCGCGGCTCGGCCGTGCCGACCGGCACCATCGTGGCTGAAGGCGTCGAAGGCTGGACGAAGGAACTTGCTCAGCCGCCGAAGTTCGATCTGCCCCGCGCGAAGGCGCTTCTGGCGGAAGCCGGCTATCCGAAGGGCTTCGGCTTCACGCTCGACTGTCCGAACAACCGCTGGATCAACGACGAAAACGTCTGCAAGGCCCTGGCCGGCATGTGGGCCAAGGCGGGGCTGAAGGTCGACGTCAACACGATGCCGCGCGCGCAGTATTTCCCGAAGGTGCTTTCCTTTGATTCCTCCGCCGGCCTGGTCGGCTGGGGCAACGGCATGTTCGATGCGCTCTTCTCTCTGCAGCCGCTCTCCGCCACCTTCAACAAGAATACGGGAGAAGGCATCAGCAACATCGGCCGCGCCTCGAACGTGCAGCTCGACGAGCTCGTGCGCGCCGTGAAGCTCGAGGAGAATGCCGCCAAGCGCACGAAGCTCATGCAGGAAGCGCTTGCCGTCGAAAAGGCCGAGGTGCTCCACGTGACGCTTCATCAGCAGACCATTCCCTGGGCCATGAAGCGCGGCGTCGAAGCGGTTCACCGTCCCGACAACCGTCTGGTTCTCGAGTGGGTGAAGGTGAAGTAAGCGCCGGAGCAGTCTGAAGCATGCTGGTTTTCGTCATCCGACGCGCCCTTCAGGCGCTCGTCGTCATGCTCACCGTGGCGGCGGTCTCCTTCGTTCTTTTCCAGTTCGTCGGAGATCCCGTTTCGCAGATGCTCCCGATGGACGCGACCCCCGCCGACCGCGAGGCGCTCACGCACGCGCTCGGTCTGGACCGGCCCGCCTGGGTGCAGTTCTGGCATTTTCTCGTCAATGCTCTGCAGGGCGACTTCGGCCTGTCGCTCAGACAGGCCGTGCCGGTGTCGCAGCTGATCGCCGAGCGCCTGCCCGCCACGCTCGAACTGGCGTTCGCGGCGGTCATTCTCGCCACGCTGATCGGTCTTCCCGCCGGCGTGTATGCCGCCATCACCCGCGGCACCTGGCGCTCGAGCGCTCTGATGGGAGCGTCGCTGATCGGCATTTCTCTGCCGACCTTTCTCATCGGTATTCTGCTCATTCTGGTCTTCAGCGTGTGGCTTGACTGGCTGCCCGCCTTCGGGCGCGGCGAAGTCGTGTCCTTCGGTTGGTGGACGAGCGGCATGGCGACGGCGGACGGTCTGAAGCACCTGATTCTGCCGGCCGTCACGCTGGCCGTCTTTCAGGTGGCGCTCGTCATGCGTCTTGTCCGCTCCGAAATGCTCGAAGTGCTTCAGAGCGACTTCATCAAGTTTGCAAGAGCCCGCGGGCTTTCCGACAGGGCGGTGTATTTCACCCATGCGCTCAAGAACACGCTTCTTCCCGTGATCACCATCACGGGTCTGCAGCTGGGCGGCATCATCGCCTTTTCCATCGTGACGGAAACCGTCTTTCAGTGGCCGGGCATGGGACTCCTGTTCCTCCAGGCGGTACAGTTTGCCGACATTCCGGTGCTTTCCGCCTACCTCTGCCTCATCGCCCTCGTTTTCGTCGTCATCAATTTCTGCGTGGATCTGCTCTACATGCTGATCGATCCCCGCCTGCGTGTCAGCAGGAGCTGAAAAATGTCTTCTCTTCCGCTTTTCGAACGGCAGAACGTGCCTCTTCCCGAGGTTTCGGCGTGTCTTGAGGACGTCATCGCCGTCAGGCACGACCTTCACGCGCATCCGGAACTCGGCTTTCTGGAACACCGCACCGCGGCCGTTGCCGCCGCCAAGCTGCGCGAGTACGGCTGCGACGAAGTGATCGAAGGCGTCGGCCGGACGGGCGTCGTCGGCATCATCCGGGGACGTCCCGGCCGTTACGCGGTGGCGCTGCGCGCGGACATGGACGCTCTTCCGCTTGCCGAAGCCACGGGCCGGCCCTGGGCGTCCGTGACGCCGGGACGCATGCATGCCTGCGGACACGACGGTCACGTGGCCTGGGCGCTGGCGGCAGCACGTGCGCTTGCCGCGACGCGGCGGTTCGAAGGCACGGCCGTCATTCTGATTCAGCCGGGCGAAGAAGGTTACGCCGGGGCCCGGGAAATGATCCGGGACGGCCTCTTCGAACGCGTCCCCGTCGACGAGGTCTACGGCGCCCACGGCTCGGTCGACGTGCCGCTGGGCAGCTTCGGATTTTCTCTCGGTCCCGTCACGGCGGCCGCGGACAAGTTCACGATCACCGTGAAGGGCGTCGGCGGACACGGCTCGCGTCCGCACCGCTGCATCGATCCGGTGGTCATTGCAGCCGAAGTGATCGGCGCCGTACAGACGGTGGTTTCCCGTTCGGTCGATCCGATGCATCCTGCGGCGATTTCGATCGGCAGCATTCATGGGGGCGACCCCGACGGCGTCTCCGTCATTCCTGAAAAAGTGGTGATGGCCGGAACGACCCGCTGTCAGACGGCCGCCGATCGCGATACGATCGAGCGCCGGCTCGGCGAAATCTGCCGGGGACTGTCGCTGACGACCGGCGCAGAGATCACGCTCGACTATACGCGCATGTATCCGCCTCTCATCAATCTCGACCCGTACGTCGGAGAAGCCCGCGCGGCGGCGCTGAGCTATGCCGGGGCTGATCGGATCGTGACGACGCCCGCTTCCATGGGCGCCGAAGACTTCAGCTTCTTCCTTGAGGAAAAGCCCGGCGCCTTCTTCTGGGTCGGGCTCGGCGACGACGATCACCGCTGCGGCGCGCATCATCCGGGATTCGATTTCAACGACAAGGCGATCGGCGGAGCTGCAAGCATCTTCGTGAAGCTCGTCGAATCGCGCCTCGCCGCACTCAGCGCCGGAGACCGTTCCGATGGCGAATGAGAGCATTGGGGCCGGCCGTTTCGGCACGGCCTGGACACAGTTTGCCGACAGCAATCTCGTCTGGTCCTTCCGGCATTCGCCCGCTGCGGCGGTGTCGTTTGCCGCCGCTCTGCTGATCGCCGTGCTGGCGCTCGGCGCGCCGCTCTTCGCCACTCAGAATCCCTTTGATCTGGCGACGATCGACATTGCCGACGCCAGTCTTCCCCCCTTCTGGCAGGAAGGCGGTTCCGAGACCTACTTTCTCGGCACGGACGATCAGGGACGAGATCTCTGGTCCGCCATGCTCTACGGTCTGCGCCTTTCGCTGGTGATCGGCCTGACGTCTGTTGCGCTTTCCATTGCGCTCGGCGTGAGTCTCGGTCTGGTGTCGGGTTTTGCGGGCGGCTGGGTCGACACGCTGCTGATGCGCGTCTGCGACGTGATGCTGTCCTTCCCCGCCATTCTCGTGGCGCTGCTGACCGACGGCATTCTGCGTGCGGCGCTGCCGTCGGAAAGCATCGACGGCCTTTCCTATTTCGTGCTGATCTTTTCGATCACACTCTCGGGATGGGTGAAGTACGCCCGCACGGTGCGCGGACTCACGCTCGTGGAGAAGGAGAAGGAATACGTGCTGGCGGCCCGCGTGGTCGGCGCTCGGCGTCTTTCTCTGATGTTCCGGCACATTCTTCCCAACGTGCTGGGGCCCGTGTTCGTGCTCGGCACGGTGCATGTCGCCATGGCCGTGATGACCGAGGCGACGCTCTCCTTCCTCGGCGTGGGCGTGCCGCCCACGACGCCGTCGCTCGGAACGCTGATCCGAATCGGCAACGACTATCTTTTCTCGGGCGAATGGTGGATGACCATCTTCCCGGGCGCCGTGCTCATCGTGCTCGTGGTCTCCGTGAATCTTCTCGGAGACTGGCTGCGCGATGCGCTCAACTCCCGGCTTCAGCAGTGAGGTGACGCGATGACCGACAATACTCCGGTTCTTGAGGTGCGCGGCCTCCGAGTGGAAATTCCGACGCGCCGCGGCGTGCTGACGGCGCTCGACGGCGTGACGCTCAGCATCGGCAGGGGAGAAATCCTCGGCATGGTGGGCGAATCGGGCGCGGGCAAGTCGATGACGGGAAGCTCCGTGATCGGTCTTCTGCCGCCGCCCGCCCATGTGGCGGCAGGCGAAATTCTGCTCAACGGCGTCCGCATCGACACGCTTCCCGAAAAAGAACGCAAGGCGCTTCGCGGGCACAAGATCGGCGCCGTGTTTCAGGATCCGCTGACGAGTCTTGATCCCCTGATGACCGTGGGCGATCAGCTCGTTGAAACCATTCTGACCCACGATCCTGCGCTCTCGCGCGAGGCGGCGCTGAAAAAGGCGGTGGCGCTTCTGGCGGAAACCGGCATTCCTTCGCCGGAAACCCGCGTCTCGCATTATCCTCATCAGTTTTCGGGCGGCATGCGTCAGCGCGTGGTGATTGCGCTCGCGCTCTGCGCCGATCCCGAGCTCATTATCGCGGACGAACCGACGACGGCTCTCGACGTCTCTATTCAGGCGCAGATCATTGCGCTGCTGAAGCGTCTGGCGCGGGAACGCGGCAGCGCCGTCATGCTGATTACCCACGACATGGGCGTCATTGCGGAAACCGCCGACAGAGTTGCGGTTCTTTATGCGGGACAGCTCGCGGAAATCGGGCAGGTGACGAGCGTCATCGACCGTCCGCAGCATCCCTACACCAAGGGCCTGATGGGCGCGATTCCCGACATTCATGCGCCCGGCATGTGGCTCGAGCAGATTGAAGGCTCGATGCCGGGGCTCAACGCCATTCCGAAGGGATGCCCCTTCCACCCGCGCTGTCGCGCTGCGGACGAGAGGTGCAGGACGGAGAGGCCGCCTCTCATGCCGATGGGCACCTGCGACGCCGCCTGCTGGAAGGCCTCGCCGACTGGCGGTCCGGTGCCGGATTCTCTGGTCCGCTTTGTTCCGCGTACGGACATCATGAAGGAGACAGCATCATGAGCGACGTCAGAACGGACGACATCATCGTCGAGGCTTCCCATCTCTCGAAAACCTTCGACGTTTCCGCTCCGTGGCTCGCGCGCGTGCTGACAGGCAGGGGAAGGACGCTGCTTCATGCCGTGAGCGACGTGTCCTTCACGATCCGGCGCGGAGAGACGCTGGCGCTGGTCGGCGAGTCGGGCTGCGGCAAGTCGACGCTCGCCAGGCTGCTCGCCGGTCTCTACATGCCGACGGGGGGCACGCTCAAGCTCTTCGGACAGGACGTGACGAAGGAGATCGACCGAGCGGGCCGGCTCGGAAGCCGCCTCAACATGATCTTTCAGGATCCCTACGCGAGTCTCAATCCCCGCTGGCGGGTGGCGGACATCGTTGCGGAACCGCTTCGCGTTCAGCATGCCGATCTCGGCGAGGCGGAAATCCGACGCCGAGTCGAGGAGGCGCTCGAGCTCGTGCGGCTTCCGAAGGAAGCGCTGCGTAAGTATCCCCATCAGTTTTCGGGCGGTCAGCGGCAGCGCATCTCGATTGCCCGAGTCCTTTCGGGCGAGCCCGAATTCGTGATCTGCGACGAACCGACGAGCGCGCTCGACGTCTCGGTTCAGGCTCAGGTGCTCAACCTCATGAAGGAGATGCAGCAGCGAAGCGCGATGACGTATCTTTTCATCTCGCACAGTCTGGCCGTGGTCCATCATATGAGCGACCGCGTCGGGGTGATGTATCTCGGGCGTCTCGTCGAACTGGCGGACAAAAAGGACCTTTTCGACAATCCGCTTCATCCTTACACGCGCATGCTGCTGGATGCGATTCCCCACATCCGTGGTTCCCGCACGGCTCGCACACCCGTGGCGGGCGAAGTGCCGAGTCCGCTCGCGCCGCCGCCCGGCTGCGCCTTCCATCCCCGGTGCCCCCGCGCCTGCGGGCGCTGCCGCACCGAGGTGCCTCTGCTTCGCGCGGTGAAGACCGGCGAGGGATTGCGCTTTGCCGCCTGTCATCTTGCTGAATGATACCCGGAGGCCCTCAGAACAGGGAAGAAAGGGCCTCCGTTCTTTTATATAATCAGACGCTGACGGCGAACACGTGCCGGCCGGGCTTCCGGCCGACGGTCCCGTTTGCCTCCGAACCGATCGGATGCCGGCTGAGCTTGCGCCGGCATTTCTTTTTATCCGTACATTGCGCAGCGCCATGATTCCCGAGGGTTTTATCACCAGTCTGATTGACCGCGCCGATATCGTCGACGTGATCAACCGCTACGTGCCCCTCAAGAAGGCGGGGCGCAACTGGATGGCCTGCTGTCCCTTCCACAAGGAAAAAACGCCGTCCTTTTCGGTAAGTGCGACCAAGCAGTTCTACAAGTGCTTCGGATGCGGCGAGGGCGGCAACGTGCTCTCCTTCATCATGAAGTACGAAGGGCTCGACTTTCCGGACGCAGTCCGAAAGCTTGCTTCCCACGTCGGCATGGAGGTGCCCGAGGAGCGTTCGCCCGCTCAGGCGCGCGCCAGGGAGCGTGCGAAGACCCTCACCGACTACATGGCCGAAGCCGCGCAGTTCTATACCGATCAGCTGCGGCTTTCGGTGAGAGCGGTCAATTATCTGAAGAATCGTCAGATTTCCTCGGCGACCGCCAAAAAGTTCGGACTCGGCTATTCGCCCGACGAATGGCATTCCCTTCAGAGCGTCTTCGGCGACAAATACGGCGACAAGGCGCTCTCCGACTGCGGTCTCGTCAATGTGAAGAACGACCGCCGCTACGACGCCTTCCGCGGCCGCATCATGTTCCCGATCCGAAACGGCAAGGGACAGGTGATCGGCTTCGGCGCGCGCACGATGAACGGCGACGAGCAGCCGAAGTATCTCAACAGTCCGGAAACCCCGATCTATCACAAGGGAAGCGAACTCTACGGCTATTTCGAGGGGCGCGAGGCCATTCACGCGAAGGGCCGTGCCATCGTCTGCGAAGGCTATATGGACGTGATCCAGCTCTCGCAGGCGGGGTTCGAGGAGTCCGTCGCGGCGCTCGGCACCTCGATTACGCCCGAGCACGTGCGCAAGCTCTTCAAGCTCACCGATTCGGTGTACTTTTCGTTCGACGGTGACTCCGCCGGCCGCCGGGCCGCCAGACGCGCGCTTGAGGCGACGCTCCCCGTCATCACCGACATGCAGAAGGCGGGCTTCATCATTCTGCCGCCCGAGCATGACCCCGACAGTCTGATCAAGGCCGAAGGGGCCGGGGCCTACGAAAAGGAAATTGAAAAGGCCTACACGCTTACGGACTTTCTCAAGCGCGTGCTTCTTGAAGGGAAGGAGCTGATGTACGCCGAAGAACGCGCCAAGGTGGTGGCCGAAGCGCGTCCGCTCATCCTTTCGATGCAGCATGCTCCGATTCTGCGGCTCGCGCTTATCAAGGAGCTGTCCGGCATCGCCCGCCTTCCGACGGACGACATCGAGCGTCAGTTCGGTCTGGCCGAGCCGGCGCCGGCTCTGCCTGCGGGAGGCGCACGCAGGGACGAATGGGATCGACGGCCCTTCGGACGCGGATGGAACCGTTGGGACCGCCGCTGGCAGCGGCCGGCGCCCGAGCCCCGCGTTCGCGTGAAGGACGTGCGCGAGCGCATGCTTCAGTGTTTTCTGGCTTATCCGGCGCTCGTGACTGAATACAGCCACTCGATTGAAGAGGAATTCCTCGCCAGCCAGCATCCCGCGGCGGCCAGAATCATCGAAGTCTGGCGTGCGGCGGCGGCCGAAGACGAAGAGAGCGGTTCGCTCAACCCCGGCGCTCTGCTGATGCGGCTTTCCGAGAGCGAGAACATCGGCGTTTACGAATCGCTCCTTGCCGAGGAGCTCACCACCGAAACGCCGGAAGAGGGCGCCCGCCTCGAAATCCGCAAGGCGTTTCTCGAACTGGAGCTCGAACGCACCAAGGCCGAGGTCGAGGTGCTGTCGCACGAAGGTTGCCGGGACATGGATCGCATGCGTCTGCTGATCGGCCGGCGCTCGGAGCTGCAGCGCCTCGTCGAAGAGGCCCGCATGGCCGAGCGAGAATACCGTCTGCGCCTGGAGGCGCAGGAAAAATTCGACAGTCAGCATGCCGAGCGCCGTTCCGACGGCGAAGCCGTGCAGTACTCCAGCCATCCGATCGTGGCGGAGCTGCAGCGCTTCATCCGGGGAACGGGAGTAGATTCGGCTTCGGCGGGGCAGCCGTCCGCATCCGGCGCTGCGCTTCGCGGCGGCACGGAGGCGGTCAGGGCGGCGCTTGCCGCGAGGGCTGCGGTCGCCGGATCAGCATCCGCCTCAGCCGAGGCAGAGGATTTCGGCGACGAGACCGCCGCTGCGGGTGCCGAACCGATCCCTGACGTGCCTCAGGCTTTCGACGATATTCCCCCCGATGACGATGTGCCGTGGACGTTCGACGACGGCGGCGATCCCGACGCCGATCTCAACACCGGCATCTGAACACGCCGGCGGCCTTCAGGTCCCGGCTCGGAGAAAAACATGAAGAAACTGATTGCGGCCGCTGCGGCCGTCCTGGCGGCGGCTTCGGCTGCCGATGCCGCTTCGCTCAAGATCGGCGTGCTGCCTGCCGCCGACGCCGTCGTGCTCTATGCGGCGGCTGGCGAGGGACTTTTCAGGTCCCAGGGGCTCGATGTGGAGATCGTGCCCTTCAAGTCGGCGCTTGAAATCGGCGCCGCCATGCGCGCCGGTCGTCTTGACGGACACTTCGGCGATCTGATGAATGTCTTTACGCAGAACGAACGCGGCGTGCCGCAGTCCGTGGTGCTGACGACGACGCATACGAGTCCCGAGCAGCGCGCTTTTGCGCTCGTGGTTTCGCCCAAGGCGTCGGAGAAAATTAAATCCCTCGCCGATCTGAAGGGAACGGAAACCGCCATGAGTTCCGCCACCATCATCGACTACCTGCTCGGGCGCATGAAGACGGAGGAAAAGCTTCCCGATGCGGCGCTGCGCGATCTTGAGGTCAAGCAGATTCCGATCCGTCTGCAGATGCTCCAGAGCGGCAAGGCGGCGACGGCCATGCTGCCCGAACCGCTCGTCTCCGTGGTGGAGATGAAGGGCGGGCGCGTCATCTGGGACGACCGCGGCCTCAACGAGGCGCTGGCCGTCGTGGCCCTTAAGAAGGAACATCTGGCGCCTGAGACCGTTCAGGGCTTTCGAAAGGCGGTTGCCGAGGCTGCCCGGCTGATTGAGACGGAACCCGACCGCTTCAGGGCCGTGATGGTGGAAAAGCGTCTTCTTCCGGCTCCGGTGGCCGCGGGCTACCGCATGGTGCGGTTTTCAATGTTCGGAACGGCGGACGGTCTGCCGCCGCTTCCTACTCGCGAGGATGTGCGCCGGGTCGGCGAATGGATGAAGACCAAGGGCATGATTTCAGCCGTGCCGGCTTATGAATCGGTTGTCGCGCCGTAATTCAGAAGACGGTTCATGAGGACGGTCAGGCGGCGGCTGTGCCCGTTGTTTTGAG
>JAGBFJ010000082.1 GCA_017936545.1 Sutterella sp.
ATTGCAAAGTGCAGAAAATAAAGTTCGGAAACATGCCGAATAATTCGTCAGTTACGAAAAACGGCCCCGGCAGTCTGTACCGCCGGGGCCGCTGTTTTCTGAACGTCAGTTCCCTTGCGAGAACTCAGGACGGAATCAGTACTCGAAGGTGCCCTTCACGATGATTTCGCCGTCGCGCATCATCACGCGGCCGCGGCTCACCACGCCCTTGAGTTCAAGGTCTTCGGTGAAGAGGCAAGCGTTAGCGCAGGCGCCCTTTTCGACGACGCCCTGACCGGGAAGACCGAGGGCCTGAGCGACGTTCGAGGAGATGAACGTGATCGCCTTTTCGATCGGCATGCCGAATTCGGCGATGAGGCGCTTCACTTCCTTCAGGTTGCCTTCCACGCCGCCGACGCCGAGGCCGATCATTTCACCCTTTTCATTGAAGCGCGGCACGGAACCGTGACCGTCGGTCGAGAGCGTGATGTGCGTCGGATCGACGCCGGCTTCGAGCGCTTCAACGACGGCTCGGGCCGGATGGTCGAAGCAGCAGGAGGCGCCGGTCGTGATGTCGATCCAGCCGCCGGCGAGCGCGAATTCCACGGCCGAGTCGAACACGTGGCGGATGCGGCCGCAGTGCGTCGGACGGATGTGGCGGATCGGGAAGCCGCGGCCGACGATTTCCTTATAGATGTCGAACGAGCCCGGGATGTTGCCGGTATGGATGTGGAGGAAGCCGATCTTCCCCGCGAGCATGGCGCCGACGCGGATGTCGGCGAGAATCGACATGACGGTCTGCGTGTCGGGGAACGACGAACGATGGTCGCCGAGCGCAATCTTCACGCCGAGCACTTCCGGCACGAAGAAGAGGTCGTTGCCGATTGAGTCGGTCAGGAGCGTCGGCGGGCAGCGGTAGTTCGAGGTGTACATCCAAGCGGAGACGCCTTCGGCCTTAAGCGCGCGGACCTTGGCGAGCAGGTTCGGAATGGAACGCGTCGTAAAGTCGGTGCCGGAAACGCCGACCACGCTCGTCGTGCCGCAGGCAATGAGCTCGGAAAGCACGATTTCAGGGGTGCGCGTGGCAGGACCGCCTTCACCGCCGCCGCCCGTCACATGAATGTGCTGGTCGAAAAAGCCCGGCGTCAGAATCATGCCCTTGGCGTCGATCGTTTCAAGATCCGGCAGATTCGGGGCGAGATTCTCGCCGACGGCGAGAATCTGTTCGCCCGCCATGAGGACGTCCTTCACGCCGAGATCCTTCGGCGCAAACACGCGTGCGTTTTTGATAAGCAGTGCCATTTTAAATTGCTCCTTTCAATATCAGAGGAACATAGCCGAAGCAGCAACGTTCACGATCAGAGCCAGAATCATGACGGGAATCGTTCTGCGGACAATTTCAAAGGGAGTCAGACCCGAGATGCCGGCCACGGCGATGATCACGCCGGCGATCGGGCACATCGTGCGGGCAATGCCGGCGGAGAGCTGAACCGGCACGGCGAGAACGGCGGTGCTGATGCCCACGCTGGCCGCGGCTTCGGGAAGAAGCGGCGAGAAAGCGAAGAAGGCGGCGTTGCCGGAGCCCGTCACGATCGTGGCGACGACCATGATGCCGAGCATCACAAAGAGCATGACCCAAATGCCGGCGCCTTCCATCGAAGCGGCAGCGGAAATCATAGTGGTGATGCCGCCCACCTTGTTCATGCCGAGCGCGAAGAGTTCGGCGCAGCAGATGAGGGCCACGGTGGAGGTGAAGACCTTGCCCATGCCTTCAAAGATGGCGGACGTCGTCTTGCAGCATTCCTTGAAGGTGCGGCGCGTGATGAGGTCGACAAAGAAGGAGATGAGAAGCGAGACGAGAATGCCGGTCTGCAGGGAGAGCTTCACGCCGGAATAGACCATCGGGGAGAAGATGATGAGAAGCACGAGCGGCAGCATCGGCAGGAAGGCGTAGTGGACGGGGCCTGCGCCTTCGAAGGCCTTGGAGACGTCCTGCTTTTCACCGGCGGCGGCACCTTCGGCGGCGAGCTTCGCAGCGTCGCGACGGTCAAACCAGCGCTGAACGAAGAAGTGACCGACGGCAACGGTGGCGACCACGCAGAGTGCGACGGGGATCTGGCTCTGAACGAAGTACGTGACGACGTCCGTGTGCATCAGGTCGGCGGCGCGCATGGCGTTCGAGGACGACGGGCCGAGGTCAAGACAGCAGGTCGAGCCGATCACCGCAGCGGCGGAGGCGCGGGAGACGCCGAGCGCAATGAGAAGCGGATAGACGCTCGCCATCAGCAGAAGGCCGAGACCGACGGCGCTGTTGATGAAGAGCGCCATGAACTGGCCAACCACGTAGGTGACGGCGAGAAGCACGTAGGGCGAGCGGATCGCGGCGAGCGGCTTCACGCAGAGCTTCACGAGCGCCTTCGAGGCGCCGATGCGGTCCATGTAGAAGGAGAAGCCCGCGATGAGCATGATGTTGAGACCGAGTCCGGGGAGACGGCCCTTCATCAGGTTCGTGAAGGCCTGGGCGTAGTCGAAGCCGAGGAAGTGCGTGGTCTGCTTCGGGCCCACGGGCATGACGCCCATCAGCGAAGCGCAGACCAGCATGAAGAGGCCGGCCAAGAGCAGGATGATCGGAGGATAGTAGTTCTTCAGAACGCAGTAGGCCACCGCAGCGATGACCGCAAGCGTAATCACAATGCCGAGCATGAGATCGTTACTCCTAAGGGGTTTTAGTCGGAAAGGGCCCGGTCTAGCGCCGGGCTCGGCCTAATGGTAGCGGTTCGGACAGAGCTTGAACAGAGCGGCCGGCTAATCCTCATTGATCCGCCCCAACGGTTCTAGAAAAATTTACACATCAGCCTGTTCGCGCATAAATTCCAGATGTTCGGCAAAGAATCCGACGGAAATGTCGTTTATGCAACACTTTCAGGCAGCGAGCTTTCCGTCACCGGCGCGGACTACAGGCTGAGGCGTCATCAAATAACGCAGAAAAATCTCCTTATATTATTGAAATTTCGCAAAGAATAAGCGAAAATTCGCTTGCGCCGCCGACTGAGGTCAGCCCCCTTCCCTGCGAGCCGGCAGGAGGGTTCCAGCCTCAGCCGGCGGCCTTTTTGTCCGATCGCCCGTTTTCTGCCGTCAGCGTGTTATATAAAAAAGTCTCTTGACTTCAGGTCAAAGCAGTTTTGCCTTTCGTTCAGGGCTCCGGCGCCGGCGGACGCAAAAAAAGACGGCCCCGCGGAGGAGCCGTCTTTCTTCCTGTCAGAGTTCGGTGAACGTTCAGAGTTCTTCGCCGAACCACTTCTTGTAGAGCTGCTTGTAGGCGCCGTCCGCCTGCATGGCCTTGAGGGCGGCATTGAGTTCGTCGGCAAGCGCCTTGTTGTCCTTCTTCACGAGCATGGCGAAGTCGTCGGCCGAGAGAAGTTCGGGCAGATGCACGGTCTTGGCGGCGAGCTTGGGCTGCTGCGTCAGGATGTAGGACGTCACGGGCTTGTCGTTGATGACGGCGTCCGCACCGCCCATGCCGAGTTCGAGAATCGCTTCGCCGGCATTATTGAAGGTGGTGATCTTGGCGTCTTCGATTTCCTTGGCCTTCTGAGCGGCGGTCGTGCCGATCTGAACAGCGAGCTTCTTGCCCTTAAGGTCGGCGAAGCCCTTGATCTTGCCTTCATCCTTCTTGTTGATCAGGACGGTGAGGCCGGACTTGTAGAAGGAGTCGAGGAAGAGAACGCGCTTCTTGCGTTCCTCAGTCACCGAAAAGCCCGAAGCACCGACGTCGACGGAACCGGAGAGCACGGCCGGAATGATGCCGTCAAAGCCCATGTTGATGATCTTGACGTCATAGCCTGCACGCTTGCCCATCTCACGAATCAGATCCATTTCAAAGCCCGTGATCTCCTGCGTCTGGGTGTTCACGAACTCAAAAGGCGGGAACGTGGTGTTCGAGGCAACCCGCAGGTCTTTCGCCGCGGCAGCGCCGCCCGCCATAAGGGAACCGATGAGAAGGGCCGTCAGTGCATTCTTGAGGAACATGTCTGTCTCCGTTTGTCTGTTCTGCGTGAGAGGGAAGCCGCATTCTGCGGCGTTCGTCGCATTCTATCAGCGGAGAAAATCGCTTCGCCAAGTCAAAAAACTGATCAAAATCAAACCTGAAATTGGTTCCGCTATTGTCGACAGAAGACATCCGTCCGTTGACAGAGCGGCGTTTACGGCCGCCCATGCGCGACATTGCAGCAGGCTCGGCTTAAAAAAGCGACCCGCTTTCGCCGCGCTTCGGACGGCGCGGACGGACGGGATCTTCGGGTCTGCGAAGCTCGCGGGAAATCCAGCGGGTAATGAGCCCGACGGCCCATTCGGCTTCTTTTTTACTGAGGGGCCGTCCCGCGGGAACATGCCACCACTTGGAGAAACACTGCCGGCAGCAGCAGGCCGTCGCGTGCTGGGCCGTAAAGACGGGGTGCCCTCTGAAGGGCGTCTGACGGCCGTCGTTGGGTATTTCGCCGGGCGCAAGACGGTCGGCGACGATGGCGCGGGCATGCGCTTCAATCACGGCTTCGCCCTTAAGCTCGGCCGTGAGCCGATCCTTCTGCGAGAGGCGAAAGCG
The DNA here is from genome assembly GCA_017936545.1 of Sutterella sp. GTDB lineage: Bacteria > Pseudomonadota > Gammaproteobacteria > Burkholderiales > Burkholderiaceae_F > Sutterella. Next base: position 4,580 of record JAGBFJ010000082.1, read on the forward strand.
GGAGCGGAAGCCCGAAGCCGAAAGACGCCTGAAGGCGTCTGCGAAACGCGCTTCCTCGTCGTTCACGGCAGACTTCCTCAGCCGCCGAAGGGCCAGAGATTCGTAACGGAGCGAATGATGCGGCTCCCGACCGGCTCGGCCGCTTCAGCCTTGGCATGGCTGACGGCCTCGATGCTTTCGGCGGAAGCCGAGAATTTTTCGATTCGGCCCTTTTCACCTACGAAGGGCAGCCCCTTTTCGTCGAGACCGTAGAAGAAGATCAGGCCGTCCGCACGGGCAGCGAGCGCCCGCTGGCGCTCCGGCGTGAGAAAAGCGCCGCCCCTGCCGTCTGTCGACAAAAGGAGAACGCTGCGCATGCGCCAGGCTTCGGGCTGCGCCGGATCGATCCAGGCGGGCACGCGCTCGAGGCCGCTTTCTCCCGTCCAGCGGCCCCTGGCGACATCACGGGAACGAGCGACCACCGTCACCCGGCACCCTTCGCCCGCCCAGGGCTGAAGCGTGCCGATGTTCTCAGGAAGCCGGCAGGCCGTGCCTTCCTTTTCAAAGAAGATGTCCTGCGTCACCACGTAGGAGAGGCTCATCTCGCGGGCGTAGGGCTTCGTCCATGCAAAGCGCCAGCCCTCCCCGGCCATCAGCGAGGCGGTCTCGGTCACGGCATGGGCGGCCATCCTCCGAACCACGTTTTTTTCATCTGCCGCGTCCTCCGCCTTCACAAAACCGAAAAAGTGCGGCGTCATCAGCGGATCGGCCGACTGCAGACTTGCCTCGACCACCGCTCTGACGTTGGGCATGCCCCAGGTCGCCTGGGTATTGTCCCCGCCGTTCGGACGGTCCTCCGTTTCCTGAAGCACCACGGCGCTGCCGTCGGGCGCACGGTCCGGCACGTCGAAGTCGAACACGGCCATCAGGCTGCGGGCGCGGCTGGCGAGCGGATCGGGCGCCTGAAGACGCGCCAGTTCGTCGGCGGTATAGACGCTCGAGCAGCCCGAGAGAATAAGAGCGGCGCCCAGCAGCGCGGAGAGCGGCTTCAATCTATTCATCATTCGGTCAAAAAACTGTATCGGAAGAATGTCCCACACTATAGTCCATTCGGCAGACGGCGGTCGGCCCGGCATTCGGGAATATGCCCGGAAAAGTTCCCCGCCGGCGATTCCGGCGGCCGAAGCGCTTTCGCAGCGGCAAACGCACCACAAGACGGCTTTTGCACCATAACGGGCATGAATTGCACACGTTCGGAGCATTTCTGTGCTGATTGCCGGCTTCACCTGTCGGGCAGGCCTTTCACGCCTCGCCTTCCGGCGCTTTGCGCGGATTCTTTTCGTCATTTATTCCGGCATGCATGACTTTACCAATGACTGTGGCACAGTTTTTGCGCGAAAATGAACCAAAGACTGTCACGCCGCCGGCATCGGAAACGGTTCGAATCCGCCGGCAATTTAGGAAACTGAGCATGGATTCCCTCACCAGAAACTGCGCATCGATCAACGAACTTCTGGCGCGCTACGGCGTCAAATTCGGCATCTACAAGAACGGATCCTTCCACGAACAGCTCTTCCCCTTCGACCCGCTGCCGCGCGTCATCGAAGCCGGGGAATGGGCCGAACTCTCCGCAGGGCTTGCGCAGCGCGTGACAGCCCTCAACCGGTTCCTTGCGGACATCTACGGCCCGAAGAACATCGTGAAGGACGGCGTCGTCCCGCCCGACTTCGTCTTTTCGTCCTCCGGCTTTCTGAAGCCCTGCGACGGCGTCGTGCCGCCAGGCGGCGTCTACGCCCATATCGCCGGCATCGACCTCGTTCAGGCCAAGGACAAGTCCTGGTACGTGCTCGAAGACAATCTGCGCATTCCTTCGGGGGCCTCCTATCCGCTCATCGCCCGGGAGCTCTGCCGCCGTGCGTCTCCGCAGACCTTCCGCAATACGGCGATCCTTGAAAACCGCGGCTATCCCGAGATGCTCGCTCACATGATGAAGAGCGTCGCCGCCGACGGCATCTGCGTCATCATGACGCCGGGCCGCTACAACGCCGCCTTCTTCGAGCACAGCTATCTCTCCGAAAAGACGGGCTTTGCGCTCGCGACGAACGAAGATCTCTTCGTCGACGGCGATACGCTCTACTTCCGCGACTGCGCCAAGGGCGCGGTCAAGGTCGGCGCCATCTACCGCCGCATTTCGGACGAATATCTCGACCCTCTTACCTTCCTGCCTGAAAGCCTCATCGGCGTGCCGGGCATCATGGACGCCTACCGCGCCGGCAACGTAGCCATCATCAACGCGCCGGGCAACGGCGTCGCGGACGACAAGGGCATCTACTACTTCGTGCCGAAGATGGTCGAATACTATCTCGGCGAAAAACCGATTCTGAAGAATGCGCCGACCTATCTTCCCTATTACGAGGAAGACCGCGAATACGTGCTCGCCAATCTCGAAAAACTCGTCATCAAGGACGTGGCCGAGGCGGGCGGCTACGGCGTTGTCTTCGGACGCGACATGGACGAGGAAACGCTCGCCCAGTGGCGCGAACGCATCATTGCTGAATCTCGCCGCTTCATCGTGCAGGAAGTGATCGACTTCATCGATCTGCCGATTCTCGAGGGAACCGAATCCGTGCCTAGAAAAGCGGACCTGCGCGCCTTCGTGCTTTCGGGCGCCGACGGCGTCGCCGTGTGGCCGAGCGGCCTCACCCGCTTCTCCCGCATTCCCGACAGCTTCGTCGTCAACTCCTCTCAGGGCGGCGGCTTCAAGGACACATGGGTGATGGCTTCCTGACCCCTCCCGAACACGACCCCGACACGATTTTGAGCGAAGGATTTCTGCCATGACCGACTATTCCGCCATTTCCGCCGAACAGGCCGACCGACTCTACTGGCTCGGACGCTACGTCGAGCGCGTCTTCTCGACGCTGCAGCTCTTCAACCGTTCGATCGACCGCATGCTCGACCAGAATGACGACGACTACATCGAATTCTGCGAGCGTCTTGCCATTCCGTCCGACATCTATTCGGGCCTCGACGACTTCCAGAACCGCTATCTCTTCGATCCGGAAAATCCCGATTCGATCTATTCCAATCTCTCGCGCGCCTACGACAACGCCATCGTGCTGAGGAGCTTCATCACGTCGGAAACCCTCGCCTTCGTGCAGCTGGCGCTCAACCGTCTCGAGCGCGGCGCGCTGGCCGACTCGGCCTTTTTGGAAACCCAGCGCGTGGCGGACTGGCTTCTCGCGTTCTGGGGTTCGGTCGACGACAAGGTCGCCGACGTCGAGCGGCGCGACCTTCTCAAGGTCGGCAAGTACTCCGAGCGCCTCGACCTCATGATCCGTCTGGACTTCCCGGACCGCGACATCGAAACGGTGGTGCCGCGTCTTCTCTCGCACACGAAGCGCGTGGCCGTGCTCCTCAATGAAGACGCGCTCAAGGGACTTCATGCGCTTGACGAACTCGGACTCGAGAAAAACCGAGAAGAAGCGCTTAAACTAGTGAATTCCCTCCACTGACCTTCTGGAGTCCGCTGTGAAGCTTCGTTTTTCACTGCGCACCGAATTCCGTTTTTCCGATCCCGTCACCCGGCACGTGTTTCGCATCAGAGCCCTTCCGCCCGACCTGCCGGGGCAGCGTCTTCTCGACTCCCGCCTGACGACAGTGCCGGCGGCGCCGCTTCGCGCCGTCGACGAGCCCGTCTTCGGAAACAGGACCTGGTCGGGCCGCATCGACGAACCGCACGGAGATTTCGCCGTCTGCGCCGAAGGCACGGTCGAGGTGGATCCGTCCGCGGACGACAGGACGCCGCCGGAACCCTATTTCATCAACGAGACGCCGCTCACCCGGGCGGGCGAGCGCATCCGCGGCCTCTGGACTGCACTTGAGCAGACGACCTGCCCGAACGAGACGGCGCGCGTCATGGCCGCCGTTCATGCCGTTCACACCGCCTTCAAGTACCGTCCCGGCACGACCGGAACGGCCACGACGGCTGAAGCCGCGCTGGCGGCCGGCGAAGGCGTCTGTCAGGATTACGCGCACGTTCTCATCGCGCTGCTGCGGCTCTCGGGCATTCCCGCGCTTTACGTCGCAGGACTCATGCAGGGAACCGGGGCGACTCACGCCTGGGTGAGGGCCTGGGCCGACGGCCGATGGATCAGCGTCGATCCGACGCACGACAGGGAAGCGGACCATCACTACATCACGCTGGCGCGCGGCTGCGATTTTGCGGACGCGGCGCTTGAGCGCGGCGTCTTCCGGGGCGCGGCGCAGCAGACCATTCTTACGGAGGCCGAGGTCGCTGCTGCGGCCTGAGGCTCACATCCATGATCAAACACGTTGTCTCCATCAACATGCCGGTGGCGGAAAAAATGGTGATCCGCAAAAATCGCCTTCTTCCGCCCGGCGTCGAGGAATCCGACGCCTCGGATCTGCCCCGCATCTGCATCGTGACGGGCACGCACGGCGACGAGCTCGAAGGCCAGTACATCTGCTGGCGCATGAACAGGATCCTTGCCGAGCATCCCGAGCATCTGACGGGCGTCGTCGACATCTATCCGGCGCTCAATCCGCTCGGCATCGACTCCATCACCCGCGGCATTCCGCGCTTTGACCTTGACATGAACCGCATCTTCCCCGGCAACGCCCACGGCACGACCGAGGAAGTCATCGCGGCCAAGATCATTGCCGACATGAAGGGCGCGGCCTGCGCCGTCGACATTCACGCGTCGAACATCTTCCTGCGCGAAATTCCGCAGGTGCGCGTCAACGTCAATACGGCCGACCGGCTGATTCCGCTCGCCAAGGAGCTCAACTGCGACTTCATCTGGGTCCATGCGGCCGCCACGGTGCTCGAGAGCACGCTCGCGCACTCGCTCAACAGCATCGGCACGCCCTGCCTCGTCGTCGAAGCGGGCGTGGGCATGCGCATCACCAAGGACTACGGCGAAAAGATCACAAAGGGTCTCCTTCGCCTCATGAAGCGGCTCGGCATCTGGTCGGGCCCCGTTTCCGAAGTGACGGATCCCATCGTATCCACCAACGGCTGCGTCGGCTTCGTGAACGCGAGCGCTCCGGGCATCTTCATTCCCGAAGTCGAGCACTGGATGAACATTCACAAGGGCGAGACCCTCGGGCTCATCACCGATCCGACCGACGGCCGGATTCTTGAGGAGGTGAAGAGCCCCTGCAACGGCCTCGTCTTCACGCTGCGCGAGTATCCCGTCGTCAACCCGGGTTCGCTCGTCGCCCGCGTGCTCGACATTGAAAAGAACTCGGAGGACGCCGCATGAAGAAGGTCCGCATTTACGAAATGCCCTCGCTCTACCGCGAGCCTCTGGAGATCACGGGCTACCGCTTCGGGCAGGGTGAAAAGGCGATGGCCGTCGTCGGCGCGGTCCGCGGCAATGAAATCCAGCAGCTCTACATCTGCTCGCAGCTCGTCAAGAAGCTGAAGGAAATCGAAGCGGCGGGCGGCATCCGGGAGAACGCCGCCATCGAAGTCATTCCCTGCGTCAATCCCTATTCCGTCAACATCGGGAAGCGCTTCTGGGCGATGGACAACACGGACATCAACCGCATGTTCCCGGGCTACGATCAGGGCGAAACGACGCAGCGCATTGCGGCGGGCGTCTTCGAACACCTGCAGGGCTGGAAGTGGGGCGTTCACTTCGCATCCTTCTACCGGCGCGGCGACTTCGTACCGCACGTCCGTCTGATGAAGACCGACTTCGCCGATCCGGATGCGGCGGTGGACTTCGGTCTGCCCTTCGTGCTCACGAGAAAGCCGCTGCCGATCGACACGACGACGCTCAACTACAACTGGCAGATCTGGGACACCAAGGCCTACACCATTCTCACGCGCGAAAGCGAACGCATCGATCCGGTCTCGGCCAGAACGGCCGTCAACGCCGTGCTCCGCTTTCTCGCCCGTCAGAAGATCATCACCTACCGCATCGACGGCGGACGCGTTCCCGAAATGCTGCGCGACTCGCGTCTCGTGCCGGTCCACGCCACGGCCGCCGGCATCTTCCGTCCGGTGCTCGGCACGGGCGACCAGGCGCACAAAGGCGAGGTGCTCGCCGAAATCATCGATCCGGGCGAAGGAAAGGTTCTCAAGACGCTGGAATCGCCCGCCGACGGTCTCGTCTTCTTCGCCTGCCGGGATCCCCTGATTCTGCAGCGTCAGATCGTTTTTGAAATCATCCGCGACTTCCACGGCGGCTGACACTTGAAAAATGCCGTGAGCGTCTCCATATACGATCTTATCGGGCGGCAGGGCCGCCCCTGATAAGGAGTAATTTCAAAAATGGCAGAAGTTCACGGCTTTCAGACCGAGGTGACCAAGCTCCTCGGCCTCCTCGCCAAGTCCCTTTATTCGAACAAGGAAGTCTTCCTTCGCGAACTCGTTTCGAACGCCTCCGACGCCATCGACAAGCTTCGCTTCGTGTCGATCACGAAGCCCGAGCTCACGCAGGATGATCCGGTATTCGCCATCCGTGTCCGTGCCGACGCTGAAGCGGGCACGCTCACCATTTCCGACAACGGCATCGGCATGACGCTTGCCGAAGCCAACGAACATCTCGGCACCATCGCCAAGTCCGGCACCGAAGAGTTCATGAAGAAGCTCTCGGGCGAAGAGCAGAAGGATTCCCAGCTCATCGGCCAGTTCGGCGTG
>JAGBFJ010000083.1 GCA_017936545.1 Sutterella sp.
AAGCACCTTCCACGGGGAATTCATCAACAGCAATACTGACAATTTGCCGGGCTCAGTTCTAAGCCGCGACGGTTCCGTGAGCTTACGCATTCACCTCGATCAGGCCCCGGCTGCGCATGTCGTCACTATGCCGCCGACAGATACGCTCCCCGAACGAGAAGTCGTCGTTCAGATTCCTCGGTTCACTGTGGAAAATGCTGAAGTGAACTACAGCGTTCCCAACAATGTCGCAGCTTTATTGGCTTGACCATCTAACCAGCGCATGCCCCATCCGTGAGGGTGGGGTCAAGCTCTCGGATGAATTCCTCGAGAAAATCTATCTTCTCTACTCGACTAGGACAGCGGATGAGTCGAATCGCACGGCTCCTGATCCCGAAACGGAGAGGGCTCGTGTCGGTGATCGCTGATTCGAATCAAAGCCGCACAATACCGAGAGGGGCCTTTCCAACCGGAAAAGCCCCTCGATTTTTACTGCAGCAGTCTCCGAACAATCAGACAAGACCGAGCCAGTGCCAGTAGGTTGCGGAAAGAAGGAGTATCAGCGCGTAGGCAATGACCGTCAGAACAACGCCGACTTTGGCAAAGGTCGGGACCGAGAAGGAGCCAGTGGAATAGGCGATCATGTTCTGCGGTGCGTTGACCGGCAGGATGTAGCCGAAGCTCACGGTGAACTGCAGGATCATGGTCATGCCGATCACGTTGATGTCCGGGCTCTGCAGAGCCGAGCAGACGGCGATGATGATCGGAATCACAGCGGATGCGAGACCGGTCGCCGATGCAAAGCCGAGGTGAATCACGATCAGAAAGAGCGCCATCACCGCAATCACGAAGAAGCCTGAGGCATGGGAGAGATCGAAGGCGGTCACGATGGTATCGGCGAGCCACTGGGCGGCTTTGGTCGAGAGAAGACCGGATCCGAGCGAGATGCCGACGCCGAAGAGCAGCACGGTGCCCCAGTTGATCTTGCCGACGACGCTCTTTCAGTCCATGACGCCGATCCCGGGCAGCATCAGGAGCGCAATGGCGCAGACCGTGCTCGTCGTGGTGTCGATGGGATGAAGCTTCTTTTCCGTGATCCAGAGGAAAAGGAGCACGCAGGAGACGACGAGAAGCTTCAGTTCGTCGGCGCTGAGGCGGCCGAGTTCGCTCAGACTGCGCCTGACGGCGTCGCGTCCGCCGGGAATTTCAGTGACGCCGGTCTTCACCATCTGCGTGACGACAAAGAAGAGGGCGACGGACATCAGCGCGGCGAAGGGCGCTGCTGCGGTGAACCACTCCATCCAGGAAATATCCGTGCCCGTGATGTCGCGGATGAAGTTGACGGCGACCATGTTCTGCGCGGCGGCCGTCTTGATGCCGACGTTCCAGACGGAATCGATCTGAGCGACGGTGATCATCAGAAGTCCGGCGAAGGGCGACGTGACCGAAAGGCCGAAGGCTCGCACCATGCCGATCACGATCGGGACCAGACAGGCGACGCGGGCCGTCGTCGACGGAACGAAGAAGGAGAGAATGAAGCCGCAGAAAATGATGCCGAGGACGACGCGGCCGGGCGTCGCGCCGATGCGCGAAAGAATCACCAGCGCGATGCGCTTGTCGAGGCCGGTCTTCGTCATCGCGGCGGAGAGAAAGAGCGCCGCGCCGACGAGGCAGAAGGCGGGCGAGGAAAAGCCGGCAAGCGCCATTTTGAGTGCGGCCGAGGTGCCGAACAGCGTTTCCGTTCCGGGCTTGGGCGCAAAACCGATGAGGACGGCCATCAGCGCCATGATGACGCCGGCGGACACCGGATAGGAGACCGCATTGGAAGCCCAGACGATGACGGCGAAGAGCATGATGCCGATCATCCGCTGTCCGGCCTCGGACAGACCCGGCTGGACCGGGGCAAAGCAGACGAGGGCCAGGGCGGCAAGACCGATGATCAGGCCGAAATGCTTGAAAAAGCACGAACCGACGGGCGTCGAGGGGGCCGCGGCAGGGGCGGCAAGGACAGCGTCAGCCACGATAGTTCTCCCGTAAAGAATGAAAAGATCATCCTTTTAGGAAGCAATGAGCGTGCCAAACGGAAAAAACTACGCCGTTGGAACTAGAAAAGCAGGTCGAAGGGAGGCAAAGGGTTCGGAAAACGATTTGAGAAGTGCGGCATTCTGCCTACAGGCTGTTGTATTAAGACGGCCGCATCGGTGCAGGCCGGCACGGTCGCGGTGCACAGGCGTCAGGACCACCAGCCGAATGCCTGCTTCTGATCGACACAGGTGCCGCAGTCTTCGCCCGACATGCCCGCGAAGGCGGAGGCGGTCATCTGCCACTGGGCCGTCCGCAGGTGCTTCAGCAGACGGGGCAGGGAAGCCGGCACGCGGTCGAGCCGCCAGGCGAGATAGTAGTCCTCGACGGCAAGGGGCACGAAATCGATTCTCGCCGCCTGTGCGGCGTCGGCCACGCAGAGTCCCGCATCCGCGCGTCCGCTGGCTACGGCAAGGGCCACGCCGCGATGGGATGTTTCGACGATCTTGGTACCGTCGAGAAGATCCCCCGGGAGGCCTTCGCGTCTGAGAAGGTCACGAAGAAGGACGTGCGTGCCGGTGCCGACCGGACGCCCGGCATAGCGAAGGGACCGATCGATCACGTCCGAGAGCTGTTCGATGCCGAGGGGATTCCCGGCCGCCACGGCCAGTCCCTGCGTGCGGGAGGCAAAGCGGCAGAGGCCGACCGATGCGGGATCGATCAGCTGCGCAAAAGTTCCGGCCGCCGTGCTGTCCGGCCCGGAACCGCGGGGAAAGTTGAAGCCCGCCATGTCGGCTTCTCCGGCATGCAGGGACACCAGACCCTCGCGGCTCGTCGAAAACTTCAGGTCCGCGATGATGCCGTCGGAAAAGAGGGCTGCAGGCAGTTTTGAGAGCCAGGGATCGTAGCAGCCCGCCACCGTGATGATGTCTGCATTGGGGTCGCAGGCGGCCGCCACGGCCGAGGCGAGTTCGGTGCGGAGTTTCTCAATCTGCACGCTGTAGCGCGCCATCACGCTTTTTTCCGCCCAGAGGAGCTTCGTGCCGAGAGGAGAGAGCTGCGCGGGCCGGCCCTGTTCGCGGATGACGAGCTTCTGGCCGAATTTTTCCTCCCAGGATTCGATCTGGCCCCAGAAATAGCGGTACGAGACGCCGAGTTTTTTGGCGGCCATCTTGAGCGACTTTTCGGACTCGATCGCCTCCAGTTCACGGATCAGCGGATTGCCGAAGCCGGTCTGGGCCGCTTCGGAAGGGACGATGCTGTAGGAAAGGTCGATGGAATACATGGGGAAGGGAGGAAGATTTGCCGGGACCAAATGACATCTTGCACCGAATGCCGATGAAATGCCAGTCCCAGAAAAAGATCAGCCGGGCGCTGCCCGGCTGATGTAGTCCGTCGTCGGAAGTATCCGTCCGATCGTCGGCCGCTTCGATGAAGAGAACGGCCCGGCCTGACGAATCTCAGGGATTGGCCCGGTACTGCGGCGGGTAGTCGAGTACCGTCAGTCTGGCATCGGTCAGGGCGCTGAACGGGACTTCGTAGACGGTCGGGCTGCGGTTCGAATCCATGAGAAGAAGCCGACCGTCGTTCGCGCCGAGAACGGTCCGATAATGGTTGCCCTGATGAATCAGCATCAGCCGGTCTCCGCGAAGCATCTCCTGAACAGCCTCGGTTTCATCGAACCCTGAAAGCAGGTAGGCGCCGTTGCTGCCAATGAAGAAATCCTGATGCAGGCCCAGACCCATGGCGAATTCCGAGGCATCGCCCATCAGCCCCGGACGCCAGGCGCCGTCCGACTTCAGACACTGTGAAATCGTCATTTCGAATGACGAAAGACCGGATTGAGCCGGCCGCATCGGCAGACGCTGTCCTCTGATGACCATGCTGCCATCGTTCTGCAGCATGCCGCCGAGCATCCGTCTGCCGGAAGGGGACTGGAGCATGCCGTTGACGACCGAATCCATGAAGCAGCAGTTGGTGCCCTGGCGCATCACGCTGTGCGGATCGACCGACTCTCGGGTGATGCCGCGAAGTTCGTTGAGCTGCTGCGGAACGGCGCGCGGCGCATAGGGAGGCAGAGCGGGCGGTCTCAGCATCTCGACGCAGTTTTCCACGAAGGTCCTGAGCCCCTCGAGATTGCCGGCGGCCGATTCAAGGCCGGGGTACGCCTTCAGCTGAGCCGTCACGTCGGCGATCAGGCGGCTGCGCTGGGAGGACGTCAGATCGGCGCAGGTCTGCGAGACGAAGGCCGACGTGAGCGGCGCGATCTGATCGGTCAGACGGACCGGCGCGTTCTGCGGGACGGGTGAGCCTGACGGAGCCGAAGACACGGCGACAGACTGAGGCTGCGGCTGCGAAACGACGGTCGGATTTTTGGAAGACGTGCCCGGGGCCGCGCGGTAGGCACCTTCGGACTTCATGTTGTCCACGGTTTCCTCCACGATCCGGCGCAGTCCCTCAAGATCGCCGGCGGCGGCTTCCAGTTCGGGAAAGCCGCGCAGGTGCGCCGTCACGGCGGCGAGCAGTCTGTTCTGATCCTCGTGGGAAAGACCGCCGCAGCTCTTGGACACGTAGGACGAAGCAAACGGCAGGATGTGGTCGCTCATGCGCAGCCGGGCCGTCGTCAGAAGGCCCGCGCCCGCTGCGGGCGCCGGGGCCTCGTTCGGCATCGTCCGCCGTTCGAGAATCGTTTTGGACGGATTGACGGGCGAGCCGCCGTCAAGCATCCGGGCAATGGCAGCCTGAAGGCGGTCTTCGCGCGCACGGACGGCTTCGGCGCTGCGGAAGATGTCGCCGATCTTCTGAAAGAAGCGGGCCAATGCACTCTGAGTACGAATGCTGCCGTCACGACCCAGCGTGAAGTACGCATTTCGTGAAATCTCGTTCTGAAGCTGAACGGCATTGTCAATCAGCATGGTGAAAATCCTTAAGTCAGACGGAGAGACCGTCGGGGAGCATGGCTGAGCCGGGCGGCACGGCATCGTCGGCCGAGCCGAGCCGCACCGACCAGTCGGCGCAAACCGTGAGAAGATTCTGGATCAGCGTGGAAAAACGTTCTGCATCAAGCGGTGCGATTTCGCAGGCATACTGAACGGTGACCAGATCGTCGTCCAGACCGAGCGTAAAGCCCTGCGTGCCTGCAAAGAGATTGTTGGCCGACAGCAGCTTCGTCAGAAAAAACGCCCGATCGGGATCGTTTTCCGCAGGCACCAGGGCGCAGCCCGCCTGAAAATAGACGAGACCGGCTTCTTCGGCGCACGCCAGATGCACGTGAACGCCCTCGGGCGCCAGTTCGGCGGTGCGCCCGTCGTCGGAAATCACGCAGGGCAGGCCGGCCTCGCGGGCGAATCCGTCGGTCAGTTCGGCAAAACGGTCGGATAAGGCGTTCATCGTCGGATCAGTTCCTGAAAAAATCGTCGTTAAAAAGTCGGCCGGGACTCCGTTCGCGCGGCGCAGGGCAGAGCGAACGCCGTGCGGAACGGAATCAGCTTACCAGCGCGCGGATGCCCTGGAACACGCCGACGGCGCGTCCGGCCTTGAAGGCGTTGGCTGCGATCACCGTCTGCATCGTGTCGACGAAGGTTTCCGGCACAGGCGTGGGGACTTTGTCGAACTTCGGATAGGTCCCGACGCCGTAGTCCCTGCTGAACGTCACGTCGCTCTGAGCACAGTCGGCGGCGGCGCGGGCAAAGTCACCGAGGGAGGACTCGGCGAGCTTTTGTCTGCGCACTTCGCCTTCCTGTTCGAGGACGGCGACGGAAGCTTCGGTTTCGTCCATTTCCCGGCCGATCCTGTCGAGCAGAGCCGCAAACGAGGCCCTGTCGGTCGGTTTCGGCAGTCCTTTTTCCTTCAGCAGTTCGGTGAGGGACTCGCCCGGATTCGGAACCGACCCGAGATAGTCTTCGTCGGCGTAGCCCGAAATGCGGGTCAGGATGCCGCGAAGTTCGGCGCGTTCGGTCTCAGCCTCGTCGCCCGAACTGTCTTCCAGGGCGGCAAGACGGCTCTGTACGGCTTCAGAGATGCCGGCTTTCGTAAAGGGCCGGTCTTCCGGGAACGGCACCGACTTGGGAAGAATGATCACATCCCGGATCACCGTCCCGTCGGGTTCGCTCCGGAGATTGCTGTACGCCGTGCCGACCGCGCGGGACACCTTGGCAGGCAGATCGGTCCGATTCCTCAGTTCGTCGAGACGGGCCAGCGCTTCGGCCTTGGTCATCGGCCGGCCGAGACTCATGGCCTCGCGTGCCGCACGGGGAATGTTGGGACCGGGCACCAGGGAAGCGCCGTCCGGAATACGGGCGAGCTTGCGCCGCATGTCGGCGATGTCGGCCTTCACGTTGGCGCACTGAGTCTTCAGCAGTCCGATCCGGCCCTGTTCGGCGAGGCTTTCGGCCCTTGCGGTGATCAGGCCGAGAATGGCGCCGGGCTCCGCCTTTTCGGCATTGGCAAGCTTGGTCCAGCAGTGGACGAAGGTGTCATAGCGGGCGGCCGCTGTGCTGAAGTCGACCATGATTTCCGTCAGGCGCGCCTTCGACACGGTCGACTCCGTGCCGCCGAAGCTTTCGAGCACCGCGCGGAGTTCGCCGGGCAGCTTCGAATACTTCAGCACCGTCTCGTCGGGCTTTTCGTCGATCTGCGTCAGATAGCTCTGAATGATGCGCGCGGCGTCGCGAAGCGCATGGGACTGCACCCGGTAGTCCTGAGCGATGAGATCGTACTTGCCGAGCACGCTTTCGGAATCACCCGATTCCAGATCCTTCTTCAGGGATTCGAGCATTCTTTCCGCTGTCGTCCCGCTCGCCGCCGTGTTGAGCGTGACGGCGATTTCTCCGCGCAGATCGTCAATGGTCTTGATCTGCTCGTTGATCTGGTCGACCGTGCCCTGAATAAGCATCTGACACTGGGAGAAGTTGAAGACCGACCCGGGCAGTTCGTGTCCGAGCTTCTGCATCTGCATCAGCGCTGCACTCACGCGCTGACCGACATCGTTCTCGGTTCCCTTAGCGAAGATGGCGGCGATGTACTCGCGGGCGGTTGCCAGTCCGGCGTCGAAAGACGCATGATTTTCGGGCTTCATCAGCTTGCGGTAGTTCTCAAGGAACAGATCCGCGTTTTCCTTGCGGGCGGCGTAGACCATGCGCATGATCCTGCGCTGATCGGCGGACGAGAGCTGAGTGGCGTTGCCGAAGTCGATGACGGTGAGACCGACATTCTTCTCAGGCCCCCTGCGGGTGTCGATCATGATGTTGCCGGCGTGAAGGTCGCCGTGATAAAAACCGTCCTTGAAAAGGCCTTCGTCGACCCATTTGTAGCTCAGATGAAGAAGCTGCTTCTGCTTCTCGAGAACATCGGCCCGCAGTTCGTCCAGCTGGCGCAGCCTGTCGAGCTGTCCGCTCACGGTGCCTTCGGTCTTCAGTTCGCCGGAAATCTTTTCAAGCAGCACCTTGTTCTCGGCCATGTAGTCCGAAACGGTCTTGCCGGGCGCGCGTTCGAGGACCATGACGGTCTTGGTCGTCGGGATCGACGGATCGAGCTTCATGGCATGCACGTCGGTTAACTGCTCTTTGCCGATCTTCAGGGTCTTGTCGTACGCGGCGCCGAGTTTCACGTTGCCGGCTTCAATGCGCAGATCGAGCTCTTCCTGAAGACGCTCAAGACGGCTGAGATAAGTATCCTTCATGCCGGGAATCTCTTCGGCAGCCTTGAGGAAGATCGCCTTTTCGCGCTCCATGCGGTTGGCGGCGTCGGGACGAAGAATCTTGATCACCGCCTGCCGTTCGCCGCCGTCCTTGTCCGTGATCGTGCAGAGGAACGTCTGGCCGACCGAAGCCGCACCGAGGGACTTGTCGACGCGGATCGCCGAGATCTTGCCGCCCGAGCGGTCGATGACGCCCTTGAGCTCCAGTCTCACGATGTCGTCGGGAATCGGGAGCAGATTGCACTTCATGTCTTCAAGAGCGAGCTTGAATTCAGGGGCGACCTTGGAGGAGCCGAGCTGCTGCAGAAGCTTCTGCATGATCGGACCCGCGCCCTTGAAGAGGGCGCCGAGCTGCAGGGCGAGATTGGCGGTCTCGCGGTCCGTTCTCTGCTGATCGGTTTCGCCCTCGACGGGCGGTTTTTCGCTGCCGAAGCGGATCATGGAGGCGAGCATCGAGCGCTGGTCGATCTCGCTTACGCCGGCGAAATACTTCTTCATGACGCTTACCATGAAGCGGCCGTAGCCGTTTTTGGTGTCCAGCGCGCCGCTGCCGACGAGCTCCTCGAGCGTCTTCTCGCCGATGGCTTCCTGAGCGGGGACAGGCTCCATGCTGAGCCCCTGCTCCTGCGCGAACGCACGGACGGCTTCAGGGAACGGGCGCCCTTTAAGAAAGACGTGATTGCTGATCACCGGCTCCTCGGAGGCCAGCTTGATGAGGACCCGGCGGATTTCAAAGGTATCGGCTTCGCACAGACCCAGACTTTCGAGTTCCTCGTCGTGGGCGCGGAAATACTCATAGAAGGCTTCGTTCGGATCAACGCCCATGTCGCGGTAGACCCTGAACTCTTCAGCCTGTTCGGGCGGGAGGCCCGCCAGGAAGGCATCGATCCGCGCGAGCTTCGCCTCTTCTTCGGCGACGCTCTGCTCGACGTTCTCCATGCTGCCCGAACTTTCGCCGGCGATCATTTTTTCAAAGGCATGGCTCGCCATCTGCTGAACTTTGGCGCAGGACGTCTTCGTAATGTTGGAAATCGTGTCCTCGACCGTCTGAAGCGTTTCTCCGGGCATGCCGGTCAGCATGTGCTCGACCTTGGCGCGCACGATCGGCGCGGTGGTCGGCGAAAGATACTGTTCGAAATCGCCCTCGCCGAAATGAGCCCTGATGGCGCCGACGGCCTGGTCGATCATCTCGACGGCCGGTCCGGAAAGCATGGCCTTCGCGCGTTCGGGCTCGCAGAGCATGACCGTCACGGCGTCCAAGTGACGCATCAGCGTCGCGCGAAGACGTTCGCCGGGCTTCTCGGAAAAGTCGTGAATCCAGGTCTGCTGATCGAGAACCATGTCGGCCAGGAAGTTTCGCATGGCTTCGGCATCGACTTTGGTAAGCGATTTGGAAGCTTCGGCGGCGATCCCGAAACCCTCGCGTCCGATGTCCTCGATCAGGGTTTCGATGATGGCGGCGCGGACCCCGCTGAGCGTTTCGTCGCTCTGATACATCATGCTTGACGGATCGGAGAGCGCGCTCTTGATCTGGCCTTCGATAAGCCCCATGTTTTTGGCTCTGAGAAGGTTCCTGACGGCATCGGGGGCGTTCTCGGCGATCATTCCCTGCACGGCGTCGACAAAGGGACGAAAGCCTTCTCCGCCGGAGAGTTTGGCAAGGAGCTCCTCGGGCTGGCAGAGAATGAGCGTGACCGCATCAAGATTGTTAAGGAGACAGCGGCGGATTGATGCGGAAGGAAGCTCCGGCACGCCGTCCTGCTTAATAGGCGCGAGCGCATCGAAAAGATCGTCTCGGAATTTGTCGACAAGCGCCTGACAGCCGGCATCCGGCCCCTTCATCAGGCCGTCGAGACGCGTCTGGACGATCTGAACGTCGCGGCCGGCATTCATGAAGCTCATCAGACCGCCGAAAAGACCGCCGGACTTGGGGGCTTCGGTCTGCGGCGCCGAGGGTTTGGATTCGGACTGCGGGAGAGACACCGGATCGCGCTGAGGCCGGACGGCCCGATCCGACGGCAGCGAAATCTGCGCCTTCAGCACAGTCTGATCGGTCCTGAGCATGGCCTTGTAGCCAAGAAGCGCATCCGTCGTGTTGATCAGGTTCTTTTTCGCAGCTTCGGATGCGAAAGCACGGGCATCGATGTTGGTGACAATGGATCTCTCGAGAATGCGGCGGCCGAGTTCCCGAAGCGCATGGTTCGACATGCTGGTAAGCGGCAGCGACTTCATGTCGAGCCCATGGATTTTGTTCTGCAGCACGTGAAGAAGCTGCGCCCTTTCTTCGGAAGTGCCGCCCGCAATCGACGTGTCTCCGTCGGTGCGAAGAAGCGTCTGAAGTTCCGGTGAGTTCACGACCTTGAGAATATTGCGGACCGTTCGCCGTTCGAGCGGCGCATCGGTCCGCAGTCCGCCGTCGGGACCGTTCTCGGCGAATGAAATCTGGAGATGATCGCCGCTGAGACGCGTTTGAAATCCGAGACGGTCCGCGACGAAGCGCATGACCTCGTTGCGGGTGGCCTGATCGGCCTTGAGCGACGAGGCGACGGCCTGCATCAGCCGGAGTCTGACGGCACGGTTGCCGTCGGGATTGTTCTGAAGACGGGCGAGCTCTCCGGCATTGGAGCCCGTCAGATGACGGTGAGCGGCGGCCTTGCCGAGTCTGCCGCTCTGCTCGTCAAATGAAACGTAGCCGGTCGAAACATCCGTTCCGGCAATTTTGGCGAAATCCTGAAGTGTAAGCGGTCCGGGCATGAATTCTCTCTTTAACGTTTGGCGGCATTCGGGCGGGGGAAAGGCCGCAGTGTTCAACTCATCGCGTCTCAACGTGACGCAGTTCCGACAGTATAAATCGAGGCTCCGTCCGCCTGATGTGGCGATCGCCCGAAGCCGCGTCGTCTAAAAACGAATGCGGGAGTCCTCCCGTTCAGAGAGAACTCCCGCATCATTCAGACGGACTGATATTTATTATTGGTGGCCCTGATGGCAGACGGAGCAGGGCACTTCGCCCGACTTCAGAGCGCCGTGCTGGGCATTGGTCTTGGCGAGCTTTTCAGCCGGGCCGTGACACATCAGGCACTTATTCCAGTCGGCCTTCGGCATCTGCGTGTGGCAGGTCTCGCACTGCATGCCGAGACGCTG
>JAGBFJ010000084.1 GCA_017936545.1 Sutterella sp.
GGCCGAAGAAGTGGCGAAGATCATCGGCGCCGATGCCGTCGTGTACCAGCCGCTGGAGGATCTGAAGAATGCGCTCCACGACATGCGCGGCGACATCAAGGCGTTCGACTGCTCCTGCTTTGACGGCATCTACGTGACGGGCGACATCACACCTGAGTATCTCGACGGTCTCGACGCGAAGAGCGTCGCCGCCAAGGCGGCAGCCAAGGCTGCCAAGCAGAAGGCCGAAAACGAAGAGTAATCCGTTCTTTCCCTTACAATGAAAGGCGCTCCGATCGATTCGACGATCGGGGCGCCTTGTTTTTCCGAAGGATCATCATGACAGATCAACTGCACGAAGGCTACAGCATCATCACGCCCGAAGAGGCGCATGAACTTATTGAAAAAGGCGGCGTCGCCGTCATCGACGTGCGGGAGCCCGATGAATTCGCGCAGGGCCGCGTGAAGGGCGCCGTCAACGTTCCGCTCGGACTCATCACGCCGGGGCGGATCCTTCCCGAGGCGCCCGATACGGAGCAGACCGTGCTGGTCTACTGCCGGTCCGGCCGCCGCTCCGATACGGCCGGCCGCATCATGGCGCAGTCGGGCTACAGCGACGTCCGCAATTTCCTCGGCGTGATTCAGTGGCCCTTCGGATTGGAAAAATAATTGAAAGTGTTCCTGTCAGGCCGGACTCCTGACGTGGACCGGACGGATAAACGGGACTTCCAATAGAGAAGTCGAAATGCGCACGTGAAAGATCTGACGGTTTCGAAAAGCGGACCTCCGGTAAAAACAATGAAGTTATGCTGCCGATAGGTGAGAAATGCTGGTTGGCATAGAAAAAATGCCCGGGACGGCAGTCCCGGGCAAAGCAATCAACTTTGATTGCTGGAGAGGATTCGAGAAGACTCTGTGAAATACGGCGGTTAAGCGTCCTTACGGCCGTTGACGCGTTTGGCAAAGCCCGTGAAGATGCGGAAGGCGTTGGGCAGACTGACTTCGTCCTGAATGTCGAAGTTGCGGCGGTGATGGCCGGTATGGTTGCAGCCGTAAAGAATGAAGGCCGCCTGACCGCCGTGCTGAATAACGCGTCGGATGAAGAGCGCGCAGTCTTCAGATCCGGAAGGCACATGCACGCGCGGAATCATGGTGGTGTCGGGAACGCTCTTCATGACTTCTTCCACGATGTCGTATAGTTCGGGGCTCTGCAGCAGCGTGGTCGATTCGCCTGCCTTCGTGACCGTCGATTTCACTCGGTACGCTTTGTCTACGCCGGCGAAAATGTCGTAGACGTACTCGCGCATGTATTCGTTCACTTCTTCGGTTTCGCCGCGTACTTCCATCTGTAGGCGGGCGTGTGCAGGAATCACGTTGCGGCCTTCACCTGCATGAAGCGTGCCCACCGAGACCCGGGTAGTGCCGTCGCCGTGACGCGGAATGCCCTGAAGCATCATGGAAGCGGCGCAGGCGGCCATCAGCGCGTTGTGACCGAGATGCGGCGCATTGCCGGCATGCGCGGGTAGACCTTCGATGTCGACGTCGAATTTGGTCGAGGCAAGGAAGCCGCCGTCCATGACGCCGATCTCACCGAGCTTGGCGATGCCGCCGATATGACCGCTCAGGAAGTAGTTCACGTCGTCGACGAGACCCGAAGCCGCCATGGCTCGGGCGCCGCGGACGCCCTCTTCGGCAGGCTGGAAAATGAGCTTGAATCGGCCGCAGAGCTCTTCGCGGTGTTCGACAAGCCAACGGGCGACTTCAAGCCCGACGGCGGTGTGTGCATCATGCCCGCAGGCATGCATGAAGCCGGGGCGTTCGGACGCAAAGCCGAGCTTGTTGGGCAGATGTTCGGGATCGTCGGATTCGCGCACGAGCACGCAGTCCATGTCGCTTCGGAAGGCTGTGACGGGACCGGGACGGCCGGTGTCGAGAACGGCTACAGCACCGGTATAACCTTCGGTTTCATCCAGAAAGGACTGAGGAACACCGTTCTTCAGAGCGCGTGCCATGGCGTCTCGGACGAGCGTTTCGTCTCGGCCGAGCACTTCGTCGGTGTTGATGTTGGCTTTGCCGACGGTGACGGGGAGGCTGAGCCCTCGCAGATACTGAACCACAAACCACGTGGTTTCAAATTCCGTCCAGCCTTCTTCGGGACGGTGGTGGAGCGTGCGGCGGATGCCGACCATGTCTTCAAAATAATCGTGTTTCATGACAGTCAGAATTAAAAAAAAGTCGTGCGGATGATGTCTGGAGTTCGTCAGATGATGCGGCGGGCGGAATCCCGGCGCTTGAGGAAAAGAGCGATCAGGGCGCATGTCAGTCCTGCGAGCGCGGCGGCGATGCAGACGGCATAGGCTCTGTCGAAACTGCCGCCTTCATTGGCCCAGCGGATGAGGAGCGGTCCTACAAGACCGCCGACCGAGTAGCCGAACGACATGACGGAAAAATTGACGCTGTTGTGAAGAGGACCGTATTCATCGGCGACCAGGCTCGGATAAATGCCGATAAAGGCGCCGAAGCAGATGCCGATGCAGATGATTCCGGTGAAAAACAGAACCGTGTCGCCGATGCCGGCGTTCATCAGCATCAGAAGCCCGGCGACGGCAGCCGTCAGCACGAGCATCAGCGTCGGGATTCGTCCGAGCCGGTCGGACAGCGTGCCTGATACAAAACGTCCGCAGGTGTTGGCGACGGAAATGACGGAGACGCTGAGCGCTGCCATGGTTACCCCGACGCCGATCTGGGTCTGAGCAATGGCGGAGATGTTCGATAGGAGCATCAGCCCCATCGTGGCGGAGGAAGTAAATAACAGAAAGAGCGGGTAAAACATCGGTGTACGAATCATTTGAATCCATGTGTGATTTTTATTTCCGCATGAATTCCTGTTCGACAGGCCGGTGAAACGGCTCTGAAAATCATCGGGACATTTTTCCGTTTTCAGCGCGGAAAGAATGATCACAAGACCGGAAACGGTACCGAAAGCCGTAAAAGCAAAGACGATGCCTTCGCTGTGGAGCAGCCATGCTGCGGCAAAGGGAAGCAGTGCGGCGCCGATGCCGAGACTCGCGGTCACGGTGCCGCCGGCAAAACCCCTGCGGTCCGGGAAAAATTTAACTGCGCTGTTGATCGTGCAGCCGTTCACCAAACCGGTGCCGGCGCCGACGAGCAGACCGTAGGTGACGTACAGAAGCGAGGGGCTGTCGATGAGGCAGCTCGTCAGATAGCCGGCAGCAATGGCTGCGCCGCCGAACCCGATGACAAGTCGAGGACCGAAGCGGTCATTCACGAAGCCGCCGGCCAGCATCAGAAAGGGCGTGATGCCGGTTGCCAGTCCGAAAACAGGACTCAGAGAAGCAGCCGTGACGGTGCTTCCGGACAGTGCGCTCAGCCGTTCAGCCAGCGGACCGGCGAAAACACTCCATACATACAGAGCGCCGGTGAAGAAATTGATGAGCGAAAAAAGCGCCAGATAAAGCCAGCGCCGTTTCTTCAAATCGCAGATGTTGTTCATGTCAAACGCAGAAGACGTCGATATTTGAGGTGACTGCGATTATAGATTTGCGATTTTATTTGTTCATGTGTGACTAACCACTAAACGGCTGTTCGATGTCCGATATCGGACATCGGATGTCTGTTATTCATTATGTAGAAATTACGAATTTGAATAATTTTTGGGGAAACATAGAATCCCGCTCAGCTCTTCCAGGAAGGGCTTGTCAACCCTCAAACGAGATTTTCACTATGTCTCTACCCATTATTTTCTCTCTGGCGGTCGTTGCAGCGACGATCTATGCCCTCATCAAGCGTTACGAGACCCGGTTTGTGCTGATTACTGCCGGTCTTGCTATGGCTTTGTTCTCTCTCAAGCCCATGGTTGCCTTCCAGCAGTTCGATGCGTCGATGACCAAAGGCTCCCTCATTATTGCCATCTGCTCGGCCATGGGCTTTGCCGCTGCGGTTTCACTGACGAAGTGCGACGTGCATCTGGTGGCCCTTCTGACGAGGCCGCTGCGCCGTCTTGGCGTTCTGCTTCTGCCGGCCTGCATGCTGGTGACGGGACTCTGCGCCGTTGCGATTCCTTCCACGGCCGGTCTTTGCGCGGCCGTCGGTCCGTCCATGATCCCGATTCTGATCCGCGCCGGTTTCCATCCTGCGATCTCGGCTGCGGCCATCGTCTGCGCGACGACGCCGGCGCTCTTTAATCCCGGCGTGGCGCACAACGTGTTCGTCGCCAAGCTGGCTGAAATGGAGATCATGGATCTCATCGGCATGTTCTCGCTGCCGCTGGTCGGCTTCAGCCTGGCCATCATTGTCGGTCTGACGATTGTTTGCTTTGTGTACCGCGACTACAAGAAGCCTGCTGCCTCTTCCGAGTCTTCCGACGAGCCTGAAATGGCCGAAAACCTTCCCAAGAAGGTCAACATTCTCTATGCTGCGGCGCCTCTCGTTCCTGTGGCTCTTCTGCTCTATGTCTCGCTTTGCACCACGATGAAAATGAGCGTTGCCACTGCCATGATCATCGGCACGATCTATGCCCTGCTTGTCACCCGTACCAATCCCGCCGACGTCACGAAGAAGTTCTTCGACGGCATGGGCAAGGGTTACGCCAACATCCTCGGCATCATCATCGCCGCCGGCGTGTTCGCCGCCGGTCTGAAGGCTGCCGGCGTCATCGATCTGCTGGTTCAGGCACTTACATCCGCCAACGAACTGGCCCGCATCGGAGGTGCTTTCGGCCCCTATCTGATGGGTGTTCTGACCGGCTCGGGCGACGCTGCTGCCTTCGCCTTCAATGAAGCCGTGACGCCGCATGCCGCTGAATTCGGCATGACGATCCCGTCGCTCGGCTATCTGGCCGTCATCGCCGGCTCGTTCGGCCGACTCAGTTCGCCTCTGTGCGGCGGTCTGATTCTCGTGGCCGGCATCGCCGCCGTCGAACCTCTCGAAATCGTGAAGCGTACCGCACCGGTCATGCTCCTCATGGTCATCGGCGCCTACTTCCTCGTCTGATCCTTTTCCCATCTCCAACCATCGGAACTACATCATGAAGAAGACTCTCGTTCTCTCTCTCGCCGCGGCTTCGGTTGCCGCCGCCTTCAGCACCGCTTCGGCCGCCGACGTCAGAATCTACGGCCGCATCGACACCGGTCTGGTTTATCAGCATTTCTCGGGAGACTCGACTGCGAAGGATTCCTTCACTATGGAATCCGGTGCAAACACGGCTTCCCGCTGGGGTATCGACGCTTCAGAAAAGATTAGCGACGATCTGTCCGTTGGCACCCGCATGGAAAGTCGCTTTGCTTCCGACACCGGTGCTCTGAAGGGCAACCGCCTGTTTGAAGGCAATGCCTCCGTGAAAATCGTGAGCAAGACCTGGGGCGAACTTGCCGCAGGACGCATCTCGGGCATCAACTCCGGTTCCGGTCCTTATGACTACCAGTTCTATATGGACTCTACGGGTGGAGGCGCGTTCGGCAAAGCTCTCGCGCCAGTGAAGAGCACGCGCATGGACAACATGCTGGTCTACCGTTCGCCGATGGTGTCGGGTTTCCAGGCAACGCTGCAGCACTCCCTGAAGCTGGAAGCCACTCAGCCCGGCGACGAAAGTGAAAGCGCCGTGGACCGCTTCTATGCCGCCGGTCTGCGCTACAACAGCGGTCCCCTGAATCTGACGGCAGTCTATGAACAGACGATCTGGGGCCATACTCAGAAAACCGCTGCGACGCCGACAACCGATAAGAAGATTCTGACGCTGGGCGGCAGCTACCGCTTCGAACCGGTAGCGGTTTATCTTCAGGCTCAGTATTTCGACGGTGTTGAAAAGATTGACGAGCTGACTACCGACAGTCTCGGCGCTCTCAAGGGCTACGGCCTTTATGCCGGCACGCAGTTCTGGTACGGCCTCTCGTCGTGGCAGACCATGCTTTACTGGCGCGACTATTCGGGCGACTTCCGCAGCGGCAGCGGCAAGCTTGATGCTTCGTCGATCGGTCTGGCCTCGAAGTTCCTCTACCGTCCCTCGAAGACGATCGACATGTACGTCGGCGTCGGTCTTGCTCAGTGGAACCGGCTGGAAGGCACGAAGAAGATGACGGACAAGACGGTCAACCTCTACTCCGGCGTTACGAAGTACTTCTGATGAAGAGCGTTTAAAGCATCTTCAGATGAAAAGGGCCTTCCCGGAGACAGGCGGGAAGGCCCTGTGTTTATTTGCAGCCGAATAGGTCAGGACGCCTTGTAGTGATAGCGGTCCGTGACGGAACGCTGAAGATGAAATTCCACGGGCCGATCTCCGTAGGTGTAGGCCGTGCGGCGGATTTCGATGACGGGAAGCGGGCTTCTGAGTCCGTACTGCCGGCAAAGTTCTTCCGGCATCAGCACGGCTTTGATGGCTTCGTCGCAGCGGGTGATCGTGACGCCGCAGGTTTTCTGGTAGTACGCGTAGAGCATCTTTTCGTCATGACGTCTGAGATTCTGTTCGGTCATCAGAGTGAAATCTTTGGCGACGGCCCAGAGTTCATCGTAGGTGACGAGGCCTGAAGAGGCGCAAAGGACGCGGGCGGCGTGGATCACCTGAGTGCCGACGGGAAGATGCAGTGCATCGAGCACCATATCCGGCGCCGAGACGGTTTCAAAGAGAATGAGATCAGTGCGCGTCGGAGAGGAATCGTCCCGTGAGGAATCGGGAAAGAGGCGGATGTACCGGTTATAGACGAGGTTTTCGTTATGGCTGAATTCGGATACGAAGGTTCCGCGTCCCTGCCGCCGGATGAGAACGCCGGTATCGACCAGCATCTTCAGAGCCCGTCTCATCGTGCCCTGACTGACGCTGAACATTTGGGCAAGTTCCACTTCATTGGGAAGCATCTCGCCGGGCTTCCATTTACCCTGATGAATAAGCGCGGCGATGCGGCTGCTCACCTGCTCGAAGAGGGTCTCTCTTCTGGGAAATAGTGATTCGTCACGGGCAAAATCCTGAGGCATGTCGGCTCCCTCTGTAGGCTACAAGGTATTTTGCCTGAAGCACGGATTTAATGGGCATGACTGTATTTCAAGCCGCACGGAAACGCATAAAAAAACTGATCAGGGCTGTCTGACTGTCACCGTTCTCGACGTACGGCGTCCTCTGTCGTCAACGGCAGTGACCGTCACCGTGCCGGGACGGCACTTCCAGACAAAAGGCTTCCCAGCCTTGACGGCTCCGACGAATGATCCGTCGGCAAACCAGTAGACGACTCTGACGTCGGGTTCCGTGCCGGCTTCAAGCGTCATGCGGGCGAACTGTCTGTCCGCCGTGCCGGCAAAGTAAACCGTGCCGGCGCGGGGCGAGACGATGACGGGCGCTGCGCCGACGGGGGTTTCATTCCCGCCGCAGCCTTCGGCCCAGGCGGGCGGCGGACGCTTCACGATCCCGGCCGCCAGGAAGGTTTCCTGATAGTGCGTGGGCCAGAATTCCCAGACAACCCGGCGGGTTCTGCCGGGAATCTCACGGCAGGCGCGAAGAC
This sequence comes from Sutterella sp., assembly GCA_017936545.1. Taxonomy (GTDB): domain Bacteria; phylum Pseudomonadota; class Gammaproteobacteria; order Burkholderiales; family Burkholderiaceae_F; genus Sutterella. Next base: position 7,488 of record JAGBFJ010000084.1, read on the forward strand.
CGGTTTCTTCATCAATCAGAATTTCGCGAAGAATGCCCGTGTCGCGGATCGGACTTTTTCCCGGAATGAACCAGGCCTTGACGGTGTCGGCGCATTGAACCGCGCCTTCCGGTGTTTTGGCGAGGTCGCCGGTGCTGCGGCAGACGTCTTCTTCGGTCACGCCGTCGGGCTTGACGTACATCCGGTCAACGGCGGCCTGATCGACCAGAAACGCCCGGTCGGTAAGAACGCGCATCGCGACGCTGCGAAAGAGCGGCTGCGCTGCGGCGGCGCCCTGGAGGTACGCGCTGGAACGGCCGCTGAAGTTGCCGAGCCAGACGACAACGGCATAGGGACCTGCCAGACCGGCGGTCCAGGCGTCCCGATAGCCGTTCGACGTGCCGGTCTTCCAGAGAAGCGGAACGGAAACGCCCTCGACGGACACGGTTTCCCCGCCTTCAAGAAGCATGCTGCGAACGATCCATGCGGCTTCGGGAGAGAGAAGCGCTCGGCCCGGCGCCTCGCCGTCGCTGTCGATGAGACGGCGAAGGGGCTTCAGAATGCCGCCGGTATTGAGAGAGGAATAGAGCGCCGCCAGCGTATTCATGCGGATTTCAGCGCCGCCGAGAACGATGGAAAGACCGTAATGCTCGCGGGTTTCACGCAGGCCGGCGCCGGCGGCATTGAGGAAGTCATAAAGATCGGGCTTGAGCTGCTGGGCAAGCGCGATCGCCGGGACGTTGCGGCTCAAGTTCAGCGCGTCGGACGCCGTGAGCGGGCCCCTGAAGCGGCGGTCGGCGTTTTCAGGCACGTAGCCGCGGAAGTTCTTGGGCGCGTCGACGAGCATGGTCCTGCTGTGAATGAGTCCCTGGTCGAGCGCCAGGCCGTAGATGAAGGGCTTGAGTGTCGAGCCGGGACTGCGTTTTGCAAGCACGCCGTCCACTTCGCCCGCGATGGCGTTGCTGAAGAAGTCCGCGCTCCCGACATGAGCGAGCACTTCCATCGTCCGGGTGTCGACAACGGTCAGCGCACCGTTGGAAATGCCGTAGGCGGAGAGCCGTTCGACGGACTGGCGAAGGAGACCTTCGAGCGCCTTGTTGAGAGGGAGCGACAGCGTGGTGCGCACGGTCGGCGCGCTGTTGAGACGGCTCACAAGCCGCGTGAAATGCGGTGCTTCGAACGGAAGCTTCTCCGTGCCGAGCACGGTCAGAGGGCCTCGGACGGAGGGCGCCAGACGTTCGCTGACGAAGCCGCCGGCGAGCGCGGCTTCACCGGCCTTCAGACGGGCCTTTTCAAAGTCGGGACCCGTCACCGGATGACGCTTGACGGGATTCTGAGGAACGACGGAGAGCGCGATCGATTCGGCGGTGCCGAGCATTGCGGCATGCTTGCCGAAATACACCTCTGCCGCGGCTTCGATGCCTTCGACGTTGCCGCCGTAAGGCGCGAGGCTGAAGTACGCCGCCAGGATCTCATCCTTGGAATAGTGGGCGTCGTAGCGCAGCGCCCAGAGGATCTGATCGACCTTGCCGGAGAAGGTGCGGGTATTGATGTTCTGCAGGCGGCGCGCCACCTGCATCGTGATGGTCGAGGCGCCGATCGAGCGGGGACCGTGCCAGGTGTCCCACGCGGCGCGCACGAGCGCAAAAGGATTGACGCCCGGATGCTCGTAATAGTACTTGTCCTCGTAGCGAAGCGTGGCTTCGACGGTTTCTCTCGAGACGTCCGTGAAGCGAACGGGCAGACGGTACATCCCGTCCTCGGAGAGCGTGAGCCGCAGAAGCCGGCCGTCGCGGTCGCATACGGCGCTTGACCACTTCACGCCCTCCAGAAGCGGGGGTTTGGGCTGGAGGTGGGCCCACCCTATGAGGGCTCCCGCACCGAGAAGAATCAGAGTCAGCAAAAAGAGGATCAGGCGCAGGAGGTGTCTCATGAGGGAAAGTCCTTATCGATCTACGGTCACCTTCTCCGAGGTGCCGCGGGCCCTGATGTGAGGCGCCGACGCATCCTCCGCCTCTGCGGGCGGTACGGTAAAGCTGCCGGGCGTCAGGGCATGCATCCGATAAGTGTAAATCCGTTCATAGGACGAAAGGAAGACGGCAAGCTGCAGTCTGTCTCCTCCCCGCACGGTGCTGAGAATTCCTTCTCCGTTTACGTTGTTGCGATCGGCGCTGAGTTCAAAGCCGCCGGGCAGCAGATCGGTGATCACGACGGGCGACGCGTCGTTGCCGGCTGTGCGGCGGGCACGGATTTCGACCGTGACGGCGTCTCCCGAATGAAGGGTGCCGACGGGTCTGCTTTCCTCGTCAAGCAGACGCTTGGAAATCTCAATGCCGTCGGCCGAAGCAACGGACGCGTCGCCGGCCGGCCAGCCCGATACGAAGGTCTGCCACCAGAGACCGGAAAGACCGCCGGGTGCGCTCACCTCGAAGCTGCGGCAGCCGGGTGCCGAAAGCGTGATGCCGGTCTCTGATCTGGTGACGGAGTCGGCGGCATCGTCAAAGCCCGCCTCGCGCCGGCTGCAGGAAAGAACGACGCCGTCGAGCGATCGTCCGGCCTGACGGAGTCCGGCTTCAATCAGCGCCCGGGCGGCATAAGCCCTTTCGCGCAGCGAGAGCGATCCCGGCGCACGCTTTTCAAGAAGCGTCAGAAGAAGCTGCGCCGAATCACCGTCGCGAAGCAGAGCGCTCATGGCGGCCAGCGGCGTCAGACCGCCGAGTTCGGACGGCATGTCGTCCGTTCCGCCCGGCGCGCCGATCCGGGCGGCGAGAAGCTTGTCCGCTTCGTTCTGCATGCGCATGTCCCGATAGGCGCTGGCGATGAAGCCCGCGGCGGCATCGGTCGTCCAGGCCTGACGCGTGCGCGTCATGTTGCGGCGAAGCGATTCAATGCGTTCGGCGGCAAGCGTTCCCTCGCGCGTCAGGAGCGCCAGCGCCCAGGCGGCGGTTCGCGACTGCGCGAGCGAGGCAGGGGCCGTGCCGTCGAGCAGGTCGCCGAGAGAGCGTGTCAGCGACTGCGTCATGTCCCCGGGGACCGCGATGCCGGCGCGCCGGAGGGTGAGCACGAAGTCGAGCGCCATGGCCGTCGAGGCGAGTTCGGATGCCTCGTTCCAGGAGGAGACGCCGCGCCAGCCCAGATGGCTTTCGATGCTGCGAAGCGCCCGCCCGATGCGCGCGTCGGCTTCCTTTTCAAAAGCTTCTGGTTCAAAGCCGAGCATGGCGGCGGTGCCGGGCGATGCCTTGAGAGAAGCCCAGGGAAGCGCCTCGGCGATGCGCACCGACGGGTCGTCCCAGCCGCCCGGGGTGAGTTCGTCCATCAGAGAACGGACGGCAGGCGCGGGCACAGAGGCGATGCGGAGTTCCGTTCGGCTCTCAAACGGCAGCACGCTTCCCCCGGCCGCAAGCGTCTGGGAGGTGCGGTCTTTGAATTGAGCCCAGTGCGCTTCCGTGCCGTACAGACCGGCGGGACGCACCGAGATGTCCGCATGCCGCTCGACGTGCTCGGAGCCGCTGCCGGCAGCGAAGGTCAGACGAACCGGTCCGGGCGAGGGCGGCAGGGCGAGACTGAAGGTCCGGGTCAGGTCTCCGGGACCGGAGAGCGAGACGGATTCCGAAAGTCCGCCGTCCAGACCCTCGGGAAGCCTGACGGAAAGAGTGCCTTCGAAAGGCTTGTCCGAACTCAGCGTGATGCCGCCGAGCAGACGGTCTCCCGGGGCGGCGAATATCGGCAGCTGAGGCGTCAGAATCAGCGGCTGACGCACGGTGACGTCCGCTTCCGCCGAACCGATCCGAACATCGGATGCGCCGGCAGCCATGATGCGCACTCGGCCGCTGAACGTGTCGGGCAGCTGGATCGTGACGGGCGTGCCGTCAGGGCTGACGTCGACGGCGCCGCCCCACCAGACGACGGCGGCTTCGCCGGAACGCCTGAAGGGATTGACCTGGCCCGCGGCCAGCGCTCTTGCGGATTCAAAGCCGCCGCCGTACGGTGCTTCGCCGGGAAGACGGATGCCTTCCGGCATCAGACCGTCGAGCGTCTGACGGGTGTCGACCTGAAGCGCTCGGTCTTCGAGCATCGCCCGGAAGGGAGACGGCGTGCGGTAGCCCGTCAGAGAGAGGATGCCGTCGTCGACGGCCCAGACAAAGGCCTTGCCCGGAACGGCGGCGCGCACCACGGCCTCGACGGCCTTCGGACTGCCGGTCTGTTCGGGCGCTTCGACGGCAAGACCGAGAGCTCTTTCACGGGTATTGAGCATCACGGGAACGACGGCCCGTGCATAGGGCTTCAGGAAGCGGGCGGCATCCTCGCGGCCCCGGACGAGCGACGCCGAGAGCCAGGCGCGGCCCGAGTGCGCCGTGCCGATCGGGAGAACGGCATGATTGCGGCCCGCCCGAACGGGCACCCAGCGGCTTTCGAGCACGCGGTCGGCTTCCAGAGTCAGAAGCGCGAAGCCCGAGAAGGGCGACAGGATTTCAAGGGCCGCCGACTCACCCACCGAATAATCGGCTTTCTCGGCATTCAGTCTGGCGGCCGCCGCCGGCAGGCTGCCGGAAAGTCCGATCCTGAGATCGTCGCCCGTGACGCGGTAGGGAATGCGTGCCAGCACCGATCCGTCCGCATCGCGGATGACGGCCGTCATGTCGCCGGCCAAAGACGTATCAAAGGGCACGACGGCGAAGCCGTTTTCATCGAGCGTCAGCGATGTTTCGGAAACCGGCATTTCAACCGCGCGTTCTCGGTAGCGGAGCATGCCCCGGCTGTCGGAAGTGAGTTCGGTGACGTACTGCCGGCGGGCCTGCGTGACGGAAAGCTGTTCGCCGCCCGCACCTTCGAGCGTTCTGGTGAGAACCGCGATGTCGGCTGCGGCGGGCTCCCCGGCGGGAAGCCAGGAGAGATTGTCCGCCCGGCCGGAAGGACGCCAGCCGAGCATGCGGGATGCAGGCGAAATCAGCATCGACACGCTTTCCGTGGCGGCTCGAGTGCCGGCAGCCTCGAAACCCTCGAGAACCAGAGACGCTCTCGACGTGCCGGCGGAGAGAGCTCGGGCTGGAAGAACGACGGTGCCTTCGCCCGCCGCATCCGTTTCTACCGACGGAAGCGTCATGGCCGGCAGCCGGCCGTCATAGGGACGGGGATCTTCGAACGTCCAGCCTGCCCAGCCGGGGAAATTCAGAGTGCCGGCGGGTCGAAGCGTCAGCGTGGGACGAACTTCGCGGCCTGCTGCGCCCGTGCCGAAGTTGTTTTTCAGCGAAAGCCTGACGGACGCCTCTTCCGGCGTGAGCCAGCCCTTGCCTGAAGAAACGGGCCGGGCGGTAAGCGTCATGTTCTCGGGCGCAAAATCCTCGGCTCTGACGGACGTTCCGGACAGAACGCCGCCGCCCGCCAGCAAATCGATCTGAAGACGTCCGGCGATGCCGTCCGCAGGGAGGGTCCAGCGCGATTCGGCGAGTCCTTCGGCGCTCAGCGTCAGAGAGGCTTCATGCCGGATGCGGCCGGTGTCGTCCGTGATGCGAAGCGTCACCGGAAGGCCGGCGGGAAGCGGCGACGTGTCCGCCGATTTGACGAGAGCCCCGACGTGGACGGTTTCTCCCGGCCGGTAGAGACCGCGTTCGGCGAAGACCAGGCCGGTGAGGCCGTCGGCGGCGATTTCACGGCCGCTGACGTCGAAGTCGGTCAGCCGGTCGATGTTGGAGGGATCCGTGACGGAAAGCCAGGCGATGTCGCCGGTTGCAGCGTTTCTGGCGACAACAGCTGCCGGCGTCTTTTCCCGCGAATAGCCGGAGACGGCCGTGAACCGGGCTGCGCCGTTTTCGTCCGTCGTGACGGTTTCAAGCGGCACGCCGTTGGCGCCGAGCAGCGTCACGGAAAGACCCGCGGCGGGCCGGCCCTCCGCCAGGTCGGCCGCAAAGACCGAGGCCGATCCGGCGCGTTCCGACTTCACGATGAGAGCGGTGTCAGTGACGAGGAACCGCTTGGACGAGCGGGCTTCCGCCTGCCAGCTGCCGTCGGGAGCCTGCTTTTCTCCGATGAGCGTCACCTGAAAGAGACCGGAACGTCCTGCATGCAGTGCGGCGGCGTCAAGGGGCAGAGAAGCGAAGCGCCGGCCTTCGCCGAAGGGGATCATGCCCTCGGCGGCTTCGGCGAAAGCCTCGGCGTCCGTGAACCGTTCGTGAGCACGGAACTGCTGAGCGGCCATGGCCAGGAAGGGATCGCGGAAGCGTTCGATGCGCCAGCGGATGCGTCCGATGCCCTCGCCGGTCAGCGTGAGCGTGCGGCGTCCCGACAGCGTCAGCATGTTTCCGGGTTCAAGGAATCCGACGCTCGCACCGGGATCGTCGGCGCGCAGCACGCTCTGCCAGCCGTTTTTCAGAACAAGGTCCTTCGCGGGACCGAAGCCGGAGGGCAGCGCGACGTGCAGGAAGGTGCCGGGTCTGGCCTTCACTGCCAGCCTGATCGTGTCGGACGGCGTTGTTTTGTCCTGAAGGATCGTGACGGCAAGCGGACGGCCCCGGGCGAGCGCCTCCTCATCAATGACGGGCGCCTGCAGCCAGTCGGTTTCGCTCACGGCGCCGGCATTGAGCCTGGCGGGAAGTTCGGTGACGCGAAGCGCTTCGGTCAGCTTGTCGGGACGAGTGAGAATCGAGGGACGGAGCTGGAGTTCGTAGATGCGTTCAAGCTCGGCGGTGCGCGAAGGCCTCAGAACGGCCGATGCGATGTCGTAGAGACCGTCGGCGGCAGGCACGCGGACCGTGAGCGAAGCCGTCTCGAAACCCGGCGTGACCGCCGGCTTCAGTGTTTCGCCGGCCGTCCAGGCCCCGGCGATGCCGGGGAAATGTGCATGAACGACGGCCGCCTTCATGCCTGCCCTGAGCACCGGAACCCGGACGTAGAGCGACGTTCTGTCGTAGTTCCAGATGAAAACCGGCTCGCCGAGTTCGGGGCCCTGAGGAGCGGTTTCGAACCAGAAGGCCTTTTCGACGGCTGCCGTATCCGGGACGGCAGTGGAAAAGAAGGCTTCAAAGGAGAGTGAGCGCTCGCCGTCAGCAGACGGATCGAGCCAGAATCGCGCGCTGCCCGAGGTCATGGTGAGGGGCGGCGTGGCAAAAGAGATGTCCCGCCGGGTCAGCGTCACGCCGGCGGGGACGGGGAGATCGTCCAGGGACACGCTGAAGGCGGCGTCTGCCGGCCAAGGTTCCGCCGGGAAGAAGGCGAGTTCGTCGGACGACTGCCAGCGCCAGGTGCCCTTGATCTGCGGGGACAGTCTGACGCCCTGCACGCGGGCGCTCATCATGCCGAAGGGCCGCGCGCACTGCGCTTCCCAGCGCCGGCCGTAGACCTTTTCGCAGGCCGGGCGGTCGGGCGCGAGCGAAATCGTGAGGGGAGAGAGGCCGGAGGCGGGAATCTCCGCCGAGGGCTTGAGCCAGCTCTGAGGAGGATCGGCGGCCGGGACGGCCGAAGCCGGCGGCAGAGTGACGGCAAGAAGAGTAAAGAGCGCAGCGGCTTTAAGTCTCATGGCAGTCCCCCGTGGCCGGCGGTGCCGGCCGATGATGTTTTCGATAACTATACGGGAGACAAAATTCGGAGGAACGTTACGATTGCAACGAGACTTTGCGGCGCCGGAGTACCGGGGAAAATCAGCCGAGAAGCTCGCGGTGAGCGGCCTCGCCGGCAAGCGACGAAGCATCGGCCGGGCGGGCGAAGATCATTTCGGCGGGCACGGCGCAGAGAGCGGCGTAGTCGGCCGCGCTGATGCCGCGTCTGGGCGAATAGGGCGAGACGAAGGCTTCCGCGGCGGCGATGCGGTCGGCCAGAAGCGTCATGATGCGCCGTTCCGGACGAAGGAAATAGGCGGCGTTCTGCGTGCGGAGCACGGGCGCAGTCGGTCGGCCGGTCGAAACGGACAGCACCATGGCTTCTATCAGCGTCTGGAGCAGATCCTTCGGACGCAGCGTAGAGGCCGGATCGGCGGGGTTGTCTTCACGTCCGCCGCGGGATTTGTATTCAAGCGCGATCAGACCGGTGTCTATTTCAATGACGGCGTCGGGCTGCGCGAAAAGACTGCCCATTGAAAAGGTTTTGCGATCGGCTTCGCGGTAAAGAATTTCACCGTCCGGCAGGAAGGGGAGAAGACGGCGCACGGGGTCGGACTGCGACGAGACCGCTTCTGGCGGAAAGAACACCGCCTCGACTCCGATCCCGAGCATGTCGACGTGCGCGGTCGTGAGACCGCGCCGCATGGCAAAGGGCAGCGTCTGCAGGAAATGCCAGGGCGGGGTGCTGCGGACAAATCGAGGAGGCACCGGTTGCTCGGCCTGAGCGGCGGGTTCGGGTGCGGGTTCCGCCGGGCGGACGGGCTCCTGGGAGGCGGGGCGTCCGCTCGGAACGGGCGGCATCACTTCGCCGGCCGGGCTTTCGGGCTCGCGGATGCGTTCCGTCAGGAGCTGGCGTTCCTGAGTTTCTTCAAGAGGATCCCAGTCGGGTTCTGGCAGACCGGGTTCGACGCGATCTTCCGGGGCGGCCTCGCCGTAATCGGCCTCAATCCGGCGAAGGCCGATGTTCTCGGGCCGCCGGCTTCGGGCGCGAAACGCCAGGAGAAGAACGGCAAGAAGCAGAACGAGCACCAGTGCGACGCCGGCGAGAAAAAGCGATTCACGCGGAAGACCGAGCACCGTCTGAAGAAAAGCTTCGGGCGTCATGAACGGCTGCTCCCGCGCTCGCGCCGGGGCCGGGCGGACCGGTTCCGGCCGCCTGCCGGTGCGTGTTCCTGACCTTTGCGGCGGGCGGCAGCCGGTGCATAGCGGGGCGCTTCGCCCGACGGAGCGGCCAGCAGCGCAAAGACCGTCGGCAGCTTCGGCAGGGCGCGTTCCTCGGCCGGCTGTGCTTTCCAGCCGGCGGCCGTCAGCGTGCGGATCGATTCGGCGGCGCCGGTGACGTCGGTGGCCACGGTGATGCGGGTATCCGGTGCAAGCGCTTCGAGCATGCTTTCCAGCATGGCCGTATTGCGGTACGGCGTTTCGATGAAGAGCTGCGTTTCGGAACGGCGGCTCTCCTTTTCAAGCGTCCGAAGCGCGGCAAGGCGTTCGTCCGCATGGACCGGGAGGTAGCCGAGGAAGCGGAAGCGCTGGCCGTCAAGACCGCTGGCCATCAGCGTCATCAGAATCGAGGACGGGCCGACCAGCGGCACCACGCGGATGCCGAGCTCTTGGGCTCGCGAGACGATCTGAGCGCCCGGATCGGCAATGCCGGGACAGCCCGATTCGCTCACGATCGCGGCGTCTTCGCCCGCCAGAACGGGTTCGAGCCAACGGTAGAGCAGAGCAGGATCAGGATCGTGGCCGATTTCCTCGATGCGCAGATCCGAAATGGGACCCGGGTGTCCGAGAAGCTTCAGATAGGCCCGTGCCGACTTGGCTGCCTCGACGAGAAAGAAACGGATGCCCGCTGCGCGCGAACGAACGGCGGGCGGCACGGCGGCTTCAAGCGTGCCGTCGGCGATCAGATTCGGAAGACAGTAGAGCGTGCCCGCCATGTCGGTCCCTTCAGACGTCGTCAGGCGCGAAGGCCGGGAAGAACTTCAACGCCCGCACGCGTCAGAAGCGTCGTCAGCGCCATCAGCGGCAGACCGATGAGCGAAGTCGGGTCGTCCGACGTCACGCTGGCCATCAGGGCGATGCCGAGACGCTCGATCTTGGCGGCGCCTGCGCAGTCAAAGGGCTTTTCGCGGTCGACGTAGGCTTCGATGGCTTCGTCGGAGAGTTCGCGCATGCGGATGGTCGTCTGGCTCTTGAGCTTTTCGGCCCGGCCGTCGGCATCGATGACGCAGAGGGCCGTAGTGAAGACGACTTCCCGGCCCTGCATGCTCCTGAGCTGCCGGATTGCATTCTCGCGGGTATGGGGCTTGCCGAGCTTCACGCCGTTGAGATCGGCCACCTGGTCGGAGCCGATCACCACGGCGCCGGGATTGGCGTCCCAGACGGCGCGGGCCTTCTTTTCGGAGAGGCGCAGCGCCGTGTCCTGCGGCGTTTCGCCGGGCAGGGCGGATTCGTCAATGTCGGGGCTCACGCAGGTGTATGCAATGCCCAGACGGTCGAGGAGCTCGCGCCGGTAGCGGGAGCTCGAGGCAAGGATGAGTGCTTTCGTCATAATGCCCAAGATTGTAGCGGCAATCGGTCTGCCGGTCAGAGCGTGAGACGGGTTTTCATCGGCGCCTGCGGCCGCGGGCCGGGCCGGAGACCCGCCGCGGCGGCATTCGGTAGAATGTTCGGACCCGGTCCGCGGGAGCGATGCTCCCGGCGGACGCCGATGTACGCAATCAGGATAGAAAATGTCTCTCACACTGGATGTCTTTGAACTTTCCCGCACCCGCGGCGTCGTCGAAGGCGACATGCCGCTCGAGGACATGCCCGAACTGGCTTCCGAGGTGCTCGGACTCGAGGGCGGCGCGGTGCATTTTCGCATCGAGGGGCTCGGCATCGTCGAGCGTCTCCCTGCTGCTGCGCTGACGATTGAAGCGGGCGTCGTCATGCAGTGCGCACGCTGCAACGAACCCGTGACCGTCCCCGTCACCCGCGAACTCACCTTCCGTTTTACCAAGACCGAAGAAGAAGCCAATGCCCTGCCGATCGACGAGGAGGGCGAAGACGAGGAAGTCATCGTCGGCAGCAAGAAGCTCTCGGCGGCCGCCTGGATTCAGGAGGAAGTGATTCTCTCGCTTCCCGCCATGCCGCTTCACGAGGACTGCGAAGCCGAATGGGAGGACGACGAGGAGCCGGCGCCTGAAGAGGAAAAGCCGAATCCCTTCGCCGCGCTTGCCGCGCTCAAGCACTAAGCCGGAAATCCGGGCGTCAGTGTCAGACGGGGCCGGCGGTCTGTTTCGGACCGCGCGGCCCTTTTTGTGTCCGCGTGTTGCCCTTTCAAACGTTATTGATAAGAATAATTTATCGATAACGTCTGCTTTCAGAGGCCGAAAAATCAATTCGAAAAAGATAGGCTTTCCAGGGTGTATCAGGGTAAACGCCTGAGATGTAGGTGTTTATGCGAAGTATTCAACAATAGCCCTTTGTCCTACAATGAAGGTCGAAGAGGTCTGTCCGAACCTTACGGTTTGTTATAGACCTACGTGATGAGAGACCGTGCGACTCCATCCGCGCGAACGGCCTCTGCGGAAACTCTGGAGCGGAGAACGGACATCGGGCGCCATGCTTTCATTCATCCATTTGCGTACTTTTCTGACAGTCATCAAGCAGGGGAGCTTTACCCGGGCGGCGCATGAACTGAGCCTGACTCAGCCCGCCGTGAGCGGGCACATCGCTGCGCTGGAAGAAGAGTTCGGCATGCCGCTCTTCAACCGCACCGGCAAGAAGATCGTCCTCACCGATGCGGGCAGCATTCTTCAGAAGGGCGCCCGGGACATCCTCGACCGCGTCGAGGATCTGAAGGGCGAGCTCACGGACCTGAAGGCGCTTCGCGGCGGGACGATCCGCATCGGCGCTTCGAAGATCATCGGCGTCTACATGCTCCCGCGCATTCTGATGGCGTTTCGCGATCAGTTCCCGGACATCGAGCTGCAGATCTCGATTCATTCGGCGCACACGATCGCCGGCCAGGTCGAGGACAATGCCTACGACCTGGCTATCGTCGGCGAGGGCGACCAGATCGCTTCCCGCAATATCGGCACCAAGGTGATCGGAGAAGACAGACTCGTCGTCATAGCCTCGCCGAACCATCCGCTGGCGTCGCGAGGCATGGTGACGATCGAGGAACTGGGCAGCGAGCCCTTCATTCTCTCGGGACGTCTGACGGCGTCGCTGCAGAGCCTCAAGGCGCAGCTTTCCGAACTCGGCGTCAATCTGAAGAGCTCGATCGAGATGGACGAAGCCGGGGCTATCAAGCGCGCGGTGGAGGAAGGCGCGGGTCTGGCCATTCTGTCCCGGTCGGTCGTCGAGCGCGAACTGATCGAAGGACGGCTGATTGAACTTCAGCTTGACCATCAGATTCTGAAACGCAGCATTCTGATGCTCTGGCGTCAGGACAGAAGATTTTCCAAAAATACCGAAGCTTTCATGCGCTTTCTCCAGAAGGCGTTTGCGGACACCTATGTCCGGAATTAATCCTTCAATCAGCTTGAACCCTGAGACCCATAAGGAAGCCTGATATTAAAAATAATGAATCTCGATTCTGTAAGCGCTTAAAAGACCTACATTATCTGCTGTAGATACAGCAAGACTGCCTTTAAAGCAGCAAGGAGATTCCTTATGGGTGCAACAACCGTCAAAACTGCTCAGACAGCAGCGGATCAGGCCTATGATCCGCTCGACATGAACAGCTACTCTCTCAACAAGATGCCGAAGCGTCCTCTGACGCCCGTCGGCAAGTTCTTCAGAATCTGGGGCCTCCCGATCGCCGCCGTGCTTTTTGTGCTGACGGCCTATGTGTTCCAGTTCCCGATTCTCAATCCGAAGCAGCAGATCATGTTCGGTCTGTTCGCCACGGCACTCTTCCTCTGGGTGAGCGAAGCCGTTCCGAACTACGTGACGTCGATGCTGCTCATCTGCGGCCTCATTCTTACCGGCACGCTTAAAGCCAAACCCGCCATGGCAACCCTCGGCGACCCGGTGATCTGGCTGAACATTTCGGCCTTCGTGATGGCTTCCGCCATGGTGAAGACCGACCTCGTAAAGCGCGTCGCGCTGTGGCTCATCCTGAAGTTCGGCAAGAACGCCGGGATGATCTTCATCACGTTCCTCGCGATCAACATCATTCTGGCTGCGTTCGTGAACGCCACGGCTGCCAAGGCTGCTCTGATGATGCCGCTCTTCATGGTGGTGTCCGCCGTCTACGGCGCGCCCGGCACGGATACGACGAACAACTTCGCCCGCAACCTCGTGCTTCACAACCTTCTGATGATCAATGCGAGCTGCAACACGTTCATGACGGGTTCCGGCGCGAACCTCCTCGGCGTGGCGCTTCTTGCCGGTGCCGGAGTGCAGATCTTCTACTTCGACTGGTTCGTCGCCGGTCTGCCGCTCGTGCTCGCCTTCGGTCTCCTTTCCTACGCGATCGGCGTGCGCTTCGTCTTCCCGCTCACGGCCGAAGACCGTCAGCCGAAGCTCGAAGGCGGCCGCGAAGCTCTTGCCAAGGCCTACCGCGAGCTCGGCCCGGTCAAGCTCAATGAAGTCAAGGCCTTCATCGTCTTCATGATCGTTCTTCTCGTGTGGGCTACCGACAAGCTCCACGGCCTCAACGCTACCGTGGTCGCCATGCTCGGCGCCATCGTGATGCTGGCTCCGCAGTTCAAACTGCTCTCCTGGAACGACGTCGACATTCCCTGGCACCTGATGATCTTCTCGGCGGGTGCGTATTCTCTCGGCGCCGGCCTGACCAAGACCAAGCTGATGGACGTTCTGACCGTTCAGATGATGGACAAGCTCGGCATGCAGTCCATGTCCTTCCTGACGCTCTACGCGCTCCTGACCGCCATCTTCATCGCGAGCCACTTCATCTTTCAGTCGAAGAACATGCGTACGCTGATCTTCATGCCGATCGTGATCGGCATCGCACAGACCCTGAAGATCGACATTCTCTCGCTTGCTCTTCCGGTTGCGCTCTGCATCAACTGCTGCTGGTCGCTCCCCTTCAACGCGAAGCCCAACGCCATGCTCTACGGTACCAACAAGTACACGATGGGCGAATCCTTCAAGTACGGCTTCACGATGTCGGTTCTCTACTGGCTCCTCCTTCTCATCGCCGGCGGCACGTACTTCACGTGGCTCGGCATCACCCCTGGGTTCTTTTGATCCTGAGCTGATGAAGCAGGTACACTGCAGTTAAACGACTAAGCGGCGCTGGTCTTGAGACCGGCGCCGCTTTGCTGTGTGCGCGGCATTGCCGTCTATTTCTGTTCGGGCGATGCGGCACTGCCGGCAGGACGGGCGGCAAAGGCGCTGCTGTGAGCCCGGTGGAGCATCCAGTTTTCTTCATAAAGGTCGGCGAGCGCCGGCGAGTCGAGAATGAGCAGATTTTCGGCGTTACGCGATTCCGCGTTTTTGTTGTAGTTGTAGCTGCCGGTGACGACCCAGCGCCCCTCCGTCACCGTGACCTTGTTGTGGGCGGTTTTGTGTTCGGCGTCGATGAAGACCGGAACGCCGCCCGAAAGCAGCCTGGGTGCGACGCTGCGCTTGTCCGACAGATGGGATTTGTCGAGAATCACCGCCGTGTCGACGCCGCGCCGGTGTGCGCGGATCAGAGCGTCGGCGATGTGAGTATTGGAAAAGTGAAACATGGCGACGCGCACCCGGACGGATGCCGCATCAATCATGCCGATGACGGCTGCCTGACCGCTTTCTTCGGGAGAAAAGACGACGCGGGCGGAAGATACCGCAGCGGTGTGCGGCTCGGCGGACATCGTGCTCCCGGCAAAGGCCGGGGTGAAAAGAAAAGCCGCGGCAAGCAGCGCGGCAAAGCGGCGGGTCATCATGAAATGCGGTCCTCGGAGTCAAGCTTCACGTTGAGACTGAAAGCATAACGCGATGCCGGATGAACGGAGACCGTCGTCAGAAGAAGTTCGCCGTGCTCGGTCAGATAGCGGCGCAGAATTCTGAGGCAGGGCGTGCCGGGATCGGCGCTCAGCTGCCGCGCGGCTTCTTCGGAAAGCAGAGAGGCTTCGACGCTCTGGCGGATCTCGGTGCAGCGTTTGCCGAACACCGAAGCGATGATGTCGATCATCAGGCGGTCGGGATGCTTCGGTACTTCCTTCACGAGCGCCTGCCATTCGCGACGCACGTATTCGGTGGTCCGGGCAATCGGCGGTTCGCCCGGACGGGAGCCGAGGCGCACCATGGAAAAACGGATCAGCGTTTCGCCGGGCGGACAGAAGATGCGCGCCGCGAGTTCCTTGCTCACCACGATTTCCCGGATGTCCAGAATCCGGCGCCGGTTGGCGGAGGCCAGACGGTCGAGGTCGGCAAAGGTGCTCAGCTGCCGGTTGAAGCCCTGTTCGCATACAAATTGAGATATGTACGCCTGATCTTCTGCTGACATAAGACCATACATATTGAAAAAACTTCAGAAGATCAAAAGTCATTGCCGGAAGATGCGGATCCCATGCCGGCAATAAGTACGGTACATAAACGAATATGTACGGCTGCGGCGGACGATGCCGGAAAAGCTGCGAAGATAAAAAAAGCGCCTGCAGATCCCGTGCGGGTCCTGCAGGCGTTTAACGCCGGTCCGTCAGCAGAACCGCTTCGGGACCGTAGGAGGAGTTAGGAGAACTAACTAACTGGAAATGAAAGGGTTACATGCCGACCACTTTCTTGGCGGCCTTGAGGTAGTTGGTGTTTGGCAGTTCGGCGATGCCGAGCGCTTCGACAGCGCCCTTCATGGCTTCGTAGTTTTCGCTTTCGCAGCAGGCCGTTTCAACCATGGCGCCGTTGAACCAGACCTTGGCGTATTCGCAGATGACGCCGTTCACGCTGAAGCCGTAGCGCTTCTTTTCAACCGTGACGAGAGCGAGTTCCGGATGTTCGCGGACAATGTCGCAGAATTCGTCGAAGGTGTAGCCGTTCTTGTCGAGGGCGATTTCAACCTGAAGGTTGCGGAGAATTTCAGCGAGTTCTTCGCGCTTGACCGGGAACTGGAACTTGCCGCGCGGCTGGAAGATTTCGAAGCCTTCGGGCGTTTCGCCGACCTTGGTCTTAATGTCGAGGAGACCGTCGCGAACCTTGACGTTCGCTTCGTTGGTCTTCTTCGAGAGGATGTACGTTTCGGCAGGCATCACGCGGGCCTTGAAGAGCGTGGCCTTGCAGCACCACATGTGTTCGACGACGCCTTCGATGATGTCCTTGCCGAACACTCGGAATTCAGCGCGGGGAACGATCTTGGCAGCTTCTTCGGCGGAAGTGGCAACGTTCTTAGCGTAGGTATCAGCCATGATGATTCTCCGAATTACTTGTTCCAGGTGGTGTAGGGATGAGCGACGAGCATGGAGTTGAAGTAGCGGGGATCGCCCGAGACTTCTTCACCGATCCATTCGGGCTTTTCGAAGGCCTGGTCTTCGCTCTTGAGTTCGATTTCAGCGACGATGAGACCCTGGTTCACGCCGAAGAATTCATCGACTTCCCAGACGAATTCGCCCATCGGGATCTTGTAGCGGGCCTTGTCGATCACCGGCTGTTCGGCGAGGTTGTCGAGCATCGTGACGCAGTCGTCATAGGGGATCGGATATTCGAATTCCAAGCGGGTGACGCCGACCGTCGGGCCCTTCACCGTCATGAAAGCCTTGTCGCCGACCGTGCGGATGCGGACAGTGCGTTCCTTCATGCTGTTGAGGTAGCCCTGGCGATAGCGGGTACCTTCGGCAAGCTTGCGCCATGCGTCGCCGACAACGAGGAATTTGCGTTCAATTTCCTTGGCCATGATGTGTCCTTCTGTCAAAAGTCGTTTAATTCGGCCCGCCTGCTTGGAATCGCCTGCGGCCGTGTTCCTTGACGTGTATTGTCGTTCAGCCTGCCATAAAAGCAAAATGATGATTTGAGATCAAAAGCATAAGAAGCGCTTATGCCCCAATATGCTCTGCAGGACAAAAGAGAGAGCCGGAAACGCGCGTTTTCCGGGCGATATGCGGATTTTCTCCTCTGTACGCCGTTCAAATTCCCTGATCGCGTTTTCTGTTCGGCGGATCTGTCATAACGGTTTTTCATGACGGTCCGGGGAAGCCGGCGGAGGAGGCACGAAAAAAAGCGGCCCGGCACAGGGACGCGCCGGGCCGGTCAACAGCCAAAAGTCAGTGAAAACCACTAAGGAAATCTCTGACGCGGCTGATTGTAGCATCGGTCTGCCGCTAAGTAGTTTCCGGATGTGTCAAATATGTGTGACGATGTATGCCGGGTGTCCGGCGGCGGGCAGGGATGTTGCTGAGATGGCGTCCGCGCTGTTTGCGCTAAAGTATCGGGACCGATCAACCGGCCCGACGGCCGAAAGGAAATTCACTATGAAGCATCAATTTGCGGCCCTGCTGGCTGCCGGCGCCGCTGCGCTCAGTTTCTCCGCCCCGGCCGGCGCCGCTCTGACGGGCCGCGTGCCCGAGCCCGGCATGATCACGATGGCGGATTTCGGCACACCGTCCTGCCAGCCCTGCCGTCTCATGCGTCCCTTCCTGGAAAAGCTCGACCGCGAATATGAAGGCCGCGTCGCCATCCGCTACATCGATTCCGAAGTGCTTCCCGAGGCTTTCGAATGGTTCCGCATCACTTCGGTGCCGACGCAGATCTTTTTCGACCATCACGGTCAGGAGGTCGGTTGGCATGCGGGCTATCTGGACGAAGGCAGCATGCGCGAACAGATCGAGAAGATGCTGAAGGCTCAGGCCGATGAAAAGGCCGATCAGGAGAAAAAGTCCAAGGAAAGCTGTCAGTAAGGGTTTTCCAGACGACAAAAAGCAAAGCCGCAGACGGGACGTTTCTGCGGCTTTGCTGTTTCTGGACTCTGCAGTTATTTGGCTTCAAGCGCCGAGAGCACCGTCTGCACGAGCAGCAGGCGCTTGTCCGGCGTGGCGCCGCCGGCGTCGATTCTCAGCCGGTCGGGGCCCATCATGCGGGCGTCCTTTCGGCTCTGAAGGAAGCGGATCAGAGCCATCGGCTCGATGTTGGGACGCTGCGTGAAGGTGATGACGGTCGCGGTGTCCGCACAGTCGATCTTGCGAACGCCCATGGCTTCGCAGCGCAGGCGCAACCGGTGGATCTGCGTCAGTCTGGCGGCAGCCTCGGGAAGCTTGCCGTAACGGTCGGCCAGCGCTTCGGTCGTCCGGATGATGTCTTCGACGCTGACGGCGGAGGAGAGTTCCTTGTAGAACCCGAGACGCTGGGAGACGTCGGGCACGTAGGCGTTGGGCAGCAGCGCCGGGGCGTGCAGGCTGATTTCCGTCGTTGCAATCAGCGGACCGTCGAAATTCGGGGTTTCTCCGCGCTTGAGTGACCGGACCGCGTTGGTCAGCATGCGGTTGTAGAGGTCGAAGCCGACTTCGGCAATCTCACCCGACTGATGTTCCCCGAGAACTTCGCCAGCGCCGCGGATTTCCAGGTCGTGCATGGCAAGATAGAACCCGCTGCCGAGTTCTTCCAGCGACTGAATGGCTTCCAGTCTCTGACGGGCCTGCTTCGTCATGGCGCCCGACGGGGGTGTGAGAAGATAGGCGTAGGCCTGATGGTGGCTTCGGCCGACGCGGCCGCGCAGCTGATGAAGCTGGGCGAGACCGAGCTTGTCCGCGCGCTGCATGATGATCGTGTTCGCGGTCGGCACGTCGATGCCGGTTTCGATAATCGTCGTGCAGAGCAGAAGATTGAATTTCTGCTGATAGAACTCCCGCATGATGCGTTCAAGTTCGCGTTCGCTCATCTGGCCGTGAGCCACGGCGATGCGGGCTTCCGGAATAAGCTGCGAGAGCTGCTCGCGGCGGTTTTCGATGGTCTCCACCTCGTTGTGAAGGAAGTAGACCTGACCGCCGCGCTTAAGCTCGCGGATGACCGCTTCGCGCATGATGCCGGGTTCCTCGGTCTGCACGAAGGTCTTGACGGCGAGGCGGCGTTCGGGGGCCGTTGCGATGACGGAGAAGTCGCGGATGCCTTCAAGCGACATCGAGAGCGTTCTCGGAATGGGCGTCGCCGTGAGCGTGAGCACGTCCACTTCGGCGCGGAGCTTCTTGAGTTGCTCCTTCTGGCGCACGCCGAATCGGTGTTCCTCGTCGATGATGACAAGTCCGAGGCGGTCGAAGCTCACCTTGTCGGTGAGCAGCTTGTGGGTCCCGATCACGATGTCGACGGTGCCCGCCGCAATGCCTTCGAGCGCTTTGGTCGTTTCCTTGCCGGTGCGAAAGCGCGAGAGTTCGGCAACCTGCACGGGCCAGGCGGCGAAGCGGTCTCGGAAGGTCTGCGCATGCTGCTCCGCGAGAAGCGTCGTCGGGCAGAGCACCGCTACCTGCTTGCCGGCGGAAACGGCGACGAAGGCCGCGCGCAGCGCGACTTCCGTCTTGCCGAAGCCGACGTCGCCGCAGACGAGACGGTCCATCGTCTTGCCGGTGGTCATGTCCTTGAGGACGGCGCCGATGGCGGCCGCCTGATCGGGCGTTTCCTCAAAGGCAAACCCTTCGCAGAAGGCTTCGTAGTCTCTCGTGTCGATGGGGAAGACGAAGCCCTTGCGCGTTTCTCGAAGCGCATAGAGGTGGAGCAGTTCTGCCGCCGTGTCGCGGATCTGCTCGGCGGCCTTGCGCTTGGCTTTTTCCCAGTCTCCTCTTCCGAGCGCATGAAGCGGGGCGTTCTCGACGTCCGCACCCGAATAGCGAGAGATGAGATGAAGATTGGCGATCGGCACGAAGAGCTTGGCGTCGTTCTTGTAGTCGATGTGAAGGAATTCGGCGTCGCCGTCGGGCGTCTCCATATGGACGAGCCCCTGATAGCGGCCGATGCCGTGTTCGAGATGCACGACCGGATCGCCGGTTTTGAGTTCCGAGACGTCGCGGACGATCATCTCGATGTTTGTTGCGGCGCTGCTTCGTCTCAGGCGCGCTCTTCTCGGACTCGCTGCATAAAGTTCGGTTTCTGTCAGGATCGCAATCGAAGGCGTCGCGACGATGCCGCCCGAATAGAGCGGCGCGACTGTCAGACCGACTCGGTCAGACCCGGCGAGGAAGTCTTCCCAGCTGTCCGTTTCGGAAAACACCAGACCCGACGAACGGAAGAGATCCGACATCGTGCTCATGCGGCCGACGGAGGTGGCTGCGATCAGCGTTCGGCGGCCGCGGGCGGCATTGGCTGCCGTGAAGTTGAGCAGGTTGGTAAGGGGATTCTGGCTTTTGCGTTCGACCGTTACGCCGCTGAGCGCTGCGGCATCTTCCGGCGTGCCGGAGCGCCGGAACGAAAAGCGCGGGAACTTCTGCAGGCTGACGAAGAATTCTTCGGGCGTGAGCCAGAGTTCCTCCGGCGTGAGCGACGGACGCTCAAGATCGCGCTCGAGCATCTTCGCGCGTGACTGCGTATCCCGCATGAAGGAGCGCAAAGCGGCATCGACGTCGCCGATGAGGACGACGCGCGTTCCGGAGCCGAGATAATCGGCCAGCGTGGCAGTCTCTTCAAAAAAGAGCGGCAGGTAGTATTCGACGCCGGGCGGAAGCACGCCGCTGCCGATATCGCGGTAGACGAGGCTTTTGCCTGGATCGCCGGGAAAGCGGATGCGCCATCGCTGACGGAAGGCCGTCAGCGCTTCGGCATCGACCGGAAATTCGTGACCGGGAAGCAGGCGGATATCCTTGACGACTTCCATTGAACGCTGGGTTTCGACGTCGAACCACCGGATCGAATCGATCTCGTCATCGAACATGTCCAGGCGGAAGGGCTTGTCGGAGCCCATCGGGAAGACGTCGATGATGCTCCCTCGGACGGCGAATTCGCCGGCGGCGAGCACCTGCTTCACGTTGGCGTAGCCCGCCTTGACGAGGTTTTCCTTCAGCGTGTCGACGGAAAGCGTGTCGCCGGACTTGAAGAAGAAGGTATTGGCGCCGACGTAGGAAACCGGAGCCATGCGCTGGGCAGCCGTGACGGCGGAGGCAACGATCACGTCCGTGCGTCCGCGTCCCGCCGTCATGCGGTAGAGCGTTTCAAGACGGTCGGAGACGATTTCCTCCTGAGGGGAGAGAACGTCGTAGGGAAGCGTTTCCCAGTCGGGAAGGGCGCGGACCGAAACGTCTTTGTCGAACCACGGCATTTCCTGCGCCAGACGCGCCGCATCCATCGGGTCCGCACAAACGACGAGCAGCTTTTCGCCCTTACTGCGGCAGGCTTCGGCCATCTGTGCAAGTGCCAGTGCGTCGGGCGTCAGGGCGCCGAGCGTCAGAACGTATTTGTCGCCGGGCTTGAAGCTGAAAAGGTCTTCCTTGAAGAGGCCGGGAACGGCGGAGGTCATAGGCTGGAATCCGGGATGTGCTCAGAAAACGAAGGCAAGATAGCACATCGGCCGCCGGGAGGCACGGCCGTCGGCGGAACAGCACAATCCGGCGCAACTTGCAAGCGTCATACCGCGTTCAGGTCGGATGAACGCCGAACAGGCACGCTTCGCGTAGGATTAATGACAGATACAGGTTGAAAGCTTCTTGCGAGGTGCGTCATGCTGCTGCGTGATTATCGGTGCAGACGCTATGCCCGGCGTCTGAAAGAACTGGTCCGCTGTGCCAGAATCGATCCTCTCCTTCTGACTGAAGGCGAGTATGACGGCCTTGCCCGCCGCTACGCCGACGAAACCTGTCCCACGCCCGCCGAGTGCCTGTCGCCGGGCAACCGCCTTCCCGTCGTCATCCATTCGGGACTCAATCCCGCCCCGGCCAGCGTCTGGGAAGAAGATGCCGCGCTTTTCTTCATTCTCCTGAAGCATCTTCATCTGCGCCCTACGCTGGAAATGGGACTGGCTCTCTATACCGCGTCGCTCTGCCGCAAGGCAGGGCTCTCTGTGTGTCCCGAACCGGATTCGGAGCGCGATGCGCTTCCTGAAGGGGCCACGCTGGGCGATCTGCTGGTTGAATTCATGTTTCCGTACGAAGCAAACTGCTGAAGTGTCGCTTTCGGATAACTTTATTCAGAAGTTTCCGGCAGCAGACATTGAATAAGTCGAATTAATGCGACAACTAGTCCTCATAAGCGATAAATAATCAGACTGTTTCGGTCGGAATGCGGCAGCGCTCAGAAAGATATTTCCGGCCGAAAAAAGAAAACGCCGGATCCGCGGGGGATCCGGCGCTTTTTCGCAGAAACCGAAAGGTCAGCCGTTAGAAGGCGTAGACCAGCTGAACGCCGAAGAGATAGGCGTCAAGCTTGCGGAACTTGCCCCATTCTTCTCCGTTGTCCTTGTAGATGCTGCGTTCATGCACGCCGTGCAGGTGTGCGAAGCTCACGTCCGTCTGCAGGTTGTCCATCAGCTTGAACGTGGAGCCGACGGCAAACCACCAGCGGTCGGCGTCGGGGATGATGCCGAGACGGTTCTGAGGATTGCTGATCGGGGAGGATTCATAGGCAACGCCGCCGCGGAGCGTCCACCAGTCGGTGAGACGGAGGTCGGCGCCGAGAGAGCCGAGATAGGTGTCCTTCCAGTAATTGTCGATCGTTGCCTGAGGAACGCCGTTGGAGGTGATCTTGAGCTGCTTGAAGGAAGACCAGTCCGACCAGCGGAACGTGGCGTAGAGGCTCAGGAGGTCATTGACATCCCAAACCGCGTTAACCATGGCCCAGGCAGGAGTGGAAAGAGAAGCTTCACCATTGTGCGTACCAAGGACATTAGCCATGCCGGGAAGTATGGCGTTGATAGTTTGGTTGTTAAGAGCTGTCAGGGAAGCAATGTGTGCGTAAAGATTGTTGTTGCCAGAGATAGTCAGATCACCATCGGCATCGTGGGAAACCTTAGAACGATAAGACAAGCCGACACGGAAATTTTCAACAGGTGCCCACATCAAACCCAGATTAAAACCCCAGGCAATGCTGTCAACCTTGATTTCAGAAGTAATGGTCTGTTCACCTGTAGCAGCTACTGTTTGGGCAGAGGCGTAGTCTCCGTTCTGCAGGTACGTACCCGCAATACCCGTGAGCGCAGGAGTCAACTGCTTGCCGAGTTCAGTGTTCTTCAGCTTCATTTTCGTCTTCAGCTTGGCATTCGCGTACTGAATCGAAACACCGGCACCGACCGTGAACTTGTCGGTCACCTTCCAGGCAAGGTTCGGGTTGAAGTCGAACGTGTACATTTCAGCGGAAATACCGCGTTCCGAACCTTCCCAGTTTTCACCGAATTCCGTGCCCATGCCGAACGGCACCGTCATGGCGAGGCCGGCCCACATGCTGTCGTTGATCTTGTGGGTGATGTAGCCGTGGGGAAGCGTCTGGGACTTCAGGCGGCCGTTTTCCGTGGCACCGCTGTTGCCTGCGTAGTCAAGGTTCATGCCGACCTGAACGACGCCGGCCTGAATCTTCGTGCCGTCGTGCAGGGACATCGTGGCGGGGTTGTAGTAGGTACCGGCAATGTCGTTTCCGTCAACGCCGACACCGGCGTAGGCGCGGCCGAGAGCACCGGCGGACTGTTCGGTAAGCATGAAGCCCGCGGCGTTGGCCTGCGAGACGAAGGCAGATGCCACAGCGAGGGCAGCGGCGGCGATCTTAAAGGAAGCGTTCTTCAAGGGAATCTCCTGGATCCGATATGAATGAGGTTATGTCTTTGGGGCGCGCTCGGGCGCGCGCGAGTGGGGGAGATTCTGAAGAAAAAGACGGTCGGAAAAAATAGTGAAAACGTAAGGGTTACTACCGAGTGATTCGCTGACTAATCCATCATCATGAAGACGCCGTATGACTGACGTTCTCTGAAAACGGCTGCAGGACAGTGAATAAGGGCAAATAAAACAAACGGGGCATGACTCTCGTCATGCCCCGCATGGTAATCCGAAAAAGTTCAGATCAGTTCAAAAAGAACTTCGGAAACCGGTATCGGATCAGGCTTCCTCGTGTGCATTCGGCACGGTGACCGCTTCGAAATTGACGGACGTGCAGATGATGCTCGCAAAGCGCGTGAAGAGAGACTGGAGCTCGAGATGGAGCGCGCTGGTCTCGATGGCGCCGGTCAGGCCCTTGGAAACGCGTTCCATATGATGCTGGGTGAGTTCGAAGGAACTCTTGATCATGGCTTCGCGTTCTTCAAGGAGCGTCACGCAGACGGCCTTGCGTTCGTCGGGATCGGATGCCTGAACAATCGTGCCGAGCTTGTCGATACAAGCGATGGCGCGGCTGTGAAGCATCTGAAGTTCGGAGAGACCTTCAGGCGTGAAGGAGCGGTTCTTCGCGCACTTCTTGTCGGCGGTGATCGTGACGATGCGGTCGACGACGTCAAGCGCAAGCTTGAGCGAGGCGTTCACGTTCTTCAGGTACTGCCACTCGACGGCGTCGTCCTTCGTGAGCGGGCTGCGCATCACCATGGAGAGGTAGCGCGACACCGTGGTGCAGCGTTCCATGATGTAGTTGCGGCGGTCGTGGAGCACGAGGATCTGACCCTGCGGCGGGTTGGTGCGCAGCAGATCGTCGACGTCCTTCCAGAAGTCGCGGACTTCCCCGGTGATCTTGCCGATTTCGGAAGCGGCAACCTTGAGCGACATGCCGCCGCCGATGAGGTTTTCCTTGGAGAAGAGGCCCTTGTCCTTCTTCTGCTTCATGTTGTCGGCTTCAACCGGGAGGATGCGTTCGGCGATCTTGGCAACGATGCCGACGAAGAAGACGCCGATGATGCTGAACGCCAGGTTGATGCCCACGTGGAAGTAGATCGGCGCATCGGGAATCGTGGAGAAGAACTCGTGGATGGCGGGGACGGTGGCAAGCGCCACGCCGGTCAGCGCCAGCATGGTCGAGCGCCAGATCGTGTTGGCGATCGGTGCGCGGCGACCCATGCGGCTGACGGTGAGGGCTGTCATCAGACCGAGAATGGTGTTTTCAATATCAGCGCCGAGCACGACCCAGAGGCCGGTCGAGATGGGAATGACGCCGGCGTTCACGAGGCCGGTCGTAATGATCACGGCGGCAAGGCTCGAGAAGCAGCCGAGGCCGAGACCGATGCCGAGAAGGATGGCCATGATCGGCATCTGAGCGATCTGTTCGAAGATCGGCATGAGTTCGGGGCTCGTGCGAAGCGGCATCGTCGAGGCGATGATGAGCTTCAGAGCGAGCATCACGATGCCGAGGCCGAGCAGAATGCGGCCGAACTGACCGGCACGTGTGTCGGGATGACGGCCGAAGAAGCAGATCGCACCGGCGAGAATCATCAGCGGCGACAGGAAGGAGAGGTCGAAGCTGAGGATTCGGCTCATCAGGGCGCTGCCGAAGTCTGCGCCCAGAATGCAGGCGAAGCCGATGGCGGTCGAGATGAGACCTTCAGACGTGATGCTGGCAATGATCAGAGTAGCTGCGGTTGCACTCTGAAGGAGAGAAGCCAGAACCGTACCCGATGCAACAGCGGCAAAACGGTTGCTAAGATGTTTGGATAGAAATTCGCGCAGGGCAACGCCGAACGTGCGGAGCATCCCGGTTTTCACCATATAGGCGCCCCACAGCAAGAGCGCAATGCCCCCTGCCATGTGAATGAGTGACTGCATGCTCGTCCCCAAGTGTTTTGATTTTTTCTGTTTTTTATGTCCGGAATTTTTTCCGTGATCGGGGATCATATCGAAAACAGGCGGTGTTATGCCGACGTAAAGGGCATTTTTTTGATGATATCGATAAAAAATGATGAATAGAGAGGAGACTAAGTTGCCAAAACCGTCACAAAAGGTGGTTGCGCTGGTCTGTGCGGCGGGTGTCGGAAGCCGGATGGGGCTTTCGGTGCCCAAGCAGTACATGAAGCTCGGCAGCCGGCCGATGCTGGTGCATACGGTCCGCGCCCTGAGCGCCGTAGAACGCATCAGCGACCTCGTCGTCGTGGTCAGTCCGACCGATGCTTATATAGATGAAGTGATTCCTTTGCTGCCGGCGAACGTACGTGTTCTGCGGTGCGGCGGCCGCGAGCGCGCCGAATCCGTGGTCAACGGTCTGGTGGCCGCAGGATTTCCGGGCGATGCCTGGGTGCTGGTGCACGATGCGGCCAGGCCGTGTCTGCGCCCGGGCGAGGCCGGTCAGCTGATCGATGCCGTGCTCAC
Organism: Sutterella sp.; assembly: GCA_017936545.1. Lineage (GTDB taxonomy): Bacteria > Pseudomonadota > Gammaproteobacteria > Burkholderiales > Burkholderiaceae_F > Sutterella. Next base: position 33,166 of record JAGBFJ010000084.1, read on the forward strand.
CGACGAAACGGTGTCGGGCGGGATTCTGGCCAGCCCGGTCGCTGATACCGTCAAGCGCACGGATGAAAACCGGCGCATTGTGGAAACCGTGCCGAGAAAGGCGCTCTGGCGGGCGGCGACGCCCCAGATGTTCCGGGTGCGGGAACTGATTGAAGCGCTTTCGGGCGACCTCATCGGCATTACGGACGAAGCGAGCGCCATGGAGCGGCTCGGTCGGCCGGTGCGCATCGTGCAGGGAAGAACAACAAACATCAAGGTGACCGAGCCCGCGGACGCGCTGCTCGCCAGCCTTATTCTGGGAGATACAGCCGTGGTGCCTGTTCGCGTGGGTCAGGGATACGATTCTCATCGTCTGGTCGAAGGTCGTCCGCTTATTCTGGGCGGCGTGACCGTTCCTTTCGAACTCGGGCTTGACGGCCATTCCGACTCCGACGTGCTCCTTCATGCGGTGACCGACGCCGTGCTCGGCGCTGCCGCGCTCGGCGACATCGGTCAGCATTTTCCGCCGTCAGATCCGAAATGGAAGGGCGCGGACAGCCGCATACTGCTTGAAGCCGTCGTGGCGCTGGCGGCGGATAAAGGGTGGAAGGTCGTCAACTGCGATGCGACCGTCGTGGCGGAGCGCCCGAAGATCGGGCCGCACATGCCGGCTATTCGCGCCAGCGTCGCCAGGTGTCTCGGGGTTTCCGAAGACGTCGTCAACGTGAAGGCGAAGACGAACGAGAAGATGGACGCCGTCGGCAGGCTCGAAGGCATGATGGCTCAGGCAGTGGTCCTCATGGCCAGAACCGAAGCCTGATCTTCGGAGGTGCGCAGACGGAAGCGGGCTGACGCCTTAACGGCATCAGCCCGCTTTTCCATCCGGCCGTCAGGCCTTGTCCTTCACTTTGTCTTTTTCCTTCTGGATGCCTTTGAGCACCTTCTTTTCGAGCTTTTCCTGCTCCTTCTGAAGTTTTTCCTCCTTGCTCTTTTCCGCTTCGGGGGTCGTCGCCGGGAACAGCACCTTCACGAGAAGTCCGTGAGGATTCATCGAGTCGAGCACCACCGTGCCGCCCGAACGGCGGACGATGCGGTCGACGATGGCTAGACCGAGCCCTGTGCCCGTCACGCCGCTTCGCGCGCTTTCGCCGCGTTCGAACGGACGCATGACGCGTTCGCGCTGATCTTCGGGGAGCCCCGGACCTTCGTCGCCGACGGAAATCTGCGCCTTGCGGCCGTCCTTGGAGAGTTCGGCCCTCACGTGCAGGCGAAGCATGCCGTCTTCGCTTCGGCCGTAGCGCATGGCATTCGTAAAGAGATTCTGCAGAGCGCGGGAAAGCTCGAGCGGATGCGCGATCACAAAGATGTTGGGCGCAATCTGCGAATCGACCGTCACGGTGCTGTCGCTCGCTAGGCGGGCATTGGACATGGCGGCCTCGATCGCTTCGCCCAGATTGAGCATTTCCTGCTTTTCGTGACTGTGACGTGCGTAGGAGAGGAACTGATTGACGATGTTTTCCATCTGCTCCAGATCGCTCACCATGGCGTTGCGGGAATCATCGGGCAGGTTCGCAAGCTCCACTTCCAGACGAAGACGCGTGATCGGCGTGCGAAGGTCGTGGCTCACGCCCGCAAGAAGCAGTTCCCGGTCGGTTTCCATGCGGCGGAGATCCTGAACCATGTGGTTGAAGCTCATGTTCACGGCCTGAATTTCCGCCGTGCCCGAATCCTCGGGAAGCGGATCCGGCACTTTGCCCTGACCGAGCTGGGTGGCCACCAGCGAAAGTTTGGCGAGAGGATCGATGACGTGCCGCGTCAGCAGCGTGGCTCCGAAAAGACTGGCCATACAGGCCGCGAGCGCCCACCAGAGCCAGGCCGTGCCGAGCGGAGGATCGAGCAGATCGCTCGAAGTCTGCATCCAGTATTCGTCGCCGTCGATTTCCACCGATACCCAAAGGCCGGGAACGTTGTTCACGCGGGAGGCAAGCACGGTTTCCTGACCGAGCGAATTCTTCACGAGCTGCTCGATGAGGGCGTTGAAGCCGTCCGAAGGCAGCGGCTTCACTCGGTCGGAGATGTCGCGGGGCGAAATCAGCAGACCTTCGCGGGCGGCGAGAATGCGAAGCAGGTCGATGCGGTAAAGCGGGTCGGCCGTCACGAGCGCGTACTTCGTCAGATTGGCGGTCGATACGATGTGCTGAGCGACGCCCTGCGAGTAGGGCAGCTCGGATAGAACGCGAAAACTCTGCAGCCAGCCGATGGCGCTGAAGAAGATCAGGCCGCAGAGAAGCAGGAAGGTGCGCCAGAAAAGACTCGGACGATGCTTGGGTCGGCGATTCAGCATGAGTGGGTTCCGCTTGATGGATGTCGTCGGAGAAAGTCTAGCCGCTCGGACGAAAAAAGGCTTCGGCACCGGGTGCCGAAGCCTCTCAGACTGTCAGAACGGCGCCGATCAGTTGTGACCGTCCGGGATGAAGACGTAGCCGAGCCCCCAGACCGTCTGCAGATAGCGGGGCTTGGAGGGATCCGGCTCGATCAGCTTGCGAAGCCGGGAAACCTGAACGTCGAGCGAGCGGTCGAAGGCTTCGTATTCGCGGCCGCGGGCCATTTCCATCAGCTTGTCGTGGGAGAGCGGCTGACGCGGATGGCGGGCGAAGGCCTTCAGAACGGCGAATTCGCCGGTCGTGAGCGACTGGGGCTCGCCGTTCTTCTTGAGAACGCGGGTGCCGAGATCAAGTTCGAATTCGCCGAAGCGGACGATTTCGTTGTCGAGTGAAGGCGCGCCGGGGGCATCGGGCGCCGGACGGCGGCGCAGGACGGCGTGGATGCGGGCGAGCAGTTCGCGCGGGTTGAAGGGCTTGGCGATGTAGTCGTCGGCGCCGAGTTCGAGACCGACGATGCGGTCGACGTCTTCGCCGCGCGCCGTCAGCATGATGACGGGCGTCTGGTCTTTCGCCGCACGCAGACGGCGAAGAATCTGAAGGCCGTCTTCGCCCGGCATCATCAGGTCGAGAATGAGAGCGTCGAAGTGTTCTCTCACCCAGAGCCTGTTCATGGCCTGACCGTTTTCCGAAACGAAGACCTGGAAGCCGTTTTCACCGAGATAGCGGCGCAGCAGGTCGCGAAGGCGGGGATCGTCGTCAACGACGAGAATCTTGGGAATGCGTTCTCCGGTCACGGTGTACTCCTGATGTCGGCGGCGGCTCCTGACGTCGGTCCTGAACCGCTCACACGGTATTCGAAAGGACGGCCGATGCGGCCGTCTGTTGCTGAAACGTATTGTCGCCTGTTACAAATGACTGTGCATACGAAAACAAAATGCTGTTACAAAATCCGAACACTTGTGCAACAAAGTGACGCTTCCCTAATCCTTTGTTTTTCACTACACTGCAGAGCATGCTGCGCCTGAGTCCCGATGAGGGCGCCGCAAGGGAAGGCATTCAGGGCATGGGATGCTTCCAAGGGTTAACGAGTAACACAATACCTTCTGTAACGGTTTTTTCGGTCAGCTCGATGAAGCGTGCGGAAAAAATGCTGTTATAGTGCAAGCAGTTCACGTCGATGTCTGGAAATCCGATTATGCGAAACAGTGCATTCATCATGCTGTTCTGCCTCGGCTGCGGATCCGCTTCTGCCTGGGACGGCACTGTTGTCACTCAGGGAAGGATCCCTGACGGCTGCCGCGATACGTCCGAAGTGCCCTGCGTTCAGATGTGGAGCACGATGACGGCCGCGCAGCGCGCCAAGCTGTGGCCCTATCTCGACGACGTAGCCCGCGCCATGCACTGGCGCAGCATGACGTCGTCCGAACGCAAGGCCATGCGCTCGCTGCTTTCCGAGGCCGACCGCGACCGCCTGCGCCGCCGCTACAGCAGCGTGAAGACGGATGAGCACGGCCCCGACGCCAAGGCGCGAGTCAAGCTCGGCAATCTCGGCAGCGAGGACCGCACCCTCATGCGCCGGCAGATTACGGAATTCCACGTCGAACTCGTCGGCAGCCGCGGACGCGGCAGATCCCATTTCGCGGGCGGCCAGGACGAAGCCGAAAGAACGGCTCCCTGACGATCGGATTTCATTCGGAAGAAGGCGGTCATCCCGACGGATGCCCGCCTTTTTGACATGTGCCCGCCGAAGCGTCGGGAGTCGAACCGATGCGTGGCTATAATGACGGGAATTCAATATCCCGAGGGATGCCAGCCGCCATGACTTCCGCTTACGTTCTTGCTCTCGACACGGCTCATCAGCAGTGTTCCGCCTCGCTTCTTTCGCGCGACGGCAGTGTCTCTGTTCTGCGCTCGGAAACGGTCGGCAACAAGCATGCGGAGCGGATTCTTTCTCTGATCGACGAACTGCTTGCCGAAGCCGGTCTGACGAAGGCTGACATCGGGCTGGTCGGCTTCGGCGCGGGCCCCGGCAGCTTTACCGGTCTTCGCGTGGCCTGCGGCGTTGCGCAGGGCATCGCCTGGGCGCTTCGCACCGAAGTCGCCGCCGTCTGCAATCTGGAAGCCGATGCGCAGGCGGCCTCCGATGCGGCCGACCTTCCTGCCGGCACCCGCATTGCCGTCATGAACGATGCCCGCATGCAGGAAGCCTACTGCGGTCTTTATGAAACAGCAGGACGAGGCGTGCGCGTGAAGGCGCTCTGCGAGCCGCTTCTCGTGAAGCCTTCGGCGCTCGGCGGCTGGCTTGCCGACTGCCGTGCCGATGCCGGCTGCGGGTCGGCTCTTTCCGTTTATGCGGCGGACATCGCGCTGCCCGCAGGACTTCGCACGGTGGACATCCCCGCCGACATGATCCTGACGCTCGCCCGCCTGGCGTTCGGCGACGAGGATGCCGGCAGAACGATGCTGCCTGCTCTTGCTTCGCCGCTTTATGTGCGCAACCGAGTGGCCCTGACGATGGCCGAGCGTGCGCGGGGAGAGCGTCTGTGACCTCTGCGGCTCTCCGACCCCTGCGTGCCGAAGATGCGGACGAACTCGCCCGCCTCGAAGCGCTCGTAGAACCGACGCCGTGGACGGCGAAGGATTTTCTCGACGTGCTGAAGAATGACTGGCGGGGAAGGGTGCTTGAAGCCGACGACGGTTCCGTCGCCGCCTGGGCGGTCGTCATGCCGAATCTGGACGAAGCGGAGCTTCTGACGATCGGCGTTCGTCCGGATCTTCAGGGCCGGGGTCTCGGCCGTGCGATGCTTGATGAAGTGCTTCGTCTTATCGACGGAGAAAACCGAATCTGCTGTCATCTTGAAGTCCGCGAGTCGAATCTGAGAGCGATCCGCCTCTACGAAACAAGCGGCTTCGTGCGGGTGGGCCTTCGCAAAAATTACTATCGGACGGCGGACGGCCGGGAAAATGCCGTGCTGATGCGCCGTGAAAACGGAGGCGCGTCATGCTGAGCGCAGACGAAAGCCGCCTCTGGGAGGCGCTGGAAATCGGACCGCAGTGGCTGCTTCGGGAAACGCCCGATCCGCTCCTGCCGGAAACATCGCTCGCCCGGCCTGCGCCGGCCGGTCAGAGGACCGTGCAGGCGGCTTCCGATTCTCCGGTTCGCCGTCCTGCTCCGCCGGCGCCGGTCCGCAGGACCGTTCCCGTGCGCGCACAGACGGCGGAACCGATGCCCGGGCCGGCTGCTCCGGCGCCCGCACCGCAGATTTCCCAGACTGCGCTCGATGCCGATATCCTTGCAAAGATCCCGGCCGCAGACTGGGAAACGCTGAGAACACTGGCGGAAAAGTGCGCCTGCTGCCGCATGGCCAAAAGTCGTCAGCACATGGTGTACGCCGAAGGCGGACCCGGCGTGCGCATCGCCATTGTCGGCGAAGCCCCGGGCAGCGAGGAAGATCTTCAGGGCATTCCTTTCGTGGGCAAGTCCGGTCAGCTTCTGACGCAGATGCTTGAGAGCCTCGGCATCACGCGCAAGAAGGACACGGTGATTCTCAACGTGCTGAAGTGCCGCCCGCCCGGAAACCGCAATCCGATGCCCGAGGAAGTGGCCTGTTGCGAGCACTACCTCAGGCGCCAGCTCGAACTGGTTCAGCCGGACGTTCTTCTGATCATGGGGCGCTTTGCCGTTCAGACGCTGCTTCGCACGACGCCCGACCAGAGCATCGGTTCGCAGCGCGGACGCGTTCATACCGTCGACTGCGGCGGCCGTTCGGTACGGGCCGTCGTGACCTACCATCCCTCCTATCTGCTTCGCTCGCCCGATCAGAAGGCCAAGGCCTGGGAAGATCTCGTGCTCTTCAGGCGCACTCTGCATGAAGCGGGCATCGACATGCCCGCCAGGACCAAACAATGGATGTAAATACGTCACGCTCCGTCGGACGAGACGCCTACGACCGTGCACTGGCGGCCTCCCACCGGGAGGCCGCTCTCACAATCGGCGCCGCTGCCGTCACCATGCTTTATTTCTGGGGGGCTCTGCTCCTTCTTGAGGATTCGTCCGAGACGTTCTGCAGTCTGCCGCTCTGGTTTGCCGCCGCCTGTCTGGGAGGCTACGTGCTGTCCGTCGTTCTTGTCTGGCTGCTGGTGAGGTGCTTTTTCGAAGACATCGATCTGGATCAAGCGGCAGCGGGCTGCGACGGAGAAGAACGATGACGCAGCTGCTGATTCTTGCGCCGATCGCGCTCTTTCTTGCCGGACTGATCTTCCTTTCGCTTCGCGCCGAAAAGAGTGCCGGCCGCTCGCATTTCGCGGGTGAGTATTTCCTCGGCGACCGAAGTCTCAAGGGCTTCGTGCTCGCCATGACGCTGGTTGCCACCTACGGTTCCGTCAGCTCCTTCGTCTCGGGGCCGGGCGTTGCCTGGCAGCTGGGCCTCGGCTGGGTGGTGTTCGCGGCGCCCCAGATCATCGCGGGCTTTCTCATCCTCGGCGTGGCCGGCAAAAAGATGGCCGTGGTGTCGCGGGCAGCCGGCGCCATCACGGTGATCGATCTGATTCGCGCCCGGTTCGGGGAAGGCCGTGCCTCCCGGATTCTGGCCGACCTTCTGGCGGTGCTGATGCTGGTGTTTTTCACGACCATGATGGTCGGGCAGTTCATCGGCGGCGCACAGATTTTTTCCAAGGCGGCGGACGTGAGTTATGCCGCGGGACTGCTGATGTTCGGTCTGGTGACCGTGGTTTATACGGCTTTCGGCGGCTTTCGGACCGTGGCCGTCACCGATACGGTCTGTGCGGTTCTGATGCTCGTCGGGATGGGCGCGCTGGCGTCGTCGCTGCTCAGCGCCGGCGGAGGACTTGACGCCGTGATGGCGCAGGTGGCCGCCGCTTCGCCCCGCGGTCCCGGAAGCGAAGGGACGCTTCTGACGCCGACTTCGGGCGGAGCGCTCGGCATTCCCCTTCTTCTGTCCGCCTGGATTCTGGTGGGCTTCGGCACGCTCGGCTTGCCGCAGTCGGCCGTTCGCTGCATGAGTTATCGGACCTCCTCGGACATGCATCTGGCGATGATCGTGTCGACCGCCGTCTGCGGCGCGCTCATGATCGGCATGACGACGCTCGGCGTGTTTGCGCGAGGCGTACTGACGCTGCCGCTCTCCGACATCGGCGGCAGCACGGATGCCGTGATGCCGTATCTGATCGCCAACTACATGGATCCGATCACGGCGGGCGTCACGCTGATCGGACCGCTGGCCGCTACGATGTCGACGGTGAGTTCGCTGCTTCTGACGGCATCCTCGGCCATCGTGAAGGATCTGATTCTCCGCCGGTTTCCGGAGGCGGCGCAGGACGAAGCGCGTCTTCGTCGCCGCACAAAGCTCCTCACCGCACTTCTGGGTGCAGCCGCTCTTTCGCTTGCCGTCAGACCTCTGGACGTCATCGCCTGGATCAACATGTTCGCGTTCGGAGGGCTTGAGCTCGCTTTCCTCCTGCCTCTCATCGGCGGGCTGTTCTGGCGAGGAGCGACGGCCGGCGGCGCGCTCGCTTCGGTGGCGGGCGGCATCGCAGTCTATCTCGCCGTGAGCATTTTCAAAATCCCGGCGGGCGGCTTTCACGCCATCGTGCCAGGGATGACGGCGGCGCTGCTGCTCTTCTGGGGCGTCTCGGCCGTCACGCCTCCGTCGCCCGAGCACGCGCTGGATCTGTTCTTCCCGAGAAGACGGGCAGACTGAAGCCAGCCGGTGCTGCGTTCCTGAGCCCGCTTCGGCGGGCTTTTTTGCGGACTTTGCTGGTAATGAGTCTCATTATTGTTTGATGATCGTCAAGTTCTATGGTGATCATAGTTTCGTCCGAATTTAATGAGAATAGGAAGCATTTCTATGCGAGAGTAGGGATTGAGAGTCAACGGAAGAGAAAAATCGCTTATCCGGAGCTAATTGCAAATGGGAATTACTCTCGATATAGTTCGAACAAACGCAGGCAAGAAGCGCTTTGTCCCTGCCGGACAAGGCATTACGCACCGCTCGTCCCTCATTCAAACATCAAGGAATCGGAGTTCTCATCATGCAATTCAAGGCCAAACTCGGCATGCTCGCCGCTGCCATGGCACTCTCTTTCGGCGCTCAGGGCGCCAATGTCACGCTTTACGGCTCGGTGTCGACCGGTGTTGTTCTCAGCGGAACCGCTAAGCTGACCGATGCTGACACGGTTGAAAAGCGTTCCACGAATCTCGCCATGGAAAGCGCCTGGGCCGGCGATTCGATTTTCGGTCTGACCGGCGAAGAAGAACTCGGCAACGGCTGGACAGTCGGCTTTACCCTTGAAAATGAATTTTCTTCGGACTCCGGCCAGCTGGCTTCGGACGGCACGATCTTCGACAGTCAGGCCTATCTGCGCATCGGCAACGAGTTCGTCAACATCGCGGCTGGCAACATCGGCGGCCTTGCTTCCGCGTGCGGCGACTTTGATCTCGTCGGCGGCTTCGATCCGCTCGAAGCGGCCTACGGCGTGGGCGGCATGGGCGTGTTCGCCTCCCGTGACTATGCGAGCGCCAATACCGCCGTCGTCGAACTCACTCCGGCCGAGGGTCTCAAGATCTCCGCCATGGGCTCCTTCGGCGAAGAGGACAAGAATGCCAGCTGGGCGGCCCGCACCCACTACTACGGCATCGGGGTGAGCTATGAAGCCGGACCGCTCGCCGTCGCCGCCGTTGCGGAAATGATGAACTACGACAGCAGCGAGGACAAGCAGGACAACGGTTACACCTATACCGTCGGCGTTTCCTACGATTTTGAAGTCGTCAAGCCGATGTTCATGTACCAGCATGCCGACAAGGTCCTCGGATTCCAGGGGGAAGATATCGAGAGTTCTCTCAAGGCGGACAGCTTCCTGATCGGCGCGACGGCGCCGCTCGGCAGCGGCACGCTCGCGGCCAGCGCTCAGTACCTGAAGGCCAAGGACGCCGAGACCGGTGCCAAGGCCGAAGCAACGGTGCTTGGTGTGGCCTATACCTATGAAATGAGCAAGCGCACGTCGCTCTATGCCGGCGCAACCTATGCCTTCGGCGGCAAGGGGCTGGGCAAGAATCTGAGCGGGGCTGACGCTGAATTCGGCGCTCTCGCCGACCTGCGCGGCGACTTCAACGGCTGGCAGGCCGGCATCGGCATCAATCACGCCTTCTGACGTCTGTAAGGATTCGGCCGGAGGATCGACAGGATGAATCCGCCGGCATCCCGAAAGAGCGCGGTGCCATGCGTGCGGCATCCGCTCCTCTAAGCGGCGGGCGGTCTGTCTTAATCGGCGGGCCGCCCGTCATTTTTTCGCGTCTTCTGACCTGATCCGCTCGGAGTGAGAGGGGATAGGAGACGTTCGGAAGAGGCATCGGTAGAATGATCCGAATCATTCCCTTAAACCGAGGATCATGCATATGGATCAGAGTTACATTGTTCCGGTTGCCCCTGACAAGGTTTACCGACTTCTCAACATCGGCGCGACGACGCTCGTTTCTGCGAGCTCGGAAGGCACTGACGACGTCATGGCTGCCGCCTGGGCAACCGCATTGGATGTGGTCCCTGCGAAGGCGACCGTGGTCATCGACCGCACGCATTTCACGCGTCCCCTGATGGAAAAAAGCGGGTATTTTGCACTTCAGCTTCCTACCGTCGCGATTGCAGACGTCGTCATGAAGCTCGGCTCCGTGAGCAAGAACGATGATGCCGAGAAGCTCGAAAAGAGCGGCGCGAAGCTTTTCCGCATGCAGGGGTTCGACCTTCCGCTGGTCGAAGGCTGCGCGGCCTGGATCGTGTTCCGCATTCTTCCCGAAGCCCATGTGGAAAAGACATACGACCTCTTCATCGGAGAAGCCGTTGCCGCCTGGGCCGACGAACGGGTATTCCGCGACGGGCACTGGCAGTTTGAGACGGCACCCGACGACATGCGCACGCTGCACTATGTGGCGGGCGGTCACTTTTATGCCATCGGAGAAGCCGTGGAAGTGCCGGGCTACGACGGCTGAAGCCTGAATGCCCGTGTACGCCGGCGGGGCCGTCTGCGGTGCTGCCTCGCAAAAGACTTGATTCCGGAATTTTTTTCCGCGGAATTTTTCCGAGACTCGAAAAATTCGTTAAAAACGCCGTTTTACCCGCATTTTTTTATCGGAACTGCAGACCGGCGGCAGGCCGAAGGCAAAGAGCCTGACCGTCGGTTTTTGCTGATGATTCTCATCAGAAAGTCTGATGCGAGAGACGGCGTTTTGACGCTTTTTTGCCGCCGTTCGGTCAATAATGTCAGAAAATCCCAAGTGCTTTTCCGGAGTTCTGTCATGACCGTGCCGAAGACTGCCGATCCCGTTTCTGCCGTTCGTCCGCCGATCCCTCGGACGGTCTGGGTGTTGGGGTTTGTGAGTCTTCTGATGGACATCTCATCGGAAATGATTCATGCGGTGCTTCCGCTTTTCATGGCGGGCACGCTCGGCGCCAGTGCCGTATGGATCGGCATCACCGAGGGTGCGGGCGAGGGTGCTGCGCTCCTCTCCAAAGTCTTCTCCGGCGTCATAGCCGATCGGTTCGGGCATAAAAAGTGCCTCTTCGCATTGTTACGTGCTTGATACCCCTTGAGAGGTAGTGCCCGTCCCCTTAGCTTTGTCCTTTTTACGCGGACGAGGAGGACCGTAGGTCTTCCTACGCATTTGAGTGCTGACCATCGGTCTATTTGAAAACAA
>JAGBFJ010000085.1 GCA_017936545.1 Sutterella sp.
GGCCCGGCGTGCAGGCGGCACCCACGCCGAAATAAGCCGCCTTGATGTCGGGGCGGGTCTTCTTGAAGAAGTGGAAGTCTTCGCCGCCGCCACCGCAGTCGCGAGCGAGACGGTCGGCGCCGAGGGTTTCGCGGATCGTGTCGGCCACTTCCTCGACGAGATCCTCGTCGTAGACGGCTGCCGGAATCACCACGCCGGGGAGCACGAGCTTGGCCGTGGCGCCGACGCTCATCGCGCCGCCCTCAGCCGCCAGACGGACCTTTTCAAGAAGTTCGTCCATCAGTTCGTTGGTCTGTGCGCGGATGTCGAGCTTGAGAAGCGCGGTATCCGGAATGATGTTCGTCGCCGCGGCGCTTGCCTGAATGCTCGTCACCTTGCAGGACCAGACCTTGGCGGGATCACCCTTGACGGCACAGACGGCATTCGTCACGATCGCGGCCGCTTCGGCGCAGTTGACGCCGAGATGCGGACGGGAGGCATGAGAGGAACGGCCGGAAATTTCGATGTGCGCAAAAGTGCTGGCGGTATGGCGCACGGCAGCGCAGCACGTGCCGGCGGGAATGTCCTGAATCGGACGGACATGGCAGCCGAGAGCGATGTCGACGTCGTCAAGCACGCCGTCCTTGATCGATTCCAGAGCGCCGTGAAGCGTTTCCTCCGCAGGCTGGAAGAAGATCTTGAGCGTACCCTTCTTCACCTTGCCGGCGAGTTCGGCAGCCGCCGTCAGCAGCATGGCGCTGTGACCGTCATGGCCGCAGGCATGAACGCGGGCGATCGTGCCGTCTTCGTTCTTGAAGGGAAGGGCGTCCATGTCGGCGCGCAGCATCAGAACCGGACCCGGTTCCGCGCCCTTCATGATGCCGACTACGCCCGTGCGGCCGATGCCGCGGGTCACTTCATAGCCGAGCTTTTCAAGTTCAGCCGCAAGATACGCGCTCGTTTTTTCTTCTTCAAATCCGAGTTCGGGCGTCTTGTGGAGATCCTTCCAGACTTCAACAACGTTGAGTTCCGTCATGTCGATTCCTTTACGGTGGGGATAAACGGGAAAATGCCCCAAAACGGAGCAGAGTTCCAAGATGATACGCTTGCACCGTTTAAACAACATACCAGAAATTACTTAGACGAATACCCGCGTCTGCCTCGGATCAGACTTTCGTCCGCGGTTTACATGACGTCGACCAGAAAAAAGCCTCCGCGCTTCCGTCGGAAGCTGCGAAGGCTTGTCGGCCGAGGATAAAGCCCGCGGTCAGCGGAGCGTCACCAGCACGCGGCCCGTCATTTCCTCGGGGACCGGCAGTCCCATGAGAGTAAGCACCGTGGGCGCCACATCGGCGAGCACGCCGTTCTCCACGCGGTCGACGCGGTCGGACACGACGAGAATCGGCACCGGATTGAGGGAATGCGCCGTGTTGGGCGAGCCGTCCTCATTGACGGCATTGTCAGCGTTACCGTGGTCGGCGATCTGAACCACTTCGTAGCCGTGCTCTCGTGCAGCTTCGATCACGGCACCGGCGCACGCGTCGACCGTCACGACAGCCTTTTCAATGGCCTCGTAGACGCCCGTATGACCGACCATGTCGCCGTTCGCGAAGTTGAGGCAGATGAAGTCGTACTTTTCCGTGCCGATGGCCTCAACGAGCTGCTTCGTCACCTCGGGCGCGCTCATCTGCGGCTGCAGGTCGTAGGTCGCCACCTTGGGACTCGGCACGAGAATGCGATCCTCGCCCTCGTACGGCGCTTCCCGGCCGCCGTTGAGGAAGAAGGTCACATGAGCGTACTTTTCCGTTTCCGCAATGCGAAGCTGCCGCAGACCCTTCGAGGCCACCCATTCGCCGATCGTGTTCACGACGTTTTCCTTGGGGAAGAGGACGTGCAGACCGAAGAACGTCGGATCGTAGGGCGTCATGGTGCAGAAATAGAGCTTGAGGGGCACCATGCCGTAGTCGGGCATCGCCTCCTGCGTGAGCACCCGGGTCAGTTCCTTGGCACGGTCGTTGCGGAAATTGATGAAGATCACCACGTCGCCTTCGGCAATGCGGCCCTGACCGCCGGCGATGATCTGCGGTTCGAGGAATTCGTCGGTGATGCCGAGGCGGTAGGACACGCGCACCGCATCCTCCATGTCGGTCACCGGATTGCCTGTACCCCGCACCAGCAGGTCGTAGCACTGACGGATGCGCTCCCAGCGCTTGTCGCGGTCCATCGCCCAGTAGCGGCCGATCAGACTCACGAGTTCGCCCGCCGTGTCGGGGCGCTTCATTTCTTCAAGAAGCTCCTTCACGTAGCCCGCGCCGCTCTTCGGGTCGGTGTCACGTCCGTCGAGGAAGCCGTGAACCCAGACCTTTTCAAGACCGCGGGACTTTGCCAGACGAAGGAAGGCGTAGAGATGACGGTTGAGACTGTGAACACCGCCGTCGGAGAGAAGCCCCATCACATGGAAGCCGCAGCCCGTTCGCTCGGCGTAGTCGAGCGCCGCCTTCACTTCCGGATTGCCGGCAATCGATCCGTCGGCCACCGCACGGTTGATCTTCACGAGATCCTGATAGAGAACGCGGCCTGCGCCGATGTTGAGATGGCCCACTTCGCTGTTGCCCATCTGCCCGTCGGGCAGACCCACGTTTTCGCCGTCGGTGCGAAGTTCGGCGTGCGGGTAACGCGCCGCATAGCCCGCCAGGCACTTGGGCGCTACCTGCGAGATCACGTCGGCTCGGCCGCCGCGGCCGATGCCCCAGCCGTCAAGAATCATAAGAAGAACTTTGCGTCGCGGTGTCTGGATCATTTGGATCTCCCTGTCAGGACTTCACGGGCTTGCAGATATGAGATAGAAACTGTGCTCAGTCCGGATCGCGGACCTCGACGGGCTCTTCATGAAGCGCCGCCTCGACCTCGCGATCGAGCACCGACTCGACGAATTCGCTCACGGACTGGCCGCGGTTGGCGGCGGCATGAATGATGCGCTCGTAAAGCGCGTCGTCAATCGCCACTTCAAGCGTGACGTAGTTTTCTTCTGCCATGTTCTGACTCATTCGATCGGGGAAGGGCGGACCGGAAAAAGCACTCCGGAGCCGACGTCCCCTGTGTTGAAAAGAATTAAAAGATTATGGGCGAAGCGCCGTCAAACGTCAATCGGGCCGCAGAGCGCGGCTCAGAGCGAAACGCGGCATGAAAAAAGGGCGGCTCCCCTCGGAAAACCGCCCTCGGCGAAAACCTGAATCAGCGCCGCCCTTATTTCGGAAGCATCTTCGGAAGATGACACGCATAAAGCGCAGCCACGTAGAAGATGACCGCAGCCGCCACGCCGAGTTCGGCGTGAGCCAGCCAGCGGATCTGTTCGGCGTAGTGCTCGCCGCCCGCGAAGCCCGCGGTCAGATCCGACAGCTTGTAGAGCGCCGTGGCGCCGATCGCCATCGGAAAGGTGAAGGCCGCATAGCCCGGTGAAAACTGCAGGCGAAGGAGACGCCAGAAGGCGAAATAAATCACGCACGTCATCAGCACGGCGATGCCGAAAAGGAGCGCGCAGAGAAGGAGCGACGGGTCGCTCTCGACCGAGAGATACCCGGCCAGCAGCAGGCTCGCCGGCGCCGCCAGAATGGCGAACGTGGGCTTGGCGCCGTTGGGAACTTCCGGCAGGAAGAAGAGACGGTAGATCATGAGCGGCAGGAGCAGCGCATAGGCCGAGAGTCCCATCCAGAAAAAGGCTTTGGCAAAAGGCAGAAGCGCGGCCGTCCCGGGGAAGGTCACGTCCGCAACAACAATCCCGATCGGGGGCACAAACCAGCTCGGCACCATCAGCTCGAGCTTCGGCTCGCGAAGACGCCAGACGACGAACACGGCCAGCGCGGCAAGATGCAGCACCACGGCGGCACACCAGACGGCAATGCCCGCCGTCTCGGAGAAACGGCCCGCCGTCTTGGAAATCACCATGAGGCACATGGCGAACGTCGGCACGATGCTCCCGAGCACCGGATGCTTGAGATCGGCCCAGAGCGTATCGGCATGCGCGGCGAAACGGATGCAGAGCACCAGAATCAGCAGGCCGCCGATCAGGGCGCCCGCCGCCTGGCCCCATCCGCCGAGAGGTAGCGCGTTTTCCATGCACCAGCCGAGACTGGCAATGCCGAGTGCAAGACCGGCCAGCGGCGTCGGCAGGCCGCGGACCTTGTAGTGAAATCGTCTGATCATCGTGTCATTTCCCTGAAGGAAGCTTACATTGTCGCACTCCTCCGCCCGGGAAATGCGTTCGGAAATACGAAATAATTCTGACTGATCGTTCGATTAAACCGAACCCTTAAGGATCTGATCATCCGAAATGCCGAAAATACATGGGCTTTCTGTTTTCTTCAGTCATTGCACGCCATGTCCATCACTCTCCGACAGCTACAGGTTTTTCTTGCCATTGCCCGCACCGAGAATCTTTCGGCGGCGGCTCAGGTGCTCTGCATGAGCAAGAGTGCCGTCAGCCAGTCACTCGGAGAACTCGAAGACCGGCTCGGCGTGACGCTTTTTGAAAGAATGCGCGGCCGCCTTCTTCTGAGCGCCGAAGGCCGGCGTCTCAAGCCCGCCGCCGACGAAATGATGGAGCGGACAGAAGACATTGAAAGCCTCTTCACTTCGAAGAATCTCGGCCAGCTGCGCGTGGCCTGCACGCTCAGCGTCGGAAGCTTTCTTCTGGCAGACCTGCTTCGTGACTTTCAGTCCCGCACCGGATGGCTCCCCGAAGTACGCATCGCCAATACGGCGGAAGTGGCCGAAAGTCTCCTCAACTTCTCGACCGACGTTGCGCTCATTGAAGGTCCGGTCATGAATCTGGAACTCGCCACGGAAACCTGGCTTTCCGACGAAATGGTCGTCGTGGCCCCCAAGGGCCACCGTCTGCTCGAAGGCACAGCCACCTGGGAGCAGCTCTCGCGCGAACGCTGGATTCTGCGCGAGGAGGGCTCGAGCACCCGCGTCTTCTTCGACGCCCAGTTCGCCCTAAAGCTCAACCGCCCCAACATCATCGCCAGCGTCAACAGCTTTGAAACCATCGTCGGGATGGTGGTCAACGGCATGGGCCTCACCTTCATATCCGAACGCGTGCTCCAGGACCCGTTCTACGGCACGCATCTGCGGCGCGTCGAGTGTCCGGAGCGCTTCATCCGTCAGCTCTCCTTCTGTCTGCACCGGCAGAAGTATCAGTCCACCGACATGAAAACCTGGATGGACTTCTGCCGAATCTGGGCCCAGCATCGCGTGGAACAGGACCGGGAAAAGGCTCTTGAGCGGGAACGCGCCGCCGCGTTCGGATTCTGAGTCACTTCACCCGAACGTTCGGACACCGTTTCGGCGCACCGGTAACCGTTTGAGGCTAGGGAAAACGCTGATCAGGGTTTCCTCTCGTATTCGCAATTGCTGTCTCCCGCCGTGAAAGTTAGGAGGTTCCCGATCGGTAGTCTGACCTTCGTTCCCGTTTGGGTTCGGAGGAGGGAGGAGGGCTTTGAAACCGAGGAATAGAATCTCCCGTGCCTTTATCGGAGATTCACATCAGGGAGAACCGACACCATGACCTGTCATGTTCTGAGAACGCCCGGCCGTGCCGTTCGTGCGCTTGCCGCAGAGAAGGGCTGGACACGCGAGGAGCTCGCCCGGCAGCTGAGCTATACGCCTTATCTGACGCAGAAGCTCATTGACGACGAGATCCGCATCACGACCGACATCGCTGCGCATCTTTCCGCCGTTCTCGGCCGACCGCTGCAGCAGTGGCTCGCTCTCGAAGCCGAACTCGAACAGTCCCGCAGCAAGGTCGTCGCGCAGTCTGCCGACTGACACTGCCGCCATCCGTCATACCGAAGGCACGGCTCGCCGCCGTGCCTTTTTCTTTAATGCCCACGGAATTCGATCCGCCCGCGACGAAGAGAAAACCCGCCCGCACTATAATCCGTCAACCCTCCAATCCGACCTCTCTCTCAGAGAATTACAGAACATGCCCTCACAGCTCAGCACCGCACTTCTGTTCGGCGGCATCGCCGCCCTCATGACGGCTTACGGCATCGGCCGGCTCATCGCCTTCACGCACATGACGGCACTGCTCAAGGTCGCCGCAACGGCCTTCATTTCCCTTGCCGCAGCCAGCCATTTCCTGCTGCTGGCGTCTGAAACCGACTTCACGCCGGAAACCCTCGGAAACTGGGTCCCCGTGACCGCGCTGTTCGTGACGATGGGGCTGCTCTTCTTCCTTCTCACGCTGGTCCGCGAC
>JAGBFJ010000086.1 GCA_017936545.1 Sutterella sp.
CAATCCCTTACTTCGATATAGCGTCATCGTTTGACGCATGATAAGTCTGACTTTTTCCCCACATTTTCCGGTCAAAACAGGTGCCCGTTCTACCTAAAAAATCAGCCGCTCTGTAGGCGGCTGTGAAAAAGTAAGGTTAAGAGACCGATCGGCAGTTTCCCGCATGTCAAAAAGATCATCGTGCTGAAGTAGCGGTCGTTCCTGAAACCACGGGCACGGCGCTTCACGTTCTGGATGATGGAGTTGAGCCCCTCAAGGATGGCGTTGGTGTATTTGAAGCGCCAGTAGTTGAGGATCTCCGGCAGATGAGATCTCAGCGTCTTGGCGAAGGATTTCATCCGAGGAATGTTGCTGTGCATGATCCAGGAGATGAGTTTTTCAAAGCCTGCCTTCGCCTCTTCGTAAGTCAAGGCCCGTTCGTAAATGTTCTGCACCGCCAGCTTCATACGGTAGGCTCGGGAGGTAACCAAATGCATGCCCGTTGCATGCATCAGGCAGAATTTTCGAATCTGAGCCTTCGAAAGCGAATCAAAATTCCTCAGCCACACGTACTTTGAGCCTTTCAGCGCCGGCTGTTTTTTCGACTCGGCTTTCCGTACATCGTCCAACGCCTCATTGGCATGTTTGACGATGTGGAACTTGTCGATGATCTGGGCTGCATTGCTGAAATACTTGAGAATTCCGGCTCGGAAACCCAGGGCCATGTCAGTGGTCACCGCGATGACCTTATCTTTCTGACCGCCGTGGCTCTCGAACCAATTGCAGAAGGCATCCACGCATGTGGCGTTCTTACCCGGTTGGATGTCGAGCACGCATTTGCGCACCAGATCAGCGAAGACGGTGATGTAGTTCTGGCCTTTCTTGCTGGTCTCATCCATACCCAACGCCCGAACATCGGACACATCGACATGCTTGCGGGCAAGATCCACGTATTTTTTGATGAACCTCCACAGGCAGGTGTCTGTTTCCCCGCTCGTTTTGGCTATGACGGAGACGGGTTGTTGCGCGGCCATGAGGAGCATCATCGACTCGAAGAGCAGCGTGAAACCGGAATTCGGTCTTGCCCATGGCACCAGCACCGTATGAACCCCGTGCCGGCAGCTACGGATTCTCGACACGTTGGCATGCAGGAAAGTCTTGTACTGAAAAAAGTTGAGATGCCGCCAAGTGTGCTCGACGGTGTCATGAACAGGGCTAGGTTCTCCGCACTCGTTAACAGGACAAGGGAAGCGGGATCCTCGTCGGAATTTCAGCCAAATGTGCAGGGAGGGAGGATAGCCGGCCTCTTCCTGAATGCTCTTGAACTCGATCTTGTCTACGTACCACGGTTCCTGAAGGCCGAGGGCGACAGTGAAAAGCGCAGTCATGTCCATGGTGGCTACTCCCGATAGTGACTATGCAGGCTTGCCAACGATCGGTTTGTTGGTTTTACGGAAAGGATACTCCACCCGCTTCAGACGGCTACCCACTCAAAACAGCGAAAGGCCGGCGAAGAAGATCCGTCAGCTGGCGAAAGTCGTCGCTGCTGCACTGAAAGCGGGGAAGCATGACGGCGTCGCAGCCGGCTTTGAGAAGTTTTTCAAGCGCGGCGAGCAGATTCAGGAAACTCTCTTCCTGCGTCAGACCGGCGCTTTCCCAGACGGCGATTTCTAAGCCGCTGCCGAGATTGACGTACCTTTTTCAATTTCCCGCACGCCGGCTTCCTCCGGGCGGCTCGCGTCGGCAATGAGACCGAGGTTCCCGAAACGGATGACCGAATGGAAGAAGCGGACCTGGCGGCGGTAGTAGTCCTTCTCGACGACGCAGTGAAAGTTCTGCTGGCCGGAATCTTCGGCGCTCAGCACGAGACTGCTCTAGACGGGACTGCTGCTCGCGAGCGCGAGCTCGGGAATGTCGTGGATGTGCCGGGCCATGTCGAAGGCCGCTTCGTTTCCGAGCGCGAGGACCAGATCGACGTCGTTGGCGTCGAGCACGCGCTCCGTGACGAGCGCCGAGATGCGCCTGCGTCTTTCCGGGTCGAAGTCGTAGCTGTAGTGGCCGTCCGGAAGAAAGCGAAGGAAGGGACCCTGAAGCGCAAAGGCGCAGGCGCCCCAGATGTCGGCCGTGCCGGTGCGGGATTCGGCGTCGTCTGCGGGCGCAAAAAGAATGATCTTCATCCGCTGAAGAGCCTGCAGCGTCTTGATGAGAATGCGGCGAAAGCGAACGTCGCTGCCGCTCGTCACGAGAATGACGCCGGCGGGCCGGCCCGAAACGAGCCGCTCCTGCGCCCGGGAGGGGAGGGCGGCTGATGAAAGCGCCGCGGCTAACGCAGCGAGGATGCCGCGTCGGCTTACCACAGCGGTTCTCCCTTTTCCGGGGACGCATCCGAGTCGTCCTCGTCCGCGGTGCTTCGTCGGAAGACGACCATCGTGATGTCGTCGGACTGCGCCGCAGTTCTGCGGTAGCTCGCAACGGCATCCATAAGGGTCTTCACGGCGTCGCCCGTCGGACGGCCGCTCAGCGTCGAGGAAACCGCTTCGATGCGGGCTTCGCCGAAAAGCTCGCGCTTTTCATTCATGGCTTCGGAGACGCCGTCCGTATACATGAGGCACATTTCGCCCGGAGCGATCGTGGTGTGCAGATCCGTGAATTCGGCGGCGTCGATGACGCCCACCAGCGGACCGCTCAGTTCGCGGATCCAGCGGACGGTCTTGCCGCCGTCGGCCGGCACGACGACCGGCGGACAGTGGCCGCCGTTGGCGTAGTCGAGTCCGCCTGTCTGCGGATCGAAGTAGCCGATCCAGAGCGTCACGAACATGCAGCTCGGATTGTTTTCGGCCAGCCGGTCGTTGACCTGCTTCATCACTTCGGCGGGCGTCAGCCCTTCGCTCACGGCGTTTCGGACGAGCGTGAGCGTCACGCTCATGAAGAGCGCCGCCGAGACGCCCTTGCCGGAGACATCGCCGATCAGAAGTGCTCGGCGTCCGTCTGGCGCTTCGAGCACGTCGTAGAAGTCGCCGCCCACTTCCTTGGCGGCCTCCATCAGCGCATCGGCGGTAAAGCGGCTGCTGCGGAATCCGGTGCCGGCGGGAAGCATGCCCTGCTGAATTTCCCGAGCGGCATTGAGTTCGCCCTCGATCACGTGCTGACGCGCGACCGAGGCCTTGAGCGCCGCAATGTTCTTTTCGATGGCGGCGATCATGTGGGAGAAGGCGCCCGAGACCTGACCGACCTCGTCTCTGCCGCCGGGGAGCCGACCGGCGATTTTCCGCAGGCCTTCGGCCATGCCGTCCGATGCGAAGTCGAAGACCGCCAGATGGCCGGCGCAGTCGGAAAGCCGCCGCAGCGGCCGGAGCGTCTTCGTGATGAAGAGGAGTCCGGCGGCAGCAATCAGGACGAAGATGCCCAGCACCAGCGCGGACATTGTCTTCGCTTTGGCGGCGGCGGGTGCGGCGATGACCGAAAGCGGCGCCGCCGTCTGAATGAACCATTCAAGCGGACCGAACCAGCGCACGGAGTAAAACACTTCGCCGGCGTCGGTCTTCAGAATTCCGGCCGCCTTGCCTTCATGCTTCGCCTTCTCGTAGATGCCGGGATAGCGGTCGAGCCAGCCCGCGAAGGCTTCATCGCCTCGGCCCGCCACGATGCTTCCGAGATCGTCCATGACGTTGATGCTTGAAGCTTCGGGAAGAGAGAGGGACTTGACGATGTCTCTGAGATGAGATTCAAGCTCCGCCATCTTTCCCGGCAGACCGTCTTCAAGATAGTCGACCGCCTGAGAGACGAGCAGCATGCGTTCTCCGCTGCGCCTTACGGCGAGCAGCATCGGCAGCGATTTCTTTTCAGGGGTGCTGATGCGGTAGAACGTGAAGAAGTCGCGGGTGTAGACATTCCGGTCGGGACGCAGGTGCCGGGTGAGCGGAACCCGGAGATGGTCGCGGATGTTCTGCGAAAAGGCGCTCTCAAGGAGAGGACTGGCATAAAACAGCCGTCCCTCTTCATCGGCGACGCCGAAGTGCGTGTTCCATTTCGATTCCATGAAATGAAGCACTTTGATTCCCTCGGCCGTGGGCGGACCGCCGCGGGTGACTTCTTCGAGATAATCCAGTTCGGAAAGAATGTCGTCCTTTTCGATCGCCGACTTGTCGATCACGAAGGACTGCATGTTGAGGTAAGAGAGCTGAAGTCCTTCGTCGATGATGCCCGTGATCTGAAGAAACTGACGTTCGGCCTCATGGAGCGACTGCTCGAAGGTATCTCGGTAGCCGAGGTAAATCAGAGGGAAGCTCGCGGCGGTTACGACAAGCGCGATGATGATCGTCAGCTTGGTACGCAGCGACAGGGCATCGGAAGTCATCACGGGCGGAAAGGGATCCTCAGAGCGGAAAGCCAAACGGGCGAACCTGATTCGAATTCGGCGGATTCCCGCTAAGTGTACAGGACTTTATGCGGAAATCCTTGACGATATTGTTTCCGGAAGATGTCGGCGCGGTGCCTGAAGCGGAGATAATCAGTCGCGGCCTGTGCCGATGAGGACGGATTTTCCGTCGAAAGCAATGCCGAGACGGTGAATCCGCGTTTCGGCGATGCCTCTCTCGATGAGATCTGCACCGTAGCATCTTTCCCGTATCTGATGAAGAGCGGCTTTTACAGTATCAGCCAGCGTCGGTTCAGCAGTTCTGCGGCGTACTTTAAATTCCAGAATAAAGGCGTCATCAATGGTCCGGTCTCGTGGTTCGAGGATCAGATCATATCGTCCGAAACCGCTTTCGCGATTGCTGCTGATGATGAACCGGTCCTCCAAGGAGGAAACTAGGCCGAGAATGAATCCGTGATAAAAGCGTTCCGACTCACCGCTTCCGACGTCAAAATAGCTGAAGCACGACATCGTGAGGCGGCTGAGATATTCGTTCATGAAATCGAGGTCATGATTTATGAGGGCCTTCAGAAAGCCGTCATACGCTTTTCGGTCGGAGACAAACCATTCTCGGATCAATGATTTGAAGGTACGGCGAATTTCGTCATTAGTCAACGAAATTTCATAGGTCTGGTCCGGAAGCGTTCTCAGGACTTTGATGTAGCCGGCGGAAAGGAGCAGCGACCAGATGGCCGACGGATTGTCGGACAGGGATCGAAAGGAGATGGCGTCGGCCAGTTCAGTCACGACCGAAGCGCCCCGAAGAAGGGCTTCGAAGTCGGTTTTGAGATCGCTGTCGGCAGTACGGATCAGGCTCCCCGCCAAAGCATTTGAACTGGTGTTGGCCCAGTAGGCATCGAATTTTCGCAGGGAGAGATAGTTCGTGATCGACCAGGGATTGTAGATGTCGCTGCACCGGCCGAAGGAAAAACCGTCATACCAGGATTTGACGTCGGAAAGATTGTTCAGTCCGAATTCCCGCATGGCCTGAACAACTTTCGGCTCAGTGAAGCCGAAAGCATCGGCATAGCGCTCAGAGAGCGGCGTGATGACGTCAATATTGTTGAGATCTGAAAAAATAGATTCCTTGCTGACACGGGTTATGCCGGTCAGAAGCCCACGCTCGAGGTATTCGTTGTCCTTGAATGTCGCATTCATGAACTGACGGACAAAGGGAACCGCCTCGTCCCAGTAATGATTGAGCCATGCTTCCTGAAGCGGGGTGTCGTATTCATCAAGAAGAACCACAGCTTTGAAGCCGTAATGTTTGTACAGAAGCCGGCAGAGCTTTGTGCTGTTGAACAAAAAATAGTAAAACATAGCAATATGTAATTGTTATGAATACCTCTGTTTGCCAAATTGGTCAGCCGAACTCCGGCAACCATTCGAAGATGGGAAGTAGAAGGTAAAATTTCTTATGGGGAGTTCCAATAATTTGAGTTTGGGAATCAAAACTGGCA
>JAGBFJ010000087.1 GCA_017936545.1 Sutterella sp.
CTCCGGCATGCACGTCCATCAGTCGATCTGGAAGGACGGTCAGAACCTCTTCGCGGGCAACGGCTACGCCGGCCTGTCCGAAATGGCTCTCTACTACATCGGCGGCGTGATCAAGCACGCCCGCGCCCTCAACGCCATTACGAACCCCGGCATCAACTCCTACCGCCGTCTGGTTCCGGGCTTTGAAGCGCCGGTGAAGCTCGCCTATTCGTCCTGCAACCGTTCCGCCTCGATCCGCATTCCGCACGTCAACAGCCCGAAGGCCCGCCGCGTCGAAGTGCGCTTCCCGGATCCGTCCGCCAATCCGTACCTCGCCTTTGCGGCGCTGCTGATGGCCGGTCTCGACGGTATCCAGAACAAGATCCATCCGGGCGAAGCCGCCGACAAGAACCTCTACGATCTGCCGCCCGAAGAAAACGCCAAGATCCCGACGGTCTGCTCGTCGCTCGACCAGGCTCTCGAATACCTCGACAAGGATCGCGAATTCCTGACCCGCGGCGGCGTCTTCACGAACGACTTCATCGATGCCTACATCGCTCTGAAGATGGAAGACGTGCAACGCAACCGTCTCGCCGTCACGGCTCTCGACTTCGACCTTTACTACGCCCTCTGACCTCTCGTACTGAGCCATAGGGGCAGTTGAAACAGGCGGGCGCGGCTCATTGTGGCCGACGCCCGCTTTTTTGGGTCTGAGCGGGGGAAATGCCGTGAGTACGGGCGAACGGACTGCCGGCGCGCAGTGTCCGGCAGCGGAAATCTGGAACCTGATGACCACCGCCGTGCTGGCGGCGGACAGAGAGGGCGGTCTGCTCTGGGGCAACGGCGCGGCGGAAATGCTGCTCGGCCGTTCGGTGAAGAGCTTCGCGGGGGAATCCTTCGAGACGCTGCTGCCCGAGTGCGCCGAGTGGTTCCGCCATCTGTCGGTCGACGACGGCATGCTGTCGTCCGCCATCATCGTGGGCAGCATGCTCAAAAGCCTTCAGGGGGGGCTCCCCGGGCACGTGCGCGTTCAGGCGGTGCTGACGCCCGTGAGCGGCCATGCCGCCGGGGCGCTGCCCGAAGGGACGGCCGCCGTCATCGAAATCATCGACGTCGAGGAAACGCTGCGGCAGGATCGCGAGGACGCGGCGACGGGACTGATCGAGGCCAACCGTCAGCTGCTTCGAAATCTGGCCCACGAGATCAAAAATCCGCTCGGCGGCATCCGAGGCGCGGCTCAGCTCCTTGAAGGCGAGCTCATGCGCGACGAGGATCGCGAGTGCACGGGGATCATCATCGAGGAGGCCGACCGCCTGCAGGCGCTGGTCGACCGGTTCCTCGCGCCCTACCGTCAGGGCGAGGCGCGCGAGGAGGTGAACGTGCATGAGGTTCTCGAGCATGTGAAGAGCCTCATGACGCTGGAGTTCCCGTCGGGACTCACCTTCGTGCGCGACTACGACATTTCGGCTCCGACGCTTACCGGCGACCGCGCCAGACTCACGCAGGTTTTTCTCAATCTCGTGAGAAATGCCGCCGAGGCCATGGAGACGGAGCGCCGTCTCGGCACGGCGGTGATCACGCTTCGCACCAGAATAGTGCGCGACGTGCTCGCCGGCGCGGAGCGCACGCGCCGGGCGCTGGCGGTCGACGTGATCGACAACGGACCGGGCGTGCCCGAGGACATGCAGGAAAAGATCTTTTATCCGCTCGTGACGGGACGCGCCGAAGGGTCGGGACTCGGACTCAGTCTGGCGCAGACCTTCGTGAGACAGGCCGGCGGATCGCTCACGCTCGAGAGCGTTCCCGGCAAAACCGTCTTTCGCGTTCTGCTGCCGCTCGGCAGGGCGGACGCATGAAGAGCGGCGAACAGGAGAGCATTGTGGTTGAAAACGTAACGTCGGCTCCCGTGTGGGTCGTGGATGATGACCGGGCCATCCGGTGGGTGCTCTCCCGCGCGCTTTCGCGTGCGGGGATTGAATCAAGAACGTTCGATCGCGCGCAGGCCGTGCTCGAGGCGCTCAAGAGCGAACAGCCTCAGGTGCTGGTGAGCGACATCCGCATGCCGGGCATGACGGGCGTCGAGCTTCTGGCTCTCATCAAGGCCGAGGCGCCCGATCTGCCCGTCATCATCATGACGGCCTATTCGGACCTCGACAGCGCGGTCTCCGCCTTTCAGGGCGGCGCGTTTGAATATCTCGCCAAGCCCTTCGACGTGCCCAAGGCGGTCGAGCTCATCCAGCGTGCCATGAAGGAGTGCGCCGAGGTGCGCAGAGCATCGGATGCCGCCGCGGAAGGGTTCGAGCCGGATAGCAGTCCGGCGGTGCCCGATCTGATCGGAAAGGCGCCGGCCATGCAGGAGGTGTTCCGCGCGATCGGCCGCCTCTCTCAGAGCAACGTGACCGTGCTTCTCACCGGGGAGTCGGGCGCCGGCAAGGAAGTCGTCGCGCGAGCCATCTGGAAGCACAGTCTGCGCGCCAAGGCGCCCTACGTGGCCATCAACATGGCGGCGATTCCGCGGGAACTCCTCGAAAGCGAGCTTTTCGGCCATGAAAAGGGCGCCTTTACCGGGGCGACCTCGCTTCGGCTCGGACGTTTCGAGCAGGCCAAGGGCGGCACGCTCTTTCTCGACGAAATCGGCGACATGCCGATGGAGCTGCAGACCCGTCTGCTTCGCGTGCTCAGCAACGGCTACTTCTACCGCGTGGGCGGCCATCAGCCCATCAAGGCCGACGTGCGCGTCATCGCCGCCACGAATCAGAACCTTGAGGAGCGCGTCCGGGACGGTCTTTTCCGCGAAGACCTCTACCATCGTCTCAACGTGATCCGGCTGCGTCTGCCGCCGCTTCGCGAACGCACCGAGGACATTGCGCCGCTGGCCGAACATTTCCTTCGCGCGGGCGCGAGGGAACTCGGCGTGGAGCCGAAGCGCCTCACGCCCGAGGCGCTCGCCGTCGTCGAGCGCTTCCGCTTCCCCGGCAATGTCAGGCAGCTTGAAAATCTCTGCCGATGGCTCCTGGTAATGGCGCCCTCGGCGGAGGTGCAGGTGGAGGATCTGCCCTACGAGATCTGCCATGCCGAAGCCGATCTGCCGAAGGCGGCCGCGCAGCCCGAAACGGACGTTTCGCCCGTGGTGGATCTCACCTGGAGCGAAAAACTTGCCGGCGTGGTCGAAGCGCGTCTGACGGCGGGCGACACCGGGATCTGGCAGCCGCTCATCGACGAATTCGAGCGTGCGGTGATCCGCACGGCGCTTTCCGTGACGCATGGCCGCCGAATCGATGCCGCGCAGAAGCTCGGACTCGGGCGCAACACCATCACGCGCAAGATCCAGGAGCTCGGCATTGACGGATAAGTGATTTCCCAGGGAAACGAGAGAGGGCGCGGTCGGGCTGACGGCGCCCTTTCTGTTTCCGCCGGAAGGTTGCGGATGAAAGAGAGCGCGCTGCAATGCGGTTTAGGGGACCGCTGATGCCGAGAGTTGTCCGTACGGACGGCATCAGACTACAATTTTTCCGCGCCCCGGTGCATCTTCAGCGATTGTGCCGTCAATTTCCGCAAAGGACGAATTTTTTTGACGTCTCTCCGGATTTCGGAGCAGGCCGGTTCTGACCCGGCGGCCGAAGCATCCTTCATTCCCGATGCGGGCGCTCTGTTCCGCCGATAAGGAGACCGTCTTGCGATTCAATCCGCCCGCTGCCGCCGATACGCCCGAAAACCTCTCGGGCGGCGTGCTGCTTGTTCTGATGCCCGGCTTCGGACCCGAGGACGGCGGGCGCGACTCCGGGGCGCTGATGCGCCCGCGGGGGCTTCTCACCTCCGCGCAGATCGACCGCGGGACGGCCGTGCCCCGCGTTCTTAAGTGGCTGGCCGCGTCAGGACTCGATCTGCGAAGCACAGCGCCTTTTCTGCAGCTCACGGTATGGCCCGAGGCCTTCGAAGGCCGCCCGCACGGACCTCAGTGCGTGAAGGCCCTCGTCCGGCAGTCCGAGGCGTTTCTGCAGACCGTGGCGGAGC
>JAGBFJ010000088.1 GCA_017936545.1 Sutterella sp.
GACGCCTGCCGGCGCTTGACTACATCTACAGACTGCCGCTTATGCCCTGGATCTGTCCGCCGCTTCATCCGGAGCTCGAGCGCGTGATTCTCAATGTCGGCCGCACTGCCGTGCTGCAGCCCCATGAGCGCATCTACGGCACCGGTGAACCCGTTTCCCGCATCGCCGTCGTCAGAAAAGGGATGGTGGCCCGAAAACTCGGCGACTACGGCACGCAGTCCGACAACCATATCGGTCTGGCCGGTCCCGGCAATCTGGCGACCGGAAATCTCAACATCTTTTCGCACCGTCCGGCCGTCGGCCGTTATGAAGCGCTCGTGCCGACCGAGATCGTCTGGTGCGATCAGAAGGATTTTCTCTCTGTCGTCGAGCGGGATACCGACCTTTTCCGTCTTCTGGTGCTTCAGTGCGAGCTCTCGGCGCTGTCCGACCGGTTGGCGTTCGCCTGCACCTTGCTTCAGAAGTCCGATGCCGCGCTCAAAATCTTTCTTCTTGCCTGGTCCTTCTATTTCGGACATATCGAAGGCGATCGCGTCGTTTCGCCGAAGATTCTCACGCGAGAGAGCGTGAAGGACGTCGTCGGCTGCTCGCTCGGCTGGCTTGATCGGATTCTCAAGCAGTGGCGCGATGAGGGCATCCTGAGGAGCGATCGTTTCGTCGCTTCTTACCCGATCGGCTTTCTGGCCGACGCCGACGGCTATCTGGCCGCTATGGAGGAAAAATCCGGCTCGGTGATCCGTTCGCGCGACGTGCGCTCCTACTGGCAGTCATTCTGAGGAGTTCGCCTTGCCCGCTGTCCGTTCTCTCGATCATCTGGTTCTTACCGTTGCTGATCCCGACCGCACGTCGGATTTCTACAGCCGCCATCTCGGCATGGAGGCCGTGACTTTCGGAGAGGGCCGCCGGGCCCTTCGCTTCGGCGGCGCCAAAATCAATCTCCATCAGGCGGGATCCGAAATTGCACCTTTTGCCCGCCGTCCGACGCCCGGTTCCGCCGATCTCTGCTTTCTCATCGACGAACCGGTGGCCGAAGCAAGACGCGCCTTGCTCTCTGCCGGCATCGAATGCACCGAACCCGCGCTGAGAACGGGCGCCTGCCGGCCGCTCATGTCGATTTATCTGCGCGATCCCGACGGCAATCTGATCGAACTCGCCAACGAGCTCTGACGTCGGGCGCTGCCGCCTGCCTCAGGTGCACTCCGGCGGTGCGCGCCGAAGTTTACCTGAGCAGTCTTCGTGCACGCGTTTGCTTCGGTTTCCCTCTCTCCTAGGGCCTTTGCCTCACTTCGCCTGCGTTTCGGCACAAGTCTTCAGGCGCATCGCTCAGCGCCTTCGCTTTGGCACGCCCTGTGCTCATTAAAGGTCGGAAGCCCTTCCCTCGGGGGGCTCTCTCTATCGATAAAAGCACAGGAGATACCATGAAACTCATCACTGCAGTCATCAAGCCCTTCAAGCTCGACGACGTGCGCGAGGCGCTGTCCGATGCCGGCATCAGCGGTCTCACCGTCACGGAAGTCAAGGGCTTCGGCCGCCAGCGCGGTCATACCGAGCTCTACCGCGGCGCGGAATACGTCGTTGACTTCCTGCCCAAGCTCAAGATCGAAGTCGCCGTTGCCGATGAAATGGTCGACGGCATCGTCGAGGCGATCCGCAAGGCGGCCAATACCGGAAAGGTGGGCGACGGCAAGATCTTCGTGACCGAACTGCTGTCCGTGCTTCGCATCCGCACGGGCGAAACCGACGATGAGGCACTCTGATGACCTGCACTGACTTTTTCCGCAGAGCGGCGTTTGCGGCTTCGCTCGGCCTCTGTGCGTTTCCCGCCTTGGCGGGCGACGAGCCGCAGCTTGACAAGGCCGACACGGCATGGATGATGGTCTCGACCATTCTTGTTCTCTTCATGACGATTCCCGGCATCGCGCTCTTTTACGCCGGCATGGCTCGCAAAAAGAATATTCTCGGCACGATCGCCCAGTCGCTCGCCATCGGCGGCGCGCTCTCCGTGCTCTGGTTTCTCATCGGCTATTCGCTCGCCTTCGCCGAAGGCAACGCCTTCCTCGGCAGTCTCTCCAAAGCGGGGCTCGCCGGCATCGGCATCAATACGCTCTCGGGCACCATTCCCGAACTTCTCTTCGTCTTCTTCCAGATGACGTTTGCCGTGCTGACCGCCGCGCTCATCACCGGCAGCTGGGCGGGCCGCATGAAGTTCTCCGCCATGTTCGTCTTCATGATCGTCTGGAGTCTGGCCGTCTACGCGCCGATCTGCCACTGGGTCTGGGCGGGCGACGGCTACTTCTTCAACCTCGGCGCGCTTGACTATGCGGGCGGCACGGTCGTGCACATCAACGCCGGCATCGCCGGTCTGGTCGGCTGCCTCATGCTCGGCAAGCGCCGCGGCTACGGCCGTGAAAGCATGGCGCCCTCCAACCTCACGCTTGCCGTGATCGGCGCGGCCGTTCTGTGGATCGGCTGGATGGGTTTCAACGGCGGTTCGGGTCTCGCCTCGAACGAACGCGCGGTCATGGCCATGCTCGTGACGCAGATTGCGGCTGCCGCCGGCCTCGTAGGATGGATGGCGGCCGAGTGGATCATCCGCGGCAAGCCTTCCGTTCTCGGCATGATTTCGGGCGCAGTGGCGGGCCTCGTCGCCATCACCCCGGGGTCGGGCTTCGTCGAACCGATGCCGGCTCTGCTGATCGGTCTTCTTGCCGGCGTGCTCTGCTTCTGGTCCGCGACGATTCTCAAGTACAAGCTCGGCTACGACGACTCGCTCGACGCTTTCGGCGTGCACGGCGTGGGCGGCATTCTCGGCGCAATTCTGACGGGTTTCTTCGCCTCCGCCGCGGTGACCGGCACGGAAATGCTTCCGATGTGGACGCAGGTCGGCATTCAGGCTCTCTCCGTGGTCGCCACTCTGGTCTACGGCGGCGTCATGAGCTGGGTGATTCTCTTCATCGTCGACAAGCTGATCGGTATCCGCGTGACGCCTGAAGACGAAATGATCGGTCTCGACCTGTCCCAGCACGGCGAACGCGTTGAATAACGTCTTCTTTTCTCTCCTCTGAAAGCCTGCGGCCCGGATATCTTCAGATGTCCGGGCCGCGGATTTTTTGTGGGTTCGCGGCAGACGCCGGATAATAGGACGGTCCGGTGTGTATCCAAGGAGAAGGTTTTGACCGAAGACGGCCGTCCTGTTGTCTGGCTCATGATCGGCGTGCCCTACGCCGGCAAGAGCACCTACGTTGCATCGCATCCCGAACTGTCGGCTCTGCCTGTGCTGTCGTTCGACGATGAGATCATGCACGTCACGCACGGCCACTACGAGAAATGGGCTGAGGCGGCGGACCGGGCGTCCGAGGCGCTGGCGAAGAGAAAGGCCCGGCTGATTGCTGCCAGGCGTTCCTTCGTTATCGACATGACGAATCTGCTTGCTGCAGAAGGCCGCATTCCGCTTCTCAGAGAGCTTCACGCCGCTGGATTCTCGGTGAAGGGCATTGTTCTGGAACCGCCTTCGCTTGACGAGCTCGTCCGCCGCATGAAGGCTCGGCCGATGAAGAAGGTGCCGCCCGAGGCTGTGGCCAAGATGTTCGCACGCTGGGAGGCCGAACCGCCCTCGGAGGCTGAAGGCTTTGACGAACTCATATCGATCGGTTCCACAGCCCTTAGGGTGTGATCTTCGTATGGGAAAAAAAGGGTTTTCTGAACACGGGATGTTGTGCCGTGTGAAGATCAATTTGACTCGGGAGGCCTTCGTTAAAATGAACGCTTTCGGGAGGGTATGTGCAAATCGGAGCGGTTAAACAGCTGCCGTTGGGAACATCGGATTTCGCAGCACTGCGTCAGGCAGATCAGATTTATGTCGATAAAACGAAACAGATTTTCGAACTCGCAGAGCAGAAAGGGCGCTTCTTGCTCGTACGTCCTCGGCGATTCGGCAAGTCCCTGCTGATTTCCGCTTTTGAGTCGTTGTTCAGACACGGTACGGCAGATTTTCAGGGATTGGCGATCGAGCATCTTTGGCAGGACAAGTCAGCCGATTCTGTTGTTCGACTGGATTTTTCCACGATCAGGCAGTTTTCTGATTGTCACCAGTTCACCAAACAATTCGAAGAGCTGCTTGCCAGCAGTTTTTCCAAGATCGGATTCGGGTTTGACCCGAACAGCAGCTTTTCTCTGCTTCGCCAGCTGTCGGACTGGATGCAGACAGTCCCACGTTATTCATTGGTCATTTTGGTTGATGAATACGATGCGCCGCTGACTGTTTGTCGGGATGATCCCGAACGTTTCTGTGCAATCCGAAATGCACTGTCTGAGTTTTTCGCAATCCTCGAATCCAACGATGTCTCGATCAGATTTTTGTTCATCACAGGCATCACCAAACCCGATATTTTCTCCGAACTGAACAATCTGTCCGATATTTCGCTGTCTCCGAACTACGGAGCGCTGCTGGGATACACTCATGATGATGTTCGGACCTACTTCAGAGAGCATCTGACCTATGCGGCGGAAGTGCTTTCCACGACGCCTGAGGCACTTTTCGAGGAGCTGGCATCGCAGTACGACGGATTCTGCTTTGAGGAGACCGCCCGACAAAAAGTTTTGCCTCTTCGCATTGTTACGTGCTT
Organism: Sutterella sp.; assembly: GCA_017936545.1. Lineage (GTDB taxonomy): Bacteria > Pseudomonadota > Gammaproteobacteria > Burkholderiales > Burkholderiaceae_F > Sutterella. Next base: position 4,626 of record JAGBFJ010000088.1, read on the forward strand.
GATACCCCTTGAGAGGTAGTGCCCGTCCCCTTAGCTTTGTCCTTTTTACGCGGACGAGGAGGACCGTAGGTCTTCCTACGCATTTGAGTGCTGACCATCGGTCTATTTGAAAA
>JAGBFJ010000089.1 GCA_017936545.1 Sutterella sp.
AGGGATAAAGCACGTCGGAATCGGGATACTGCGCTTCGATCAGATCATAGAGCCACTGAGGAAGTTCGGCCTGCACGTGGGCGGGCGCCTTCGTCACGTCGGCGGCCAGCACGTTGCGAAGCGGCTTTTCTTCGGGGCCGATCGAGGCCGACGGCAGCGCTTCGATGCCGTGCTGACGGGCCAGAACGGCAAGGGCGGCCAGACGGGGCGCGCGGTCCGGATGCACCGGACGCATGGTCCAGCGAAGCGAAGCGTAGTGACGCAGCGCATAGTAGATGCCTTCGGCGATGATGCCGCGGTCGCGCATGCCCAGACGGGGATTGCTCTTGAAGAAAAGCTTCATCAGCACATCGGCCGGGCCGTCGAGCTTGAGAATGACGCCGAGTGCTCGGGTCAGTTCGTCGACGATCAGGCTCGTGATGCGGACCTGACCCGGAGCGAGAGGCGTCATGCGCTTTTCAGGGGTCTTCGGGCCCTTCGCGTAGCCGCCCTGAGCACGGGCTTCTTCGCGTCGGCGCTTGTCGGCGGCGCGCTGACGTTCGGTGCGCTTGGGCGCATCGGCGCGGTCCGTGTGACGGGGCTTTTGCATCGCAAAGGCGCGACGCTTCGGGAATTTGGTTTCAGACATATAAAATCTCTTGCATTTCAAAAAGAAAGCGCGGCATTCTGCTTGAAAACCGCACTTTCTTCCCTGATCCTGCGGTGCAGGCCGCAGGTCACAGTGTTCTTAAGGCGCCTTATGCGCCGAAAATCGTCAGCGAACGGGCCGTTTCGTCGTCCATGACCGCACGGCCGTCCTCGGCCTTCACACGGCCTTCGACCACGGCGCGCACGCACTTCGGATAGAGCTGATGTTCATAGACAAGTCCGCGGTGCGCGAGCGTATCGGCATCGTCCGACGGCAGCACGGGCACAACGGCCTGACCGATGATGGCGCCGCCGTCGAGAACCGGGGTCACGAAATGCACGGTCGAACCGTGAACGCGGCAGCCGGCATCGATTGCACGCTGATGCGTGTCAAGACCGGGGAAGAGCGGCAGAAGCGCCGGGTGAATGTTGAGGATCTTGCCCTCGAATTGCTTCACGAAACCTTCGGTCAGCACGCGCATGAAGCCCGCCAGCACGATCACGGCCGGATCATATCGCCGGATTTCCTCGGCCAGCTGCGCTTCGAAGGCTTCGCGCGTCGGATAGGCCTTGTGGTCCATTGCGACGGCGTCGATGCCCGCAGAGCGGGCGATATCCAGACCGGCGGCCAGAGGACGGTTGGAAATGACGGCGGCGATGCGGGCGCCGCAGGCGGTTTCCCAGTGTTCCTCGCGGCTCGTGCGAAGGATCGCCTCGAAGTTGCTGCCGCGGCCGGAGATAAGAATTACGATGTTCTGCATAGTGGCGCCCATTCTAAACCAAAGAGAGGCGCGTCCAACCGAGGAAGGCGCGCCTTTTTTCGTATAATCGGGAATTCTCATATCGTAACAGAGCACTCTGAGCCATGCATGTTTTCCGAGGTCTGCCGCACCCTCTTCTCGCCCGTCCGTCTGCCGTTGCCATCGGCAATTTCGACGGCGTGCATACGGGACATCAGGCGATCCTCGAGCACGTCCGCGAAGCTGCCGAAGCCCGCGGTCTCGTGCCCTCCGTCGTGACGTTCGAACCGCATCCGAGAGACTTCTTCGGACGCGGCGGCGAGCTCACCCGCATCTCGACGCTCTACGACAAGGTGCTCCGCATTCTTGAAACGGGCATCGAGCGCATCTACATTCTGCCCTTTCACAAAAGTCTCGCCTCGCTCGACGCCGAGGCCTTTGTGCGCGACATTCTGTCCGAAGGTCTTCAGACCTGCTGGCTGACGGTAGGCGAGGATTTCCGCTTCGGCGGAGACCGCCGGGGCGATGCGGCTCTTCTCAAGAGACTCTCATCGGCTTACCGCTACGAACTCTCGATTGCCCCGACATTCCTGCACCAAGGAGAACGCGTCAGCTCGACGCGCGTGCGCGCAGCGCTGGCCGAAGGTGATCTGTATGAGGCGAGCCTCATGCTCGGACGCCGCTTCAGCATGACGGGCCGCGTCATTCACGGCGCGGAACTCGGACGCAGACTGGGTTTTCCGACCCTCAATCTGGCGCCGATTCCTCCCGGCAGCCGGGCGCGTCCCGCCGTATCGGGCGTCTACGCAGTGAGGATTCACGGCCTCGGCGCCGCCGTGCAGAACGGCGTCGCTTCGATCGGTGTCAAGCCGACCGTGGCCGCCGACGGCCGCTGGCTTCTCGAAACGCATGTCTTCGACTGGACGGGCAGCGTCTACGGACGGCTCATCCAGGTGGAATTCATCGAGCGCCTTCGCGGTGAGAAAAAGTTTTCCGGCCTTGAGGAACTCAGGGCCGCCATCCGGAACGACGCCGAGCGGGCCCGCCGGATTCTGGGATGCTCCCCCGCGGAGCAGATGCTGTAAAGGCCCGCTGATCGCACAGTCAACCTGAAGAGCCCGAGGGGGCCAGGAGTTTTAAATATGGCAAACGAAGCCGGTTCGACCGCCGATACCAAGAAATATCCGCTCAACCTTCCCGATACCCCGTTCCCGATGCGAGGCAACCTCGCCAAGCGTGAACCGGGTTGGATCGCCGAATGGGATCAGAAGCACATTTATCAGCGCATCATCGACGCCAGGCGCGACGCCAAAAAGTTCATTCTGCATGACGGACCGCCCTATGCCAACGGCACAATTCACGTCGGCCACGCCGTCAACAAGATCCTGAAGGACATGATCCTGAAGGAAAAGACTCTCGAGGGCTTCCAGGCCCCGTACGTGCCGGGCTGGGACTGCCACGGCATGCCGATTGAAGTTCAGATTGAAAAGCAGCACGGCAAGAATCTCCCCGTCGACAAGATGCAGAGCCTCGCCCGCGAATACGCGCTCGAACAGAGCAAGCTGCAGCTCGCCGACTTCAAGCGTCTGGGCGTGCTCGGCGACTGGGAAAATCCGTACCGCACGATGAAGTTCACCAACGAGGCGCAGGAAATCCGCGCGCTCGCCAAGGTGGTGGAAAAGGGCTACGTCTACCGTGGCCTCAAGCCTGTCAACTGGTGCTTCGACTGCCAGTCCGCGCTGGCCGAAGCCGAAGTCGAATACAAGGACAAGAAGAGCCACACGATCGACGTGGCGTTCGAACTGGCCGAAGAAGACAAGAGCCGCGTCGAGGAAATCTTCGGTCTGAAGCTTGAAAAGCCCTGCTTCGCCGTGATCTGGACGACGACGCCGTGGACCATCCCCGCGAACCAGGCGCTCAACATGAACCCCGAGTTCGACTACGGTCTCTACGACACGGGCGACCGTCTCCTCGTGCTCGGCTGCGGTCTCGCGGAAGACTCCCTCAAGCGCTTCGGTCTTGAAGGCAAGCTCGTCGCCACGGCCAAGGGCGACAAGTTCGAACTCGTCCGCTTCCGTCACCCGCTCTGCCGCATCGACGCCGGCTACGACCGTTTCTCGCCCGTCTATCTCGCCGACTACGTCGACGCGACGGCCGGCACGGGCATCGTGCATTCTTCGCCCGCCTACGGCGTGGACGACTTCGTCTCCTGCAAGAAGCACGGCATGACGAACGACGAAGTGCTCACTCCGGTTCTCGGCGACGGCACGTATTCCAAGGACCTGCCGCTCTTTGGCGGTCTGAACGTCTGGGCGGCCGCAGAGAAGATCTGCGACACCATCAACGTGGCGGGCAACCTGCTTTCGCACGGCTCGATCCTTCACAGCTACATGCACTGCTGGCGCCACAAGACGCCGCTCATCTACCGCGCCACGAACCAGTGGTTCGTCCGCATGGATGCGCCCACGGCCGACACGAAGGGCGTGCTCGGCCGTCCGGCTCAGGAAAAGACGCTTCGCGAAGCCGCGCTCGAAGGCGTGAAGGCCACGAAGTTCTTCCCGGGCTGGGGCATCAACCGCCTCTACGCGATGATCGAAAACCGTCCGGACTGGTGCATTTCGCGTCAGCGCAACTGGGGCGTGCCGCTTCCCTTCTTCATGAACAAGGAAACGGGCGAACTGCATCCCGGTACACTCGAAATCATGGAAGAAGTGGCGAAGCTCGTCGAACAGAAGGGCATCGAAGCCTGGGCGACCGCCAAGCCCGAAGACTTCCTGCCTGCCGATGAAGCAAAGAACTACGTTCGCTCCACCGACATTCTCGACGTGTGGTTCGACTCCGGCGTCACGCACTACACCGTGATGCGCGGCAGCCACGCCGAAGAACTCGCCTGGCCGGCCGACCTCTATC
>JAGBFJ010000090.1 GCA_017936545.1 Sutterella sp.
CGCCAAGAACACGAATCGTCTGCTTACTCTGTGCGGTCTGGCGAACCTGCTGACGTTCGCGTGTCTGAAGGCGCGGTTAAAGGGGGCAGTGTGACCAAAATTCGCGAAATAGCCGCCGATAGGGCGTCAAACGCTCGATCTGGAGCCATTTTTAGTGATTTGGAGGGATATAGATGAGACTGACTCGCAATATCCGATTTTTCAAAAAAACCGCAGTCACCCTTGAGAGGAAAACTGCGGCTTAATCAGAACATCCCTAAGGGAGGCTGAAGCCAGATGAAAACCAGCACCAAGGGTCTGCTCGCCTTTTCGATCGTTGCCCTCTTTTTGATGGGGTTGAGTGCGTGGGGATTCGTGCGTTATGTCGACCGAGCCCTCATGGAAGCCAGTCTGCAAACGTACTCAGAAACGGTTCACAGCATCGGTCAGTCGCTCGGAACGAGTTTTGCACGCGACCTGAGCGACATTGAGGCACGCATAAAAACACTGATAAAAGAGCTTGCCGCAGATGAAGCGGTTCCGCTGCCGATGTCCCGCGTGTACGGCATCGTCACACTCTATACGGATGATGGCTGTGCCAAATCGGCGGGCATTGATGCCGGCGTCTGCAAGGCGTTGGTGAAATCTGAGAGTGAATTCGGCATCGTCAGCCCTCATATCAGCTCCGTCAACGGCATGCGGGTCTTCAATCTCTGGGCCAGGGGCAGTCTGCCCGACGGGAGACGCTTCTGGCTGTCGCGTGAATACGAGGTTAACGCCTTTACCAGACAGATGGTCGGCGCTTTCGGGAGACTTGAAGGCGGCATCTACGTCGTTGATGCCGCAGGCGAAATCGTCATGCGTTCTGCTCGCGGCGGCAACCGAACGATGCACAGAATGAGCGACTTCATCGAAGTCGGGAGCGATGCTGCCAATATGCGTTCGGGTCTTCTCATCGGCGCGAGTTCGACGGTGCTCAGCGTGCGTACGGTCGAAGGGAATCCTGCAGTAATGTTCATGGTGCCGCTCTTTCAGAAGAACGGTTGGAGCTTGGTGGGCATCGTGCCGGAATCAGCGTTACGCGGGGACGCATCGGGCTTCCTATACCGTGCGTTTCTTCTTATTCTCATCTGCTGTCTCGGCGTGGGCGTTTTCATGGGACTCTGGTTTCATGTTCAGCTCGCGAGTCAGCGCAGGGAAAACGCGCTCATTCAGGAAAAGATGCAGGCCTACAGTGCGAGCGAGGCCAAGAGCCGGTTTCTCTCCAATATGACGCACGATATGCGAACGCCTCTCAATGCCATTACCGGTATGACGGCGATTGCGCTGCGATCGATGAAGGACTCGGAGCGCGTGGTGGATTCGCTTAAAAAGATCGATCAGGCCTGCCGGCTTCTCCTCGGCATCGTGAACGACGTGCTCGACATGAGCCGCATAGAAAGCGGCAAGATGACGCTGATATCAGAACCAGTGAATCTGCCCGACATGATGGCCGAGCTTCGCGACATGATGGCCGCGAACAGTATTACCGACGGAAAGACGCTGACACTCACCGTCGGTATCATCGACGATCCCGTCGTGTCGGCCGACCCGTCGCGTCTGAGGCAGGTTGTTCTCAACATTCTCACCAATGCCGTGAAGTACACCCGATCGGATGGCCGTATCGATCTGTCTCTATCGCAGTTTGAACAGGGCGGACGGAACATTTATCGCTTCCGCTGTGCCGACAACGGTATCGGCATGGATGAGAATCTGAAGAAGCGCCTGTTCCAGCCTTTCGAGCGTGCGATCGATTCGGCCGTCAACCGGGTGGCGGGCGTCGGACTCGGGCTTTCGATCACGAAGAGTCTCGTCGATATGATGCAGGGTCATATCAGTGTGACCAGCGAGATCGGCAGAGGTACAGACATCATCATCGACATCCCGTTCGAACCCGTAACCACAGAAGCAAAGACGGAGCAGGCAGAAGAAACGGTCTTTGACGAAACAGCGATGGCCGGCGTCCACGTGCTTGTCGTCGAAGACAATGACATCAACGCCGAAGTGGCGGTTGAATTCCTTGCCTTTATGGGGGTGACTGCGGAGCGCGCCGCCAACGGCCGTGAGGCACTGGACATGGTCGAAGCAGCGGAGCCGGGTCATTTCGCCATGGTCTTCATGGACATTCAGATGCCCGTAATGGACGGACTTGAAGCTTCGAGACAGATCCGTGCCAAGGACCGTCCCGATCTGAAGACCCTGCCGATCGTGGCGCTGACGGCCAATGCCTTCACGGAAGAAAGCATCATCGTGAAGAAGGCCGGAATGAACGATTGCCTGAGCAAGCCCCTCGACATGAAGAAGCTCTTCCTCTGCGTGTCGCGCTGGACGAAAGTGGATTGAACTTGGAGCGACTGACCGGGCAGATCGGCGCTCTATTGAATCTGCCCGCCGCTTTTCCTCATCATGTCAACCCGCCTTCATGTTCGGACTCTGAAGTGGGATCTAAGCTTAAGAAGACAACGATCCCGGGTGTTCAGATTCACGCATATTGACCGGAGACTGGAAATGGCAAATTGTCAGATCCGCCGAGGACGTTTACCGAATATTTTCTGCACCTGCGCGTATGGTATTTGAAGGCATTGGATGCCGAAATCCTGCGCACGAAGCCGCTCAGCATTGGAAAGCATGCGATTCCGGTACCGCGATTGGCGAGGCTGACACCGGGCCGGAAATCGCATAGAGGTTCTTCACGCCGTCAGCTGGCGCCGTTCAGGACTGCGCACTGAAGAGCCAGACAAGAAAGAGCGCCAGGAAGCCGAATAGAAAGACGAGGCCGGCCAGGCTCCAGAGACGCATCAGAGGACCGAAGCGCTTGGCGGAGGGCACGAACGGTCCGGTCATCAGGCGGTAGTTGAGCCAGGCAAGAAGCGGCGTCGTGCAGAAGGCGGAAATCATGGCGAACTTCAGCAGAACGAGCATTTCGCTGCGGAAGAACAGAATGAGCACGAGACCGAGCGTTGCCTGAATCAGCACCCAGACCGCAAAGGCCGAAGAGGCGGGGTCTTCGGGAAGACTGCGGATGTGCTGCTGACAGACGCCGATGACGCGGGCATAGCCGTCGAGAACCGTGATCGTCGTCCCCCAGATGCAGGCGAATGCCATGAGGGCCAGGAAGGGCCGGGACCAGCTGCCGACCGCGGTTTCGTACATGCCGATCAGCTGAGCCGTGAAGGCTGCGCCGTTTTTGGCCGGCACCTGACCGGAGGCGTGCATCATCAGCGCGCCGAGCGCCAGAAAGACGACGGCGAGAAGAGCAGTCGCGGCGCTGCTGACAGGTGACCCAGACGGACTGAATGGCGGAGAGATCCAGCGGGCAGGGCATCCATCCAGCCGTCATCACGAGAAAGCCGAGCGAGGCGAAGGTCCAGGGAGAAAGATCTGAATGCGCAGCACCACCGGGGCCTGCAGGCGCCTCGCCGGCGTAGACCGCCACGGCGAGAATCGTGATGAGGGAGAGCAGGGCGACGAGCGCTTTCGAGACTGCGGAGAGAAGCCGGTAGCGTCCGAAAAGAATGACCAGAACGGCGGCCGCCATGACGGCTGCACAGGCGGCGGGCATGGAAAGCGACGGGAAGACGAAGAGGACGATGGCCGCGCTGAAGGCGCAGCAGGCGGCGACGCTAGTGATGCCGCCGAAGACTTCAAGTGCCCAGAGCAGACAGACGTAGCCTTTGCCGAGCCGTCCGTAGCCGGCGACCAGACTTTCTCCGGCATAGACCGTGTAGGCGGGTCCGGCCAGGAAGAACGGATACTTCAAAAGATTGACGGCGAGAATGAACCAGGCCAGCGCCCATCCGTAGAGCGCGCCTGCCTGAGTCGAGGCAACGAGGTGGGAGCCGCCGATGGCGGCGGAAGCCCCGAGAATGCCGGGACCGAATGAACGTAGATACTGTTCAATAAAACCTATTCAAAATTGCTCATTTTGGGTTTTCATTGACTTATCCGCACTCTGTTGAGTCCGAGAAGAGTCTCGGCCAACTAGAGCCTTCTGATGCTCAGTAGCACCGGAAGCCCTCTGCAGGAGAATCTGTTTCACCTCATCCTTGGACATATACCGCGTGATTTCGGTGTCATAAAATCTTGCGAGGACGCACTTGGCAGCATTCTCGTCAGCCTGCATTACAACCCCG
>JAGBFJ010000091.1 GCA_017936545.1 Sutterella sp.
CTCAGGGATCATACATTAGGTATGATCGGTAGAGGAGCATTGCTGGCGCGGCGAAGCTGTACCGATAAGGACATGCCGTAGAGCAGCCCGCCCGACATGGCGGCGGCACCGGCGGCCGTCAGCAGTATGAACAGCGCGCGGGAAAGCGTTTTCGGGAACAGGGTGAGCGCCGTTGCGAGTGCTGCTCCGACGGCAAAAAGCGCGCCGTAAAGCGCAGCGGTCATGGCGAGGCTTCTCGCAGACCAGGAAAAGTCCGCCGTCTTCACCGTGAGGTCGCGAAAGAGCGGCGCGTCGAAAACGACGGTCCACCAGAAGGCCGTGAAGAGCACGAACGCCGCCGTCGAGAGACGCATCCGTTCTCGTCCTGCATTTCCGAGAAAGAGCGCGGCGACGGCGCCGCAGATCATCCAGTCGATGAGCGCCGAGGCGGCGACGTGCGAGACGAAGTGCGCGCCCTGCATGACGCGCACGCCGCCGCAGAGCGTTCCGAACAGGAGGGCAAATACGAGGGCCGCCCGTGCAAGGCGCGGACGGATCCCGCAAAGCGAGAAGTAAAGCGCAAAAAGACAGAAGCCTGTGCCGGCATGACCCGCAGGCCAGCAGTTCCCGGGGGCAAAGCTCAGGGAGAAGACCGGGTCCGTGACGCTGCGGGAACCGCCGAAGGCCTCGACATTCCACGGACAGGCGACGCCCGTCGTACCCTTGAGCCACCAGACGGCGATGCCGCAGAGCGCCATCGACGTGAAGATGCAGAGCGCCCGGCGGCAGCCGTCATCCGTCAGAAGATGCCGTCCCTGGGCAAGCTTCGTCGCGCACCAGCCGAGCGCGAGAAGCCCGATGACGGCCGGCACGGCTTTCGGCGCCTTGTGAAGCCAAAAAACGACGTCCGGATTCGAATGCCACGGCCAGCCGTCGGCGTAGAAGAGCCGGGCAACGGAAAGGTCGAGCGCGTGCGGAGGAGAGACGATCAAAAGCGCAAGCAGCGCCGCAGGAACGATCAGCGTGAAGAAGACGGAAGGCAGTTCGGAGCTGCAGGCGGGAGCGGAGGCGCAAGGCTCTTCTCGGCGCGTGCGAAGGAGCTGACGGAGCATGGACGGATTCCGGGAGACATTTCAACACTGTGAGTATGTCGGTGTCCCTGTCAAATCCGTGTCAATGCCCCGTCAAAGCGGCGTCAAAGACGCTGACCGTCCTCAGGAGAATGCGGAATACTGCGTGAGGTCATCCGCCGAAGAAGCCGCGAAGCCTGGCGAGCAGGCCGTCCGGACGGGCTTCTTCGCAGCGGCATTCTCCCGGGGTGTAGCCCGTGGCGCCGACGGCGGCGCGAAGCGCTTCAGCATCGGGCGGCGTATTGCTCCAGATCACGGTTTCCGCTCGACGGTGCGAGGAAACGACTTTGACAGGACCGAGCAGTCGGCGCACGGCGTCGTTGACGTGGGATTCGCACATTTCGCAGGCCATGCCTTCGACCTTCAGCGTGGTTTTGATCATGATGAATGATGGGATCAATATGGGAATGAGAATCATTTAATTATAAGACTGAAAAATACGCCCGGCAGGGACTCTGCCGGGCATTCGGCCTGCGCCTCAGTCTGTGAAGGCGGCTGCCGGGATCAGATCAGTGAATAGATCAGATAGCCGGCCGCTACGCCCGAAATCACGTGCACGAAGCCGGGGAGCAGATAGGAGTGATTGAGCACCCAGCTGCCGAGATGCGTCGTGCCGGTTCGGTCGAAGGAGCAGCAGCCGATCTGAGCGCCGCCCGGGATCAGGAAGTCGCCGCAGGTAGCGGGGTAGAGCGCCACGAGCAGAAGCGGCGGAATACCGATGGCGGCGCCGAGCGGCATCAGTGCGACGACCGTCGCGGACGGGCTCAGAATCACGGCGGAGAAGAAGAACAGAACGACGCCGAAGAGAAGCGGCGTGGATTCCGCCATGGTCTTGAAGAGCGTCACGAACTGATCATGATAGGCGTCGAAGAACGTGCCGGTCAGCCACGAAACGCCGAAGACGCCGACCACGCCGATGAGACCCGCACGGAAGACCGAGCCGTCGGCAAACTTGTGAGAGGGCACCTTGCACAGAATGATGATGAAGAGCGCGCAGGCGAGCATGACCATCTGAATGAGGTTCGGGATCGGCAGCGTCGTCACCTTGCCCGCCGCATTGGTCCAGTGCGGGAGAAGACCCTTCATGGAGCCGAGCATCAGCACGCAGGCGACGCCTGCAGCGAAGACGGCGACGGAAAGCTTGACGGATTTCGGGATGATCTCGGCCTTTTCCGTCTTCTTGGGAACGAGGTCCTGGAAGTCGCCGTTGGCGACGCGGCGCTGGAATTCCGGATCGTTTTCCAGTTCGGTGCCGCGCCAGTAGACGGACAGGCAGGTGCAGAACGTGGCGAAAAGGAAGGCCGGAACGGAAATCAGCAGGATGTCGACGAGCGAAACACCGTAGGGCGTGAGCGATGCGATGAGCGCGGCGGTGGCGGCTGACATCGGCGAGGCGACCACGGCGATGCCGGCGGAAATCACCGAAGCGGCGATCGGACGCTCGGGTCGGACGCGTGCCTGCGTGGCGACTTCGGCGACGACCGGATACACCGCAAAGGCGACATAAGCCGTGCCGACGAAGATGACAAAGAACGAGCAGACGAACGGTGCGACGAAAGTAATGGCTTTCGGCCATTTTCTCAGCATTTTTTCAGCCACGCGCACCATCAGATCCAGGCCGCCGGCTCCCTGCAGCACGGACGTGCAGGCAATGACGGCGACGATGATGAGAATGGTAGAGACCGGAGGAGAGCTCGGTTTGAGACCGAAAAGAAGGACGAGAATGCAGACGCCGAGACCGCCTGCGGCGCCGAGGCCGATGCCGCCGAAGCGTCCGCCGAGACCGATGCAGAATGCGACAGCAAAGAGCTGCAGCCAGAAATTCAGATCTGTTTCCATGGTTTGAGTCCGAAGAGGGTTTGCGGCTCAATGCCGTCCGGCGAGGCGCCGGACGGCCTGAGGGTAGATGAGGATCAGAGACCGAGTTCGGCGGCTTCGCGGCCGAGTGCTTCTCTGGCGTGTTCGATCTGCAGCGCCACCATGTCGGGTGCCGTGCCGCCGTAGGACTTGCGTGCGCGGACGCAGGTTTCGAGACTGATTTCGTGACGGATGTCCTCTTCAATGCGGTCGGAGAACTGACGGTATTCCTCCATCGTGAAGTCGTCGAGACGCTTCTGATGCTTGATGCCGTAGTTGACCATGGCGCCCACGATGTGGTGCGCTTCGCGGAAGGGGATGCCCTTCTTCGCGAGATAGTCGGCGAGGTCGGTGGCATTGGCATAGCCGAGATCCGCATTGGCGCGCATCTTTGCGGCGTTGACCGTCATCTTGTCCACCATGGGCGTCATGATGGCGAGGCTGTGGAGCAGCGTGTCGACGGAGTCGAAGACCTGTTCCTTGTCTTCGGACAGGTCGGTGTTGTAGGCCAGCGGAATGCCCTTCATGATGGTGAGGATCGCCATCAGATTGCCGTACATGCGGCCCGTCTTGCCGCGGATCTTTTCGGCGATGTCGGGGTTCTTCTTCTGCGGCATGATCGAGGAGCCGGTGCAGAAGTCGTCGGAGAGCTCGATGAACTTGAAGTCCTGGGTGGAGAAGGTTACGAGTTCTTCGGCAAGGCGGGAGAGGTGCATGTAGCACATGGCGGCCGCGGCGTTGAATTCGACCATATGGTCGCGGTCCGAGACCGCGTCGATCGAGTTTTCCGTCGGTCCGTCAAAGCCGAGATGGTGCGCGGTGTATTCGCGGTCGATCGGGAAGTCAGTGCCGGCAAGCGCAGCGGAGCCGAGCGGGCAGCGGCCCATGCGGCGGTAAAGGTCGGAGAAGCGCGTGAAGTCGCGCTCGAGCATCCAGAAGAAGGCCATGATCCAGTGCGCAAACAGAATGGGCTGGCCTGTCTGCATGTGCGTGTAGCCCGGCATGATCACGTCGGCATTCTTTTCGGCAGTTCTGATGAAGACCGCCTGAAGTTCGCGAATGGCCTTCTGAACCTGACGGATTTCATGGCGAAGGTACATCTTGGTCGACGTCGTCGTCTGGTCATTGCGGCTGCGGCCTGTATGTAGGCGGCCGCCTGCCGGCCCGATGATTTCGGTCATTCGCTTTTCGATCGCCATGTGGATGTCTTCGTCCTTGACGGAAAAGACGAATTTGCCCTGACGGATTTCTTCGGCGACTTCCGTCAGACCTCGGCAGATGGCCTGCGCGTCGGCATTCGAGATGATGCCCTGGCGGGCCAGCATCGTTGCATGAACCTGAGAATCCTGAATGTCGAACGGGCAGACGCGCTGCTCGAAAGTGATGGTGGCGTTGAAGTTTTCAACGAGTTCGTTTGCCGGCAGATCGAAGCGTCCGCTGCGGCTCTTGCTGTCCTGACTTGACATGGCTGCTCTCCTAATTGTTCGTCAGATCAATAAAAGAAGTGACAATACCTCTTTAGTTGCTGACATTATATTTATATTGTCGACAATATAATGAGTAAAGTGAGCAATTGTTTGATGGCGGACAAGAAGCGGGTGCTATGTAAAGATGGTTGAAATGAAAGGGAAAATGGATTTCGTCGTACCGAAGACGAACCGCAAACGCCTGCCGGAACAGGGGTTCAGGCTTGTGCGGAGCAGTTTTTCGATAAAATCTCTGTCGACAAATTGAAGAGATCGATATGGACGAGGAAAGCCTCTTTCGAGACATACACAGTCATCTGCTGCGGCAGGCCCGGGAGGGCGGCAAGATGGACACGGAAACAAAGCTCGCCGAGCGGTTTCAGGTGTCGCGCTACCATGTCCGTCAGGTGCTCGCCGTGCTGTCTCAGATGGGGATCGTCGAACGCACGCAGAAAAAGGGCATGACGATTACGTCGCCGCAGCCCGAGCAGCTCTCGCGTCATATTGAGAATCAGCTGAAGATCGGGCGCTTCGACGTGCGCGAACTTGCCGAAGCACGCGTGCTTTTCGACACCGATCTCATTCGTCTCGCCGTTCGCCGCATCACGCCGGCCAATCTGGGGCTCCTCACCGACATCGTCCGTCAGATGACGGGCTGTGTCGAATTCCGTCAGGCCTTTCTGAAGTTTCATCTCCGCTTCTGGCAGACCGTCTTCGAGGCGGCGGGAAACCGGGTGCTTCAGGTCTTTGCCACCTCGCTTCTCGTCCAGTCCGCGGAGTATCTGGAAAAGCATACGGACGAACTGGAACCCGTCTGGTTTTCCGACATGCTCGAGGCCGACCGCGAGGTGCTCGCAGCCTTTCGCCGCGGCGACGAGGAAGGGGCGGCCGAGGCGGCTGCCCGATGGCTTTCCAGAGAATATCAGCAGGATTGACGTGCCCGGCGGGCACTGCTTTCCCGCCCTAGATATGAAAAAGGAGCCGGTTCGCAGAGAACGGCTCCTTTTCTAATTCTTGCTTTCTTCAGGCTTCATCGAGCGAATGAATCGGACGGAAGGTTCCGTCGGGATTGCGCCTGAAGACGAAGTGCTCCTTCAGGAAGATGATGTCTTTTCTTGACACCGCGCCGAGTTCGGCCAGAATCGCCGCACGGGCGACGACCTGTGCGCCGGCTCTCGCAGCCAGATTTTCAATGGCAGCGAGCGACTCGCCCGTTGCGATGACGTCGTCGATGAGCGCCACGCGCCGGCCCCGGATTTTTTCGGCTTCAACGCCGTCAAGCCAGAGCGTCTGCTCCTTCTGAGTCGTGATGGAATGCGCCGAATAGGAAATGGCATTCTGCATGTAGGGCTTGCGGCTCTTTCGGGCGACAATGAATTCCTTCATTCCCATGATGCGGCTCATTTCGCAGGCGAGCGCGATGCCTTTGGCTTCGGCGGTCATCAGATAGTCGACCGGGGGAAGCCGCCTGGCGAGCTCGGGCGCGGCTGCGCCCACGAGCTCCGTATCGGAAAGGCAGACGAAGGAGGCGAGCCACAGATTGTCGGCAACTTCGACGAAAGGCAGTCTGCGGCGAAGTCCGCAGAGCTCGAAATCAAAATACTGCTGCATGACGAAAAAACGGAAGGCAGGATCACGGTCGGCGCAGTGCCGGCGCTGCGGCACATGATAAACCCGGAACGCAAGAGCGGTGCAACGGAAACGGCCCGCAGACAGATCTGCGGGCCGCATCGGGGTCGTCCGGTCAGACAACCGGCTTCAGTTGCGCAGAATTACTTCTTGGCAGGTTCCCACGGATTGAAGGCGGGGGTCGCAGCGACGCTCGGCGGGAGAACCGGATATTCAACCTTCGGCTGATCGCCCGTGAGGGTCTTCAGGAAGGCGACGATCTGAGCGGTTTCTTCCTTCGTGTAGCGCTTGCCGAGCTGGACGTCGCCCATGATTTCGACAGCCTGTTCGAGCGTGGCGGCTTCACCGTCGTGGAAGTACGGATAGGTGAGTTCGACGTTGCGGAGGATGGGCACCTTGAAGGTCATGCGGTCCTGATCGCGGCCGGTGACGGCCTTGACGCCTTCAGCCGTGTTCGTGGTCTTGTACGGACGGACCATGCCCATCTTCTGGAAGGACGAACCGCCGACCTGAGCGCCGTTGTGGCACATCGTGCAGCCGGAGGCCTTGAAGAGGTTGTAGCCCTTGAGTTCGTCGGCCGTGATGGCGTTCTTGTCGCCCTTGAGCCACTGGTCGAAGCGGCTGTTCGGCGTCACGAGGGTCTTTTCAAACGCGGCCATGGCATCCGTGATGCGGGTCATGTCGACCTTGGCATCGCCGAAGGCGGCCTTGAAGTACTTGGCATAGCCCGGGATCGAACCGATCACCTTGACGGCCATTTCATGCGTGGAAGCCATTTCGAGCGGGTTGGCGATCGGGCCGGCAGCCTGTTCTTCAAGGGTCTTCGCACGGCCGTCCCAGAACTGGGCGATCTGGCCGTAGGAGTTCAGAACCGTCGGCGAGTTGATCGGACCCTGGGCCCAGCGGTCGCCGATGCTGGTCTTCAGATTGTCAACGCCGCCGGTCGCGAGGTTGTGGCAGCTGTTGCAGGAGATGAAGCCGGAACGGGAAAGGCGGGGTTCGAAAAAGAGCATTTTGCCGAGTTCGACAAGCGCCGGGTTGTCAACCTTCACAGGCTGGATGGGATCGATGGGTTCCGCAGCCATCGCGGATGCGGAAAGGCCGGCGATGCTCATGCTCAACAGGGCGGCAAAGAGTGTCTTTTTCATAAGGGGTCTCCTAAGTAGGACTGACAGGGTACTGTCAAAAAGTGACGACTAAATCGTACAGCAGGAACCGATAGACGTGCATTATTAAATTTCAAACGCACTGATAGAGGTTTTCTCAACCGATCGGCGTATTCCCTAGGTAATGCTACGCCTCCCCCTAATGGGGGATGGGTAGGATTAACGCTAATTAAAAAAGGTCGGATGGAAATCCGGCCTTTCAAGAAATGTCAGTTAAAAGAAGAATATCAGAGCTTTCTCAGAGCGTCCACGAGAGCCGTTTTAGCTTCGGTTTTTTCATCCTTCATCTTAATGACGCGTGTGGGATTGCCGACGACGACGGCGTTTGGCGGCACGTCGCTGATGACGATGGCGCCGGCGCCGACCACCGCGTTGCGGCCGATGCGCACGCCTTCGATCACGACGGCGTTGGCGCCGATCATGACATTGTCCTCAACCACGACCGGGGTCGCGGAAGCGGGTTCGACGACGCCGGCGAGCACGGTGCCCGCGCCGATGTGGCAGTGGTCGCCCACGATGGCACGGCCGCCGAGGACGGCGCCCATGTCGATCATGGTGCCCTTGCCGATGACGGCGCCGATGTTGATGACGGCGCCCATCATGATCACGGCGCCTTCGCCGATTTCAACCTTTTCGCGGATCACGGCACCCGGTTCGATGCGGGCCTTGATGTTCTTGAGGTCGAGCGTCGGCACGCCGGAATTGCGGCGGTCGTTTTCAATCACGAGATCCGTGATCTTGTCCGCATTGGCGGCGAGCACCGGTTCGAGCTTCGTCCAGTCGCCGAAGACGACGCGGGAGAGGCCTTCGCCGAAGACCTTGGCGCCGGCGGCGGCAAAGTCGACGGGTTCGGTGAGATTCACGTAGACCTTGACGGGGGTCTTCTTTTCGGAATTGGCGATGTAGTTGATGATGTCCTGTGCGTTCATGTCGGTCAATCAGGTGGAATAGGTCGTATCAGGCGTGAAAAAGCAGGGAATCGAGACTGATGAGTCCCTTGGGTTCGCGAACGAGCAGATGGGCGGCTCTGAGAGCGCCGTTCACGAAGATGCGGCGGCTTGCCGCACGGTGCGTGAATTCAAGCTCTTCGTCCGGACCGAGGAAGTATACGGTGTGCGTTCCCGCCACCGTGCCGCCGCGAAGAGAATGGATGCCGATCTCGTTTTCACTGCGCCTGCCGCAGTTCCCCTCGCGGCCGTACTGAGGCGCGAGCTCGTGACCGGGATCGATCGCATTGACGAGAAGCTTCGCGGTGCCGCTCGGCGCGTCGGCCTTCTGGTTGTGGTGAGCCTCGGCGAGTTCGACGTCGAACCCCGGACGCAGAACGCCCGAAACAAGCGAGAGCGCCTTGGCTAGCACGGCGATGCCGAGCGAGAAGTTGGCGCTCCAGAGCACCGGCGCGGCTTCGCCGAGGGATTCGAGTTCGGCCTTTTCTTCGGGCGTGTAGCCCGTGGTGCCGGAAAGAAGCGGCGTCCCCGTGCGGCGGACGTACTCAGCGACGGCGGGGAGCGTTTCGGGGCGCGAGAAGTCGATGACGACGTCGGCGGGTTCGGCGAAGTCGGCAAGCGATGCAAGATTGGCGCGGTTGAAGACGCCGACCACGTCGTCGCCGGCGGCGGCCGCCGTTTCTTCAAGCAGCCGCCCCATCTTGCCGGAGCCGATCAGAATGATTCGCATGGCTTCGGCACTCCTCTCAAAGCAGACCGGCGCGCTCGAGCGACGCACGGAGGATTTCGGCGTGGGCGTCGCTCATTTCGCAGAGCGGCAGACGCATCGGGCCGACGTTGAGACCCTGCATGTTCATGGCGGCCTTCACCGGAATCGGATTCACTTCGATGAAGAGGTTGTTGATGACTTCGAGCCATTCGAGCTGCTGGCGCGCGGCTTCAGCCGTGCGGCCGGCGAGATAGTCGGCGCACATCTTCTGGCACTGGGCCGGAGCGACGTTGGCAAAGACGGAGATGACGCCGCTGCCGCCCACGCTCATGATCGGAATGATGATGTCGTCGTTGCCGGACCACATCTGGAAGTCGGGTCCGACGAACTTCGCAATCTGCATGGCGTAGCTCATGTTGCCGGAGGCTTCCTTGATGCCGCAGATGTTCGGGTGGCGGGCGAGACGCTCGACGACCGAGACCGGAATCGAGCAGCCCGTGCGGCCGGGCACGTTGTAGAGGATGCAGGGAATGTTCACCGCATCGGCCGTCAGCGCGAAGTGACGGTACATGCCTTCCGGATTGGCCTTGTTGTAGTAGGGCGCAATGATGAGAAGGGCGTCGGCGCCCATTTCTTCATACTTGCGGCTCATTTCAATCTGGGTGGCCGTGCAGTTGGAGCCCGAACCCACGATGACCGGGACGCGGCCCGCCACCGTCGCAATGGTGTGGCGGACGACTTCGGCGTCTTCCTCGTGGCTCATCGTCGGATATTCGCCCGTTGTGCCGAGCGTGAGGATGGCGGCCGTGCCGCCTGCGATCTGACGCTCGATGAGCTGGGTGAGAACCTCGAAATTCACGCTGCCGTCGGCATTGAAGGGGGTGATCATCGCAACGATGGAACCCTGAACATGATCGAACTTCATAATGTGTGTCCTAAGAACTTTTAAAGAAACGGGTACAAAAAAAGTCGGTAGAGACACGCCTCTGCCGACAGCTTTTTCCATCTCCCCTCCGGCTGAAAGGGCAACGGACATTCATTCTGCAGGCGAATAGCGCTCCCGCAGAGCCGATGCTCCGCGGACAGTTCTGCAGGTATTTCCTGCAGAACCACCTTCGAAACCGCGCCCGGTCCGAAAGTTCGGCGGATTTGCCTCACCCGTCTTCGCAGCCTGCCGGCTCCGACGGGGTCTTCGCTTCCGCGCCTCTATCTTCCATGCGGAAAACCATACCACGAATAAACCGCCGGCCGAGCATCAATCGAGCTTTTGTCCGATTAAAGCAGTCGAACTAGAGGAGATGTCTTATACCCGAAGAAACCCTCATCGCGCGTGCTATCCTGTTCTGCTCCCTTCATCCGCTTTCCGCGTATTCCCATGACAGATTCCGTCGTTCTTCACCGCCGGGCGCTTCACCGCATTCCCGAGCTCGATTTTGATCTTCCCGAGACCCTGAATTACGTCCGCAGCGTCCTTGAGCCGCTGGGCGCCGAGATCACGATGCCGCAGAAGGGCAGTCTCTGCGCATTCTTTGATGCAGGCAGGGAGGAGACCGTCGCGCTGCGCGCCGACATGGATGCGCTCCCCGTCGAGGAAAAGACGGGACTGCCGTACGCCTCCTGCCGTCCGGGCTGCATGCATGCCTGCGGCCATGACGGTCATACGGCCATCGAACTCTCCGCTGCAGAGTGGGTGGCCGGCACGCTGAAGGCCGGCGGGACGCTGCCGAGGAACGTGCTCTTCATCTTTCAGCCGGCGGAGGAAACATCGGGCGGCGCGGACGGGATCTGCCGCTCCGGCATCTTTGAGAAGTACCGCGTGACTCGCGTTTTCGGACTGCACATCTGGCCGAAGCTCGCCGTCGGCACCGTGGCCTCCCGTCCGGGACCGCTGATGGCCCGCTCCAACGAAGTCACGCTGACGGCAGCGGGGCGCAGCGTCCATGTCTCTCGTGCGGCGGAAGGACTCGACGCCATGAAGGCGGCCGTTTCCTGGATGAACCGGGCGTATGCGTTTTCCGAAAACCTGCCTCCCGAAGTGCTCCGCGTGCTCCAGTTCGGGCATATGACGGCGGGCACTGTTCGCAATGCCGTGGCAGGCGAAGCCCGCATCGAGGGCACGCTTCGCACTTATCGGGAAGAGGATGCGCAGATGATCCGCGAGCGCCTGACGGAACTGGCTGCCGAAGTCTCGGAAGAGACCGGCTGCAGTCTTTCCGTGACCTACAGCACCGGTTATCCGGCGGTCTGGAACGATGAAGCGCTCTTTGCAAAGGTCCGGCGCGGACTCGGAGAGGAAGCGGTCGGCCTCGTGGAGAAGCCCGCGCTGGCAGCCGAAGACTTTTCCTTCTATCAGCGAAAGGTGCCCGGCGTCTTCTTCTTTCTCGGCGCGGGCGATACGGAGGAACTCCATTCGCCGGCCTTCGTCTGGGACGACGAGGTTGTTCTGCCGAAGGGACTCGCCTTCGTGAAGCGCCTGATCTCGCTCTGCTGAGGAGGGAGCACTTCCAGAGGTCTTCGCTCTCCGAGGGGACGAGAAGTCGGTTTTCGCTCCGGCGGACGGGGATCGCCGATGCCGATGAACGTGATGATTTTTCTGTATTTTCACTCTTTCATCAGGGAGAATAGCTTCTTCTGACGCCCTTCTTCTACTGAGAAGAAGAGGTCTTTCCGGACCACGTTTTCAAGGATGCGAGCGGAGCGGGACGGAATGAACAGGGCTGGCGGCGGCTTTACGCTGATGGAGATCGTCTGCGTTCTGATGCTGATCGGGATTCTGTCCGCCGTTGCCGTCCCGAAGTTTTTTGACATGAGCGCCGAAGCGGAGCTGCGGGCGGTCTCGGCGACGGCCGCGGAGATCCAGGCCCGGCTGGAAACCGTTTTCGCGCATAAGGTGCTCGAAGGATCGTCCTGCGCCGAATCGCTCTCATATGCCGCGGAACTGAAGAATTATTCGGACAGGGAGGGCGCCGCGGTCTTCGGAGAATTCGAATTCGAACCTGCGGCCGTGGCGGTCGAAGGCTCCGCTCTTCGGTAGCGCCGTGCGGGCTCTGCCGATTAATTCAAGGCGATCGAGGGCTTTGTGCTCGTTCTGCCGGCCTGTGCCGGTGAAGTTCCTTCGCTTCCCGCCGTGCCGCTCAGCAATGCGGTCGGCTCGGCGCTTTACCGTTCCGTGCTCGCCGGTCCGCAGGGCATGACGGACGGCAGGGTTGAAAATGACGGCGGCTGGGAATTCAGCACGCACCGGTATCAGGACGCGACCGGCGGTTCGAACGGCCTCTGCTGGTACCACTCGAACATCGACTGGAGCACGGCGGCCGACGGACAGCCGACGATCAAGGTGGGCTTCAATGCCGACGGCAGTCTGGCGGCGGTGTACTACAGCGAATTTCCGGATCAGGCCGGCGGCACGCCGGGCTTTCACATCGACAATCTGCTGCTGCCGACGCCCGAAAGCGGTTCGTCCGTGACGGCCGAGCAGCGTGCTCTATATATAGAGGCGTTCCGGCAGAACTTTCCGGATTACGAGAGCTTCTTCACGGTCGCGACGTCATCCTCGGGCTATCAGTATCTGGAAGTGCTCGAGGCGGGAGAGCCGACGGTTTCGCCGTTGCCCGGATCCGGCATGACGGGACCGTCAGGCGGCGGGCGCTGAGCGAAGAGGCGTGCGTTTGCACGGGGACCGAAGCGCCCGGGTTAGGGTCAACCTCTTAAAGGTTAGTCCGAAGCTGTTGTTATTTGTCGACTTTCAGCTTTCCGGAAGGAAAAACGCCCGCTTTTTCATCCGTTGTTTCGTTAATCGAGAACAACGGAAACGGCATGCTCAAACCTGAGGAAAAATTGGATTATTGACGGCTCCCTGTGGTGAAAGACTGCGAACGGGGTCGGCAAGTAATGGTCGAACGAAGAAAAAAGTGTGAATTCGGGATAAGCGAAGCCCTCACGTAGGATGGAGTCAGCCGCGGAAGGCCCCCAAAGGGCAGAGGAATATTCCGCAGCTCCAATACAAGAGGATACACATCATGAAGAAGACACTTTTGGCACTCGCCGTGCTCGGCGCCGCTGCCGGCACAGCCGCTGCTGCGAATGTTCAGCTCTACGGCGTTCTCGACTACGGTCTGAAGTACACCAACACCAAGGCCGACACCGGCGCTTCGTCCGTCGACAAGTTTGAAATGGCCACGGGCAACCAGTCCGGTCCCCGCTTCGGCCTCCTCGGTTCCGAAGAGCTCGGCAACGGTCTGAAGGTCGGTTTCGTTCTTGAAAACGGCTTCTCCGCCGACGACGGCAAGCTCGGCAACAACGGCCGCCTCTTCGGCCGTACGGCTGAAATCTACCTCGAAGGCGACTTCGGCAAGCTCATCGCCGGCCGCGAAGGCCAGCTCACCAGCTACAACGGCACGGTCGGCCTGATCGGCGGCCTCTCTCCGTTCGGCGCCTCCTGGTGCGGCTCTCCTGAAGTCTCGACCTTCTTCGTCGGCAACTCCCGCATCGACAACTCCCTGACGTACGTCACCCCGAGCTTCGCCGGTCTCAAGCTCTATGCCCAGTACTCCTTCGACATGAATACGAAGGAAGACAGCACGATGACGCTGGCCGAGGCTGAACGTACCTCGACAACTACTGGCGGCGTCACCACTTGGGCACACGATACGAACGACTATAAGCAGACGGAAGGCAAGACGACCGCCAACCGCTACGCCGCCATCGGCGCGTCCTACAATGCCGGCAATCTGAACCTCGCCCTCGTGGCCGACTGGTACAACTGGTCGAGCAACTATGCCGGTTCCCAGCTCAACGGCCGTCAGGATCTAGACGACGGCTTCAGCGTGACCGCCGGCGGTAACTACAACTTCGGTGTCGCCAAGGCCTACATCGGTGCTCAGTACTTCGACAACATGATCAAGACCACGACCGCCGACGACGACACGAAGGACACCTTCGTGAAGGTCGGCACGGGCATCTCCGGCCAGGTCAAGGGCTACGGCCTCATCATCGGTGCCGACGCCCCGGTGCTGGGCGGCACGGCGATGATCGCCGCGGGCTACACCAGCACGGAAGAAGCCAATCTGGCGGCTGATGTTCAGAAGACCGAATCCGACCGCTGGGGCGTCGGCTATACCTACAACCTGAGCAAGCGCACCAACCTCTACGGCGTGGCCGCCTACTACCGCGACAGCGTCAAGAACGAACGTGTTGAAACGGCAACCTCTGCTGACATCACGATTCGCGACCGCGATCCGTCCGCGACGACCCTCGTTGTCGGTATTCGTCACAAGTTCTGATCCGATCAGCTCTTCTGAGTTAATCTGATTCGACTGTCAGGCCCGGCAGAGTCCCCGTGATTCCGCCGGGCTTTTCGTTGTCTGCAGTCGGACTGCACGCCGCTCTCGCGCGCAGTGTGCGATACTCTCCGCACGACATGAGTGGGAGAAGACGATGTCGATGGAACTCATCGAAATCAGGCCGAAGCGAAAATTTCCGGACCGCTTTCATACGGCGATCGCGGCCAGGGCGGAATTCTTCAGTGCGCTTCGGCACATGCCCGACGACGAATACCATGCCGGACGGCCGGTCGAGGTGACCTGCCTCTACCGCGAAGGCATCGAGATCGTCTACCGGCAGGCGGTCTACCGCATCGGCGGAAAGCCCCGTCCCGACCGCAGCTGGGCGGTGATGCGGGCGGAAATCGAAGCCGCCATTCAGGGGCTAGGCTGATCCGCACGGCTTCAGCATGCGGGCGAAATGTCTGACGCTTCTTGCCGTCCTGCTCGGTCTCACGGGCACGGCGACGGCGACCGATGAACCCCGGCAGCCCGGCTGGGGCGAGAGCGAGGCGTTTCCCGTTTATCTGCGCGTGGCGGTTCAGTCGACGCTGCCTGCCTCCTTCGTCTTCGAGGTTCTGAAGCCGACCTTCGCGCATCTTCGCCGCACGCTGCCCTATGCCCGCATCTCGGTGGAGCGTCTGCCGCCCGCCGAACTCCATCAGGCGGTGCGGACTCAGGGCGTTCACGCCTTCGTCGCCGACAGCGGCTTTTTCGGCGACCTGCAGGCCCGCGGATGGGCGGAACAGATCGCGGCCCATCAGCCTCAGGGTGTGCTTGATCCCGCCTACGTGAGCGGCATGGCGGTCGTCGTCAGGGACGGCTCTCCTTATCGGACGCTCTCGGATCTGAACGGAAGCCGGCTTCTCTCCGACTCGCCCGAGAACTTCGGCACCTGGATGATTTTTGAAGGCGAACTGGCGCGGGACGGTCTTCTCTCCGAACGCTTCACGCGTCACGCCGCCTTCAACGACTTTATCGCTCCGATGCCGCTCGAGAGTCTCGCGAAGGGCGGCGGCGATGCTGCGCTGGTGGAAGCCGTTGCTTACGAACTCATCCGCAACGACTGGGTGGATCAGCCTCCCTCGACAAGTACTGCATCGGTTACGACGAAAAAACGTTGCCGGCGGGAGAACAAGGTGAAGCTCCGCATTCCGGTGTTCCTTTGGACTGATGCTATTCTGCGCGGCAGGGAGATGGACTGGGTGCACGACGGCGTCAAGAGCCTCCCCGAAGGCGCCAGGCTGGGCCACGACATCAAAATGATCGTCAATTCGGGCGGCAACGTGCTCATCAATCAGCACAGCGACACGAGCTGGACCGACAAGGTGCTGCGCGACACGACGAAGTGCGAATTCATCGTGGTCTGCGACAAGTTGATGACGCCGTCCGCGCGTTATGCCGACATATTGCTTCCCGATACGCTCGGCCCTGAAACGGACGACATCGTGGGCAACGGCGACTCCATGGGCAACCTCGCCTGCCCCTATCCGATGCACAAGGCCGTCGAGCCGCAGTACGACCAGAAGCCCTCCTGGGAAATCGGCCGTCTGATCGCGAAGGAACTCGGCATCGAGGAGAAGTACACCGAAGGCCGGGACCAGAAGGGGGGGGATCCGCTGGTGCTATGAAGAGACCAGAAAGGACAATCCCGAACTGCCGGAATTCGATGTCTTCTGGAAGCTGGGTCCGATGCAACTCTTCAATGTGAAGTGGGACCGCATCATGTTCGAAGACTTCCGCAGGGATCCCGCGAAGCATCCGCTCAAGACCCCGTCGGGCAAAATCGAAATCTGCTCGAGCCAGCTGGCGCATCTCGCCGAGACCTGGAAGCTTCCGGAAGGCGACGTGATTTCGGCGCTGCCGAAATTCGTGCGCACCTGGGACATGCCGGGCGACGACAAGGCCGGCAAATATCCGCTTCAGTGCTTCGGCTATCACGGCCACGGCCGCACGCATTCGACCTTCCACAACCTGCCCTGGCTGCGCGAAGTGCATCCCGACACCGTGACGATGAATCCGATCGACGCCGAAGCCCGCGGCATTGCCGACGGCGACAAGGTGGAGGTCTTCAACGACCGTGGCTCGGTGCTCCTGCCCGCCCGCGTTACGAACCGCATCATTCCCGGTGTCTGCGCCATCCCGCAGGGCGCCTGGTACACGCCGGTCGTGCAGGCCGGCCGCACGGTCGACGTCGGCGGCTGCATCAACACGCTGACGAGCCACCGACCGAGTCCGCTCGCAAAGGGCAATCCCCAGCACACCAACCTCGTTGAAATCCGCAAGGCCTGATCGGGAGAAAAAACATGGCAAAACAGCTTGGATTTTTCATTGACGCGACGAAGTGCACCGGCTGCAAGACCTGCGTCGTCGCCTGCAAGGATGCGCACGATCTGCCGGTCGGACGCAATTACCGCACGGTTCATGAATTCGTTAAAGGCGGCTGGAAGAAGGATGCCGACGGTGCGTGGGAACAGAACGTGAGCGCCTGCCATCTCAGCATTTCCTGCAATCATTGCTCCGATCCGGCCTGCGTCAAGGTCTGTCCCGTGAAGGCGCATCACAAGCGCACCGAGGACGGTCTCGTCGTGATCGACCGAGAAAAGTGCATCGGCTGCGGCATGTGCGCCCGCGCCTGTCCGTACGGTGCGCCGCGTCTGGACGAAAAGGCGCACAAGATGACGAAGTGCGATGCCTGTCTCGATCGTCTGGCAAAGGGAAGACAGCCCATCTGCGTCGAATCCTGCCCGCAGCGTGCGATTGAGTTCGGTGACATTGAAGAGCTTCGCAGAAAGCACGGCACGCTGGCTTCGGCCGGTGGCCTGCCCGACGCATCGGTCACGAAGCCTAGCCTCGTGATCCGCATGCCGCAGAAGGGAAGTGCTCACTAACTGAAAGATCTCTGTAAACAGAGACGCATCCGCCCGACTGTGAGAGCTGTCGGGCGGATTTCTTTTGCCGGACGTACAAATAAGAGGGATTATCGGAATTTGTAACTAAGTGAAAAACCTTAGTCCTGTGTGGTGTTTTAAATTACACGCAGCGCTGAAGATTGAGATAAGATCTTGCTCACATGTAAATCGGGTTCAATAGATAATGTCTATTGAGGTGATCACGCTCTGTATCTGATTGCTGTGAATGTATATTGTATCTGTAAAAACAACAATATTAATCCGGCTGCAGGAATGGACTGATGTACAGCGAACGGCGTCGGAAACAAAGCGACCGGGAGGATATGATGGAAAAAACACGAAAAGGAGTATCCGCTAGCCAAGCCGGCTTTACTCTGATTGAAATTGTCATGGTCTTGCTTTTGCTGGGAATCTTGGCGGCAGTGGCGGTGCCTAAATATTTTGATTTAGAAGAAGAAGCTCGAACAAGAGCATTTAATGCCAATATCGCAATCCTTCAAGCAAATATTTATTCAAGTTTTTCCGAGGCTATTATGAATGGAAACCCTTGCGATAGAGCGCGGCTTCAGGCGTGGCAGGAAATTAATTCTACTTCATCTAATCCCTATACAATAGATTGGACTAATTTTGTTTCAAATGACGAAGAAGGGTATCACATCTACACCTTTATCGATGACAGAGGCCATCGGTATACGGGGGTTAAGATCTTTTTGCCGGTATGTTCTAGTATTAACAGTCAGTAACAGGACTTTGATCAAGGAGTTGCTCTGAGAGATACGGATGAAACCGGGAAAAACGGTCAATCTGATGTTCAACAGAGGAAGAGTCGCCTTCAAGATGCATTGAGAGAAGTTGCTGACAGTAGTATTACTAAGGTCGAAGTTGTCCGCAGAATTAGTACAATACGCCAAACTATCGCAAACGATGACTGCATTCTGGTTGCACAGTTGATCTATTCACACAACCCATATTATAAACAAGGGATTATTATGAAAAAACAAGCTGGTTTTACACTGATTGAAATCGTCATGGTTTTGGTCCTGCTCGGCATTCTTGCCGCTGTGGCTGTTCCGAAGTACTTTGACCTGCAGGCTCAGGCTGAAGAGCGTGCTACTGATGCGATTGCAGCTGAGTATCAGGCTCAGCTTAACGGAAAGTTTGCTCAGGAGATTTTGGCTGGAACGGCGTGTGCAACGGCTCGTCAGAACGCTATTGACGCGGCTAACAACATTACATTTACCAGTACTACGGCCTCTATTCCTACTGGTATTACCAATACGGTTTCTGGCGGCCAACAGGATCTTGTGATCAAGCTCAATGGTAAAGATAAGACGGCCCGTAAGATTGCGATTCCTTATTGCGGATCAGAAGGAGCTACTACGACGCCTGGTACACCTTGATAATCTAAAAGATAGTGATTGGGAGAGGGTTGCTATTATGGGATAGCAACTACTCTTCCTGTTTTTTGTGTATCGCGGTAAATATTAGATGCTTCCTAAAATTCAGTTGTGGTTGACCCAATTGCATCAAAGCAAAGGGTCTGATCTTCATCTCCGTGCAGGCAGTGTTCCCATGATCCGCATCATGGGCGAGCTCGTGCCGTGCAGCAACGAGCCCTCTGACAATCAGGAGCTTTTGGACGTTCTTCGTGCGATCACACGCAAAGGCCAGTTTGAAACGTTTGAAAAAAATCATGAACTCGATTTCCGCTGGGAAATACCGGGGCTGGGATACTATCGAGTCAATTTTTTTGAAACGCTTTGCGGCCTGGCGGCGGCATTCCGTGAAATTCCCTGCAACATTCCGACTTTCGAACAGTTGGGTCTGGATCCGGATCTTAAGCGTCTGGCCATGCTTCCGAACGGTCTGGTGCTGATTACCGGCCCGACGGGAAGCGGCAAATCAACGGCGCTGTCGGCCATTATCGACTACGCCAACAAGCACCGGCGCGACCACATCGTCACGATCGAAGATCCGATCGAGTTCGTCTATGAGAACGAACAGTGCATGGTGAGTCAGCGTGAAGTCGGCACGCACACGAATTCTTTCGCGTCTGCTTTGCGCGTCGTGCTTCGTGAAGACCCCGACGTGATTGTCGTAGGCGAAATGCGCGATCTGGAAACGATTGAACTGACGTTGCGAGCAGCGGAAACAGGCCATTTGGTGTTTGCGACGCTCCATACCTCGTCGGCTGCCTCGACCATCGACCGCATCATCAATGTCTTCCCGGCAGAGCAACAGCAGCAGATCCGCATGACGCTGTCTCAGGCGCTGAAGTCGGTGCTTTCCGTGACGCTTTTGAAGCGTGCCGACAATAAAGGCCGCGTTCAGGCGATGGAAATTCTTCATGCGACGCCGCCGATCCGCAATCTGATTCGAGACGGCCGTGTCTATCAGATTCCGAGCGTGCTCCAGACGAATCGTCATATGGGCATGCGCACGCTCGACATGCATCTGACGGAACTGTACGAGCAGGGCGTCATCACCCGCGAGACGGCGCTTCATGCCGCTCATGAACCTCAGATTCTGGCATCCAAGCTATGAACTATTTGGAAATCGTTCGCCTTAAGCAGGAGCCGTTTTCCAATTCGCCAGATCCGGATAACTTCTTTCCCGCCGATACGCACCAGCTGTGTCTCAACAGACTGGAAATCGCGATTCGTCTGAAGCGCGGGCTGAACATCATCTACGGTCCGGTCGGGACGGGCAAAAGCACGCTCTGCCGCCGCCTTTTCGCCAATCTCATTGCATCCGAGGGAATGGAACCCCGGATGCTTTTTGATGCCGGCGAAGCGGATTCGCTGTCTTTCGTCAGAGAGCTGCTGGACTTGTTCGGCGACGCGGCTGAAGCACCTGTGACGACGGCTGAGGCCGGCATCGGACGCCTTCAGTCCCTGATTTTTCAGCTTGCGCTGGAAAAGGGCAGGATGCCGGTCCTGCTCATCGACGAAGGGCAGAAGCTCACGCCGGCAGCGCTTGAAGTGCTTCGCGTACTGCTCAACTTCGAGACCAATACCGAAAAGCTGATCCAGATCGTCATCTTCGCTCAGCCGGAATTCAAAGAAGCGGTCTCGGCCATGCCGAACTTCAAAGACCGCGTCAATGAAGTCATCGACCTGCGGCCCATGACGGAAAAGGAAAGCATCGGCATGCTGCTTTTCCGTCTGAAGAAAGCCGGCGCGGAAGACGATCGTCCGATCTTTACGTCCGGCGCGCTCAAACTCATTCATCAGGCGGGCGAGGGCCGTCCTCGTCAGATGCTTCGATTGGCGCACCTGTCGCTCCTTTCCATGATCATGGCCGGCAAATCCAAGGTGGATGCGGACATTGTCAGGGGGCAGATCGAACGTGAAGGCGGCGCCGTCAAATCCGGAAGCCGCAAGGGAGCGGCCGTCATTCTGACGCTGATCGGGCTGACTGCCGCTGCAGGACTTTGGTGGGTTCAGTCGGGCGGCGGGATCCCTGTCGGCCTGCAGCCTTACGCAGACAAAATCCGTGCTTCGCTGAGTTCTGAAGAGCCGAAGCCGGCCGAGGTCATGCCGGCTCCCGAAGTGAAGTCTCTGGAACAGACGGTCGTGGTCGTGCCCCCGAAACCGGAAACTATTCCTGAGCCGCCTGCTGCACCGACAGTGAAGGAGCCCGTGCCTTCAGAGCAGCCCGCAGCAGATCCTGTTCACGGGCTAAAACCGGAAAAGCAGCTCGCGAAGGACGACAAAGCTGTAGCGGTGCCTCGTCAGGCTGTGCTGAATCTTCGTGAGCATCTGTCGCTTGAAGACGCGGCCCGCCTGATCTACAGCACGCCCAAGGCCGTGCCGGCACTGAGAAAAGCCAATCCGGATTACGAGAATGATCCTGAGAAACGGCTGCTGGTGCTTCCGCGCCTGCGTTTTTCGCTGCCGCCCTTCCTGCTGACGAACAGTCTTCTCGCTTTCGGTGAATTCGATTCCCTGCAGGACGCCTATGACGCCATGCCTGCCGTGGAAAAGCTCAACCCGAGGCTTGCCGCCAGGGAAAACAATGACGGCCGAGTGAAGTTCTATCTGCTCGCCCGGACGTCGTTCAGTGATTCGTCCCGAGTCTGGAACTGGCTGGCGGCTCAGAAACCGCCGGAAGCGGTCGTCCCGAGAATTCTTCCGCCTTATGCGCAGGATGAGCCGGTTTTCGTGGCTTTCCCGGGAGCCGATGATGACGTAAAGGAGGTGCTGCCGTGAGCGTATCGACCCTGGAGGCCTTCGCCATGCTGCCCTCGGAAGCGGTCGCTGCTGCAGCGGGCGTGCTCGGGCTCTTTATCGGCAGTTTTCTCAATGTCTGCATCGACCGCTATATTGCCGGCGAGTCGATTGTTTATCCGCCGTCGCACTGCACGCATTGCGGACACAGACTGGGCGCGGCCGATCTGATTCCTGTTCTCAGCTGGCTCATGCTGAAGGGAAAGTGCCGCTACTGCGGGCACCCGCTCAGCCGCGCTTATCCGATTTCGGAATTGGTGACCGGCATCGTGTTCGCGCTGACCGCCTGGCATTTCGGAGCCGGTCTTGAAACATTGGCAGCGCTGGTCTTTGCATCGCTTTTCATCGTGATGTCCGGGATCGACCTCAGGATCTTCATCCTGCCCGATCGTCTGACTTATCCCGCGGCCGTTCTGGCATTGCCGGCGGCAGTCTGGGTTTTCGGTCTCAGCTGGGTCAATGCACTGCTGGGCGGCATTGCCGGCGCCGGGATTTTCTGGCTGCTGGCCCGCTATTACCGCTGGCGTACCGGACGGGACGGTCTTGGTTTAGGCGACGTCAAGCTGATGCTCTCCGTCGGTTTTCTCTGCGGTCTCGAGCATCTGACGCTGGCCGTGCTCCTGGCATCCGTCGCCGCCTTGGCGGGATTCGGCATCATGGCTGCCGCCGGACGCAAGGGCGTCGGCAGCGCGCGCCTTCCCTTCGGACCGTTTCTCTGCGGCGCTGCCTGGATCACACTGGTCTACGGCGGATCCCTTTGGGC
>JAGBFJ010000092.1 GCA_017936545.1 Sutterella sp.
ACCGAAATCACGCGGTATATGTCCAAGGATGAGGTGAAACAGATTCTCCTGCAGAGGGCTTCCGGTGCTACTGAGCATCAACAGGCTCTAGTTGGCCGAGACTCTTCTCGGACTCAACAGAGTGCGGATAAGTCAATGAAACCCCAAAATGAGCAATTTTGAATAGGTTTTATTGAACAGAACGAACGCATCCGCTCCGAAGACGAACCGTCCTGACGGTACTGCCTTTGCTCTATGGTCCTTCACGGGGAACACGCCTACAATCGGGCATCTTCGTTATACCGACTGACTCAGCCATGGCCCAGCTTGATTTCTTCTCCGACTACATGGAAGGCGCGGCGCCCGAGATTCTCGAACGGCTCGTCGCCACCAATTTTGAAAAGACTCCGGGCTACGGCACGGACGTTTACTGTGCTTCTGCAGCCTCGAAGATCCGAGCGGTCTGCGGGGCGCCGGATGCGGAAGTCTTTTTCCTGGCGGGCGGCACCCAGACGAACAAGACTGTCATCAGCGCGCTGCTGAAGCCCTGGGAGGGCGTCATCGCCGCGCACACCGGACATATTTCCGTGCACGAAGCGGGCGCCATTGAAAACGGCGGCCACAAGGTGTTCGAGCTCCCTGAACATCTCGGCAAGCTCGACCCGGAAGAAGTCGAAAAGGCCTTCGCCGCGTATGAGGCGGACGGCAACCGCGACCACATGCCGGCTCCCGCGCTGGTCTACATTTCCCATCCGACCGAAACGGGCACGCTCTACACCAAGGCTGAACTTGAACGGCTGGCGGCCGTCGTCCGCCGCCGCGGCGCGAAGCTCTATCTCGACGGCGCCCGGCTCGGCTATGCGCTCGGGAGCGGTCAAACCGATGTGACGCTCGCCGACATCGCGCGCACCTGCGACGCCTTCTACATCGGCGGCACGAAGGTGGGCGCGCTTTTCGGCGAAGCAGTCGTCTTTCCGAAACCCGGCACGGCGCCTCATTTCTTCACGTTCATGAAGCAGCAGGGCGCGCTCACAGCCAAAGGCCGCATTCTCGGTCTGCAGTTCGACACGCTCTTTACGGACGGCCTTTACGAGCGTCTCGGACGGCACGCCGACCGGCTCGCCGACAAAATTCGGGCAGCGCTCGAAGAGAAGGGTTACGAGGTCGTCTTCGGCTCGACCACCAACCAGATCTTCATCCGGCTGGACAACGCGCGCTGGGAGGAACTCAGCCGGCGCATCGGCCTCTCGTTCTGGGAAAAGCCTGACGCCGAACATACGGTAGCCCGCATCGCCACGTCCTGGGCAACGCGGGAAGAAGACGTCGATCTGCTGATCGCGGAACTCTGAAAGCCTCAGACAAATAGAAAAGCCTCCTGGTCGGCGTCGACCGGGAGGCTTTTTCGTCAGCGCGGACCTGAAGTCCGCGCAGGATGCCGAAGCGGATTACTTGCGGAAGGCAGCTTCGAGAGCAGGCACAACCTGCTTCTTGCGGCTCATCACGCCGTCGAGCCAGAGGTTCTTGCCTTCGAAGGTCTTGCCGAAGCCTTCGGCGATGCGAGCGGGTTCGTCCGAGACCATCAGAAGTTCGGAGCCTTCCTTCATGATGTCCGTCAGAAGGAGCATTGCCGTGTGACGGCCTTCCTCGGCCTTGACCGCGGCGAGTTCGGCTTCGAGATCGGCCTTGATGTCGGCCACGAGGTCAAGGCTCACGAGTTCGAGCTGGCCCACGCCGACCTTGGAGCCGTTCATGTTGAAGTCCTTGAAGTCGCGGAAGATGAGCGAGCGCGGCGTGCAGCCGGCAACGGCGGACTTCGCCTTGAAGAGTTCCATGCCGAGGGCCTGGATGTCGGCCACGCCGGCGAGGGCGGCGAGTTCCTCGGCGGCCTTGCGGTCCATGTCGGTCGTCGTCGGGGACTTGAAGATCACCGTGTCGGACAGGATGGCGCAGAGCATGGCGCCGGCGAGATTGGCGGGAATCTCGAAGCCGCAGTAGTCGTACATGCGCTTCAGGATGGTGTTCGTGCAGCCGGCCGTCCAGATGATGCATTCCACCGGGGCCGTGGACGTCACGTCGCCGAGCTTGTGATGGTCGACGATGCCCTTCAGGTTGGCCTGATCGATGTCGCAGGGCGCCTGGGCCTTGTCGGAGAAGTCGACGAGATAGATGTCGCGGCCGGCAACGCTCGTTACAACTTCAGGCGCTTCGAGGCCGAAGCGCTCGAGGATGAAGGCCGTTTCGGGAGCGGGCGTGCCCTGAGCAGCCGGGACAACGTCAAGACCGCGGAGCTTGTAGAGATGCGCGCAGGCGATGGCGGAAATGATGCTGTCGGAGTCGGGGTTCTTATGACCAAGAATGAGTGCGGACACTTTGTTTGCCCTTTAATAAATGTGTTGAACAAAAAGTCCCGACATTGTAGCGAAGATCGGCGCGGCGGTCATGCGCAAAGGTGCGTCCGCCGCAACTGCCTTCACTGCCGGAGGCTAGAATGAAAGGATGATCCCCGCCACCAACCAAGGACTTCTTCATGCTTTACTTCAGCAGCGACTACCTCGAAGGCTGCCATCCGGCCATTCTCGACAAGCTTCAGGAAACGAATCTTGATCAGACGCCGGGCTACGGCCACGACGTCTGGTGCGATCTGGCGCGCGAACGCATCCGCGAAGCAGTCGGCAAACCCAATGCGGCCGTCCATTTTCTCACTGGCGGCACCCAGGCCAACTTCGCCGTCATCCGCAGCGTGCTGCGCAGCTGCGAGGCCGTCATCGCCGCACAGAGCGGACACATCGTCGACCATGAAGCCGGCGCCGTCGAAGCGTGCGGCCACAAGGTGCTGACGCTGCCGGCCGAGTGCGGCAAGATCAGCGCCGAGCAGATCGCTGCGCTCGTCGAGAAATACCGTTCGGACGATGCGGCGGACTTCGCCGTCCAGCCCGGCATGGTCTACATCTCGCACCCGACGGAATGGGGCACGCTCTACACTCGCAACGAGCTTCAGGCCATTCATGCCGTCTGCTGCTCCTTCGGCATTCCGCTCTTCATCGACGGCGCCCGTCTCGGCTACGGTCTCGCCGCCGAAGGCACCGATGTGACGCTGAAAGACATCGCCGACTGCGCCGACGTCTTTTACATCGGCGGCACCAAGGTGGGCGCGCTTTTCGGCGAAGCCGTCGTGATTACGAATCCGGGCATCATGAAGAACTTCTTCACGACGATGAAGCAGTCGGGAGCCGTTCTCGCCAAGGGCCGCCTTCTCGGCATTCAGTTCGCCGTGCTCTTTGAAAACGACCGGTACATGGAAGCCGGACGCCACGCCATCCGCCTGGCTTCCCGCCTCCGGGACGCTCTCGCTGAAAAAGGCTACGAATTCTATATGCCGCCCGAAAGCAATCAGCTTTTCCTGAAACTCACCAACGATCAGTTCCGCCGCCTCAAGGCCTCCGTCGTCTTCTCCTTCATTGACCGGCTCTCCGACGACGAAGTGGTCATCCGCCTCGTGACGGGGTGGGCGACGACGCCTGAAAACGTCGAGCGGCTGATCAGCATTCTCTGACAAAGGAGACATCATCATGACCGACCGAGACATGCGGAGGACCGACCGGGCCCGCTCTGAAGCATTTGCAAGACGCCTGGCCGCCGAAGCCCCCTGGGGCATGCTCGTCACCGCGTCCCCCGACGGCACGCCTTACGCCGTGCCGGTATCCCCCGTGATCGAAGGGAACGCCATCTACTTCCACGGTGCGAAGGACACGGGCAGAAAACTCCGCAACATCGACGCCAATCCCAGGGTGTCGATGGTCTTCGTCGGTCCGTCGGAGGTGGTCGAGCCGGAATTCTCGGTCAACTACGCCTCGGCGGTCTTCGAGGGCCGGGCCCTCCGGCTTGCCGATGAAACGGAACGCATGCACGGCTTCTGGCTCATCGCTTCGCGCTGGTGTCCCTCTCAGGGACCCGCCGTGCGGGCCGACTACATGAAGACCTTCGGCGCCGCCGCGGACGTCTGGCGCATCGACATCGAGCACATCAGCGCCAAATCCCGGGGCACGCCGGAATCATAGTTTCCCGATCAGGAATAGAAAGGCCGTCCGGCATTGCAGGACGGCCTTTCTTCTTTCGGCTGCCGTTCTCAGAACACGATATGGTGAAGCAGGGCGTTGAATGCCACGGCAGTGACTACCGTCACTGCCAGATTCGCCCGGGCAGCCACCAGCACGGCGGCGGCAAGCGAAATCAGGTCTGCGGGATCGGTCGTCATGAAGGCAGGGGCAACCACGGACACCATGACGCAGCCGGGCGCCGCATCAAGCACCGTTCTGAGGCGCGGCGAGATATCGCGCTTTCTCAGAAAAAGATAGCCGAGCAGACGCGACGAATAGGTCGCCGCGCACATGCCGAGAATGGTGATGAATTCCGGAAGACTGGTCTCAAACACGGCTGTCCTCCGAAACGGTGAACCATGTGAAGATGAGGCCGGCAAGAGAGCCGATCAGAACGCTCCAGGCGGAACTGAGCCAAAGACTCGAAATGCCCGCCGCGGCCGCACTGACGATCCAGGGCATGCATTTGTGAAACCCCGGCCACATCGACGTCAGAATGGCGATGAAAATCGCCGGAAAGGCCATGGCCATTCCCCAGTCCGAAAGGTCGCCCAGTCCGGTGCCGAGAGCCGCCCCCGTGAAGGCGGAGGCCACCCAGGTCATCCAGAGTGAGATCCCCACGCCGAGATAAAACGGATAGGAAAACGCCTCGGCGTCGGTCGCGCCGCCCGCCTTCCTGCGGCTGATGTCCTGCATGGCGAGCGCCCATGTTTCGTCGCACATGATGAAGAAAACGAGAAGAGCCCGTCGCAGAGGGAGTTCCATAACATAGGGCGTCAGCGCAGCCGAAAGCATGATGTGCCGGCTGTTGATGAGCCACGTCGTCAGCATCACGACGAAAAAGGGCGGCACGGCCGACCAGAGCGCGACGGCCGCAAATTCGGAGCCGCCCGCAAAATTAATTCCCGTCATGAGACTCATTGTCAGCGGAGAAACCCCCGCCTGCGAGCCCGTGGCTCCGAGAATCAGCGATATCGGAATAAAGCCGAGCATCATGGGAACGGCACCCGCCGCACCGCGCCGATACTCGCGCCAGAATGTCTTAGTCATGAATCATCCCTCTTTCGGTGCACATCATTCTACGAAGGAAGGCGGCAGGACGACTAAGACAATCCGCCTAGATATCCCGACTTTATCCGGGGAATCACTCGGAATTCGACATGAAGTCTGAGGTATTGCCGCAAGGACCGCACCGGAACGGCATTCAGAAGAGCGGAAATGCGGCAGGGGCCTCGAGCGTCATCACGAGACCCGTCGCCGGATGAGGGACGGTCAGTTCAACTGCATGAAGGCAGAGCCGCGTGCGCAGGTCTTCGCCGAGAATGCCGGGACGGCCGTAGAACGAATCGCCGTCGATCGGCATGCCGAGTCCTGCGGCGTGCGCGCAGTGAACGCGCAGCTGATGAGTGCGGCCGGTTTCGGGCCAGAGGCTCACGACGGCCTTCTTCGTGCCGTCCGGTGCGGACACGTCCCCGATCAGCTCCCAGTCCGTCGCGGCGGGGCGTGCGCCTTCGGATTCGGGCAGCACGCACTGACGCGGACGGTCGAGACGGTTGAGCGCCAGCGGAAGTTCGATTCTGCCCCGGGCGGCGTTCAGCGTGCCCTCAAGCCTTGCTTCGTAGCGCTTCATGGCCAGACCTTCGCGAAAGGCCGCGTGCAGGGTGCGCTCCGCCTGCGGCGTCTTTGCAAAGACGAGCACGCCCGACGTATCGGTATCCAGTCTGTGCACGACGTAAAGAGGACCGCGGTCTCTTTCGAGGAGCGATTTGGCCGAGACGCATTCCCGAATGCCGGGCACGGAGGCGAGCCTCGTCGGCTTGTTCACCGCAACGACCGCCTCATCCTCATAAATCACGGGCATCGCAGGCACGTCGCCGGGCGAGCAGACGGGACGGACGGGTTCGACGGGAATGCCGTCAAGCAGCGCTTCAAGCAGAAGCTTCGCAGCCGCTCTGGGCGGATAGAAGGTGCCGTCAAAGCGCACCTCGTGAGCGGGAGAAGGTCCAACCCACCATTCGGCGAGGCCGACGGGCGTGCTGCCGTCGCGCCGCCGGCAGAAGTCGAGCACGAGGCGAACCGCCGGGCTCGAAAGCGCGTCTGTCACGGCAAATCGCCAGCCGCGCTTTCTTTCCTCCAGGCCGAGTCCGCCCTGAAGCGCGGGCCGATCGGGATAGGCAGCGAAGAGCCCGGAGAGGAAGTCCTTCAGCGTGAAGCAGCGGCCGCGACCATCGGTCAGCCCGACTTCCGGCACCTCGTTCTCAGAGAGACCGGGCCACAGATCCTTCTCCTTCAGCCCGCGCCAGGAAGCGGCGCGGCCGCGCGAGAGAGGCTCGAAGGCCGTTTCGACGGAGATCCGGCCGTTCTTTTCCGTCAGCAGGATCCCCGCGCGCCCGCAGAAGCCGGCGGGAACGGCGGCACGGACTGCCGCATCGCGGACCATCGGAGAGGGAGGCTGCGTGAAAAAGTTCGGGAGCATGACGGAAAGAAGGCAGCGAAGACAGCGCGCCGCAATGACACGGAGTCCACATTGTAACGACAAGATCCCTCCGTAATTACCCGCGATTACCGGGATCCGCACTGCCCCGATCCGACCGGATCTGCCCCGGTGTTCTAAGGGTGCGGCCTGTGCCGCACGGACCTTCCGAAAACAAAAACCTAAAGGAACCTTTCCCATGTCACAGCGACTGCAAAGCGTCTTCCGCTTTGCGATGCCTTTTCTAAAGGCTTCTCTCATCAAGCAGATTCTGGCCGGCCTCGTGCTGGGCATCCTTCTCGCCGCGTTTTCCCTGCCGCAGCGGCCAAGGCAGGCCTTCTCGGTACGCTGTTCGTGACGGCGCTCAAAGGCGTGGCGCCGGTCCTCGTCTTCGTGCTCGTCATGTCGGCGATCGCCAACCAAACCGTATCGGGCAGTCTGCACATCAAGCCCATCATCGTGCTCTATCTGCTCTCGACCTTCGGCTCGGCGCTGACGGCCGTGGCCGCGAGCTTCCTCTTTCCGACGACCATCACGCTGATGGCGGCGCCGGAAGCAGCGGCAGCACCGAACCAGATTTCGGACGTGCTGACGACGCTCGTTCTCAACGTCGTCGACAATCCGGTCCGCGCGCTCTACAACGCGAACTACATCGGCATTCTCGCCTGGGCCATTGCGGGCGGTCTGATTCTGCGCAATGCCCGCGAGGAAACCCGCGTCGTGCTCTCGGACGTTTCCGGCATGATCGCCGTCATCGTCCAGATCGTGATCCGCTTTGCGCCGCTCGGCATTTTCGGTCTCGTCTCGGAAACGCTCGCCGCGGAAGGTCTCGGGGTCATGCTGCAGTATGCGCAGCTCCTCGGCGTGCTGCTCGGCGCCATGGCCTTCGTCGCCTTCGTGCTCAACCCCTTCATCGTGTGGCTCGCCACGCGCGAAAACCCGTATCCGATCACGCTGATGTGCCTTCGCAAATCGGGCATGAGCGCCTTCTTCACGCGCTCCTCCGCCGCCAACATTCCCGTGAACATGGACATCTGCCGCACAGGCTGAACCTACCCGAGTCGACCTACGCGATTTCGATCCCCGTGGGCTCGACCATCAACATGGCGGGCGCCGCCGTCACGATCACGGTGATCACGCTCTCCGCCGCACATTCGCTCGGCATTGAAGTCGGTCTGGGCTCCGCCGTGTTTCTCTCGGTCGTGGCCTCCGTCTGCGCGGCCGGCACGTCCGGCGTGCCGGGCGGTTCGCTGATGCTCATTCCGCTCGCCTGCGGTCTCTTCGGCATCGACCAGACGACCGCCATGCAGGTGGTCGCCGTCGACTTCATCATCAGCGTGCTGCAGGACTCCTGCGAAACGGCGCTCAATTCATCTAGCGACGTGCTCTTTACGATTGCCGGCTGCCGCCGAGCCATGAAGGAAAACGAATAACCTCCGGAGTCCTCCGGGATCCGGAGATTCCCCGGTTCGTTCCGACGGGTCCGCGCCGCCAAGACGCAGGGCCCGTTTTCATTCAGCCGGCGGATTCCGTCGGACGATGCCGGCGGCGGCCAGCGCCGCATCGCGGACGGGAGACACAATGTCCGACCGCCAGAGCGCGCAGAGTTCGATGAAGGGGTCAGCGTCGGCAAGCGGTCTTCCGGCGACGGAGGGCGGCAGCATGCAGAGAAAGAAGGCGGGCACCAGTGCCAGTCCCTGTCCGCAGCCGACGTAGGCCGCCTGCCTCATGGTGGATCCCACTTCGTGGCGGATGCGGGGGTCGAAACCCGCCCGGCGGCAGGCGCCCGTCAGGCCGTCAACATAATCGGGCGAGACGTCGCGGGCGGGAAGCACCCAGTCCTCGCGTGAGAGATCCGCCAGACGAAGCACGGGCTCGGCGGCGAGCCGATGGCCGGCGGGAAGCAGCACCACCGGCCGCTCGCGCGACAGCACGGCGCGTTTCAGACCCGGCGCTTCCGGCTCCCTGAAGTAGCCCACGGCCAGATCGAAGCGATTGTCCGCGAGGCCTGAGGCCGCCTCGGCGGAGTCGATTTCCTTAGTGAAGACAGCCGTCTCCGGCGCCCTGCGTGCGAGTTCCGCCTGAAAGCCGGGCACCCAGGAAAGCATGGCCTCCATGACGGCGCCCACCGTGATGAGACCCCGATGACCGCTTCGGATGCGGCTCACCGAATAGTCGAGAAGTTCGGCCTGCTCGATGACGCGCTTCACTTCCGGCAGAAGCGCCCGGCCTTCGGGCGTCACTTCGACGCCGCGCGGCGAACGGATGAGAAGCCGCACGCCGAGCCGGCTCTCCAGCTCGTCGATTTGCGAGGCGAGGGGAGGGAGCGACATCGAAAGGCGTTCCGCCGCGCGCCGAAAGCTCTTTTCCTCCACCACGACGGCAAAGAGGAGCAGCTGGCGTATCTTGCGGTAGTCAAAGCGGCTGAGCATGGGAAAAAGGCACCGTGTCAGGAGAAAGATGGCAGAGTGTCATATTTTTTGAGGCACTCCGAAGGCAGACATTCAATTATATTCATCAGATGGAGGTTAACCCATGCATGATCTGCCAGCCTATCTCGTCGTCACCTTCATCGCCTGCATCACGCCGGGCGCGGGCGTCCTCAACACCGTGACGAACGCCTTCCGCTACGGGCGCCCGACGGCATGGCAGTCGCCCGTCGGCAATGCGCTCGGCGTCGGCGTCATGTCGGCGATCTCCGCGACGGGGCTTGGCGGCATCATCGCCGCTTCGCCGGTGCTCTTCACGGGTCTTCAGGGCGCGGGCGCGCTCTTTCTCATCTGGCTCGGCTGGAAGGGCTGGCGAGCCGAAGGAATCGATCTCGGGCGCATTGAGAAAACCGTCGCCGGCCGTCCCTCCGGCTCCGTTTCGCTCATCCGCAACGCGGCGCTCCTTCAGACGACGAATCCCATGCTGATCGTCTTTCTGCTGTCGCTCCTGCCGCAGTTCATCTCGCCTTCGGATCCGCACTACGCGAGCCGCATCACGCTTCTCATCACGATCTTCGTTCTGATGTGCCTCGCCGTGCACATCGTCTACAGCTACACGGCCGTCTACGCGCTGAAACTTCTGTCGGGACCCCGCTTCGGCTTCTGGGTCAACCGCGTGAGCGCCGTGCTCTTCTGGCTGCTCGGCCTGAGCGTGCTCGCGAGCCTCTTCTGAACGCGCCGTCAGACGCCGGACAATAAAAAAGCCCCTTGCGGGGCTTTTTTATTGTTTATCGGGCTTCATCAGCAGCGGCGGAAAAGCGCATCGATCTCGGCAGAATCCGTCGTCTGCGTCAGACAGAGCTGCAGCAGCACGCGGGCCTTCTGAGGATTGAGCGAGCCCGCCGGTACGAATCCGGCATTCTGCCAGGCGGCAAGACCTTCAACCGTGGAACCGCTGCCCGTGCGGGATGCGCGGACAACAAGAGCGCCCTGACGAGCGGCTTCAAAAAGAGCGGGTTCCGTGCCTTCGTGAATCGAGCCGTTGCCCGTGCCCGCATGAACGATGCCCCGGGCGCCGGCCGCGAGCGCCGCACGCACCATCACGCCGTCGTCGTCCGTATGGGAATAGACGATGTCGACGCGAGGCAGGGCGCCGTGAGCGGCCGTCCAGGCTTCCAGCTTTTCGAGCGAGAAGGGACTGCTCTCAGCATGGCATTTGACGGGGGCGGCAAGAAATTCGATGCGTGCGCCGGAGATCATGCCGATGATGCCGAGGTCGGGACCGCGGAAGGTGGCGACGTTGGTCGGGTGGGTCTTGGTCATGTCGCGCGCCGTTCCGATCGCATCGTTGAGCACGATGAGCACGCCCTTGCCGGCTGCCTGAGGCGCCGCGGCCGTACGCACGGCGTTGAGAAGATTGAGCGGGCCGTCGGCGGAAATCGCCGTCGCGGGACGCATGGCGCCGGTCAGAACAACGGGCTTGCGGGTCTTGAGCACCAGATTGAGGAAGTAGGCCGTTTCCTCCATGGTGTCGGTGCCGTGGGTCACGACGATGCCGGTCACATCGTCGCGCCGGGCGGCATTTTCGACGGCGCGGGCGAGCTTCATCCAGACAGCGCTCGTCATCGAACTCGAATCGATGTTCGAAATCTGATGCGCTTCAATGTCTGCCGCTTCGGAGAGCGCCGGAACGGCGGCTATCAGATCCTCGACACGAAGGCCCTGAAGGCTGTAGC
The DNA here is from genome assembly GCA_017936545.1 of Sutterella sp. Taxonomy (GTDB): domain Bacteria; phylum Pseudomonadota; class Gammaproteobacteria; order Burkholderiales; family Burkholderiaceae_F; genus Sutterella. The sequence continues at coordinate 10,715 of JAGBFJ010000092.1, forward strand.
CCGTCATCTGCGTGGCGCTGGCACCGGAGCTGACGATGGTACCGCCCGTGGCGAAGAGAACAACTTTGGGAAGAGGCATGGCTCTGATCCTGTAAAAATTCGGTCGGTCCGCATCATATCATGCAGCGTGTGCGGCTCTTAAGGTTTGCTTGTGTTTCGGTCAATATAATTTTGTGATTTCGAGCGTCCCGGCGTTCCCCGTGCCCGACGCCCGCTGACCCGAACCCCCAAACGAATAAGAGTGGAAGTTATGAAAAAAGCCCTTGCTGCCGCGCTCATCATCGCCGCGGCTCTTACGAATCCCGCCGCCGCTGCCGACGATCAGGACGCCGAATCGCTGATCGGCCGCTGGAAGGGCGTCATCCGCGTCAGTGCCACCCGTCTTGCCGAAGTCGAGCTCAATCTTGACCGCCGCAACTGCTTCGTCTGGATGCCGAGCGAATCGAAGGACCAGCCCGTCGTCGGCTTCTGGAAGCTCGACGGCAAGATGGTCACGCTCAGCCACGCCGACAAGAAGGTCTTCGCAACGTTTGAATACACCGATCCGGAGCATCTCGCACAGATGAAGAACGGCGGATACGTTCTCTGTACGAAGAAGGGCGGCACCTGCTGGCTCGGCCGCAAGTAATTAGAATAAGCACACCCGTTTCGTTCAAATAGGGACTGCATTCATGTACCGTCGTGCCATTCGTGCCACTGCCGCCTTCAGCGCGGCGCTCATCGCAGCCGGGGCCTTCGCCGCTCCGGTCAGCCCGGTCGGCCGCTGGGAAGGCTTCGCGCTCACGCCCAAGGGAAAATCGGCTTCCGTCGACCTGGTGCTCGAAGACAACACCACCTTCATGTTCGTCCAGAATTCCGTGCGCCCGCGGCTTGAAGCGGGTTTCTGGGCGGTTGACGGCGATCGTCTGAAGCTTGTCACGGAAAAGGGCGTGCCCGTTGCCGAATTCCGCTTTGCGGAAAACAACATCATCGAGCAGCTCATCAACGGCGAACCCGCCAAGGCCGCCGATCCGAACTGCTGCAGACTGAAGCTCAGAACGGAAAACTGACGAATCCTCCCGAAAAAGCACCGAAAGGTGCTTTTTTATTGCTCCGACGCGTCTTTTCGGCCCGAGGCATAATGATCAGCGCTATATAAGTACGTCAGGCGCGACCCTCAAAGAAGCGCCCGGAGAAATATATTCAGGAGAAAACATGAACGTTCTCATCATCAATGCCGGCTGCCGGCATTTCGGCAACGGCGGTACGCTCTCGAAAACGATGACGGATACGGCGGTTTCGGTGCTGGAGGGACTCGGACACAGGACGGTCGTCACCGAGCTCGAAAACGGCTGGACGATTGAGGAAGAAGTCCGGAAGATCCTCGCCGCGGACGTGATCATCATTCAGACGCCGGGCTGGTGGATGAGCACGCCCTGGCAGCTCAAGAAGTACGAGGACGAAGTCTTCGTTCAGCCGGGCATCGCCTCGGGCGACGGCCGTTCGAGAAACGATCCGACGAAACGCTACGGCACCGGCGGGCAGCTGCAAGACAAGCGGTACCTCATCAGTTCGACCTGGAATGCGCCGCTCGAAGCCTTCACCGATCCCGACCAGTTCTTTGAAGGCCGCGGCATCGACGGACTCTTCATGCCGCTGCACAAGACGTTTGAATTCATCGGCATGAGAAAACTCCCGAGCTTTATGGTCAACGACGTCTTCAAGCATCCGACGATTCCCGAAGACCTAGAACGCTGGAAGGCTCATCTGACGAAGCTCTTCGGCTGATTTGAAAAGAACAGAACGCCCGGCACACATGTGATGTGGTCCCCGATTCTTGGACAAAGAATTAGGGACCATTTTTATGGGATCATGGAAAGATATGGTCGAGGCTCAGAAGCGGAGGTTTCTCGAGCTTTATGAGGCTGGTGCAAGCTATCCAGAGATAAAGATCCAGTTA
>JAGBFJ010000093.1 GCA_017936545.1 Sutterella sp.
AACCGCTTGTCGCTTGCAGGCAAGCGCCTGCGCTATTTATTCCACGACCGCTTGACCTCGGCATCAAAAGTGCCGGGGATAAGCTCTCTTTGTCCCTAATTCGTCACCCACTGTTTGACAAACGTGGGTGGTCCAGAGATCATGAGGGAATGGGACAAAAACCCTGCCGGGAAGAGGTCCCGACAGGGTCGATCAAACTAAATCAAGCGAAGGATTCGTTTGATTTAGAACTTGTGGCTGATACCGCAGGTAGCACCGTAGAACTTGGCATCCTTTTCGGTCGTGTTCTTGTAGTTGTCCTGGTAGTAGCCGACGCCGACATAAGCGAGGGTGCGCTTGGAGAGCGGATATTCGTAGCCGGCACCGAACGTGAAGCGGTCCATTTCACGCTTATCGTTGTCTGCGGAAGCTTCGGCATCCATGTAACCTGTGTCAAGCTTCACGGTACCAGCAAGAACCGGAATCGCAACACCGACATTGATACCAAAACCCTCGAGCTGCTTTGCAATTGCGGCAGCATTCAGAGCTCCAACAGCGAGAGTGTAGTCCTTGAAGTACTGACCGGAAGCATAGAGCTTGGCAACGCCGAAGTCATAAGCACCGCCGAGGCTGACAGCCAGCGGATCATCAACATCATGATCCATATCGGACTTGGCATTGATCTGAGAAACGACAGCGGAAACATTGAGCGGACCGTTGGCGTACTTCAGACCGAGAGCGGCGAAGCGATCAGTCGAAGACTTGCCTTCAACATACGCCGTAGCATCGTCCGTTTTGTCTGCGCTCTTACCAAACGAATACTGAGCGTAACCGGTGAAGCCGGCAAACGTCGGAGTCTGATAGGCCAGCATGTTGTCATAACGGCCGAACGTTGCGCCCATCACATACTTGTGACCCGGAACGTTGGTCAAGCCCGTGGAATACGGAGCGACGGCACCGCCAAAGAGAGCGTAGGAACCGTTGCCGGAATCGAGCTGACCGAGACGGCCGGCACCAAGCTTACCGAAAGCACCTTCGATATAGACCTGCGCTTCACGGTCGAAGATCGTCTTATCAACACCGAGAGAACCCGTATCGGACTTGAAACCGTTTTCGAGAACGAAACCCACCTTAAGGCCGTTGCCGAGTTCTTCCACGCCCTTCAGGCCGAAGCGGGAAGCATCGTGAGAACCGGTACCCATTTCAAACTTATGGGTCGACTTGGCACCGTCAACCTTTGTCTGGGAGTAATCAAGACCTGTGTCGATGATACCGTACAGCGTCACGTTAGCGGCAAAAGCAGAACCGGCAAAAGCGCCGAGAACGGCGAGAGCGGCAAGAGTCTTTTTCATTTTGTGTATTCCTCTGTATGAGAGTCCGACCCATCAGCTATAGACACATACCGGCCGGACTCATACCGACTGCCTCTTCGGGCAGTCTTCTGGCACTCCGCCGTCGGTCAGTCATCCGCCGGCAGAAAACCGTTTGCGATGTCCTAATGCATATTAGGCTCACGAGCATTCTTCTTAATTTTTCTCAGTATGAGCATGTGAAAATTATCGAATAAGCATCTGAAAAATCTTCATACCGATGATTATCAATAAATTCTTTTGCAAATGGGCTTTCATCCTACTCCGCACCGTAGGAATTTCACTGTGACATGTTTACCACATTCGTTCCGTCTTTGTCTGATCGATAAGGGTATTAAAAAGCCCGCCGTGAACACATGGCGGGCTTAGCTTCAGATGTTGGATCTGCAAATCAATCAGTCTTTCCAGACTTCTCCGGCAACCTCGGCCACCAGACGAACCTTGGCCCACTGTTGGTCTTCGGTCATGATGTTGCCTTCCTCGGTGGAGGAGAATCCGCACTGCGGAGAAAGACAAAGCCGTTCAAGCGGTACGTATTTCGTCGCTTCCTGAATACGGGCCTTAACGGCCTCCTTGTCTTCGAGTTCCGGGAACTTGGAAGTGATCAGTCCGAGAACGACGGTCTGATCCTTGATATAGCGCAGCGGTTCGAAGGTTCCGGCGCGTTCACTGTCGTATTCAAGGAAGAACCCGTCCACATTGCAATGCGAGAAGAGAATGTCTGCGACCGGTTCGTATCCGTCCGATGAGAACCAGGTGGAACGGAAATTGCCGCGGCAGATATGAATAGTGATCGTCAGATCTTCCGGCTTTTCCGCCAGAATGCGATTCGGCACCCTCACGTAATTGCGGGCGACTGCGTCCACGTCGATGCCGCGGGCAGCATAGGCCGCCCGTTTTTCCTTCGAACAGAATTCACCCCAGCTGGTGTCGTCGAACTGCAGCTAGCGGCAGCCGCGGGCATAAAGCGCCTTCACGGCATCGATCCAGATCTGCGCGATATCCGAAAAAGTGTTTCTTCATTGTCCTTATACAGTTCAATCGGCTGTTATGCGCCTCTCGGACACAGCAGATCAGATGCAGCATCGAGGGCGAAGGCATCGTGTACTTGATCGGAGCCATGCCGTTCACAATCTTCTTCAAACGATCAAACGCATCCAGGAACGGATGGTCTTCCGGGAAATAGAGCCGGTCGGCGATGACGATCGTTTCAGCCTTGGGCTGTTTACCCTCGAAGCGAACAGACCAGGCCTCGGCCGGAACATGACGAATGCCGCCGCGAGCTGCAAGGAAATCCAAATGCCAGAAAGCGCGGCGGAACTCACCGTCCGTCATCGCAGTCAGACCGTTAGCCAGCTCCTTGTCGACCAGCTTGGCGATCTCACGATCTTCCACTTCAGTCAGTGCTTCACGCGTGATTTCACCCTTGTGAAAAGCGGCACGCGCTTCGGAGACGGCCTTGGGACGAAGAAAGCTGCCGACAACGTCGGCAAGATACGGAGGATTCACACGAGTCATTTTCAGAGTTCAGGAAAATTAGCAAATCGGCCGCCGAAAAGGCGTAAACCGTTGACATTCTTGTGCCGCAGACCTCTGTGGCGAGCGTGATTTACTGTAACTCTCAGGCAAAAATGCCGTCCACGTAATACCTCAACGCGTTTTCAAATCTTCGTTTTCGATTCGGCTGTTTTTTCACCTCAGACAAACGTCAGAATGCTGTCACTTCAGCGTCATGTCCCGTCTCTACTCTAGGCTTCTGAACGAAATTGAAACTTCCGTTTTGTCAAAGCCATGTTTACTCAGAACCGTATTTCCTGTCTCATCCTCGACTGCGACGGCGTCCTCGTCGACAGCGAGCCCATTGCCGCCCGTGCGCTGACGGCAGCCCTTGCAGAAACCGGCATTCTTATGACCGCACACGAAGTCATGATGCTCACGGCCGGCAAAAGCCGTGAAGCCATTCTGGAAGCGATCGCCGGATTCGGCGTGAAGAACCCTGCAGCCTGCCTCAGACGCAAGGAAACTATTGAAGCGGTCAGACTGCAGAACGACCTTCAGGCGCTGCCAGGCGTTATTCCCGTGCTGGCGCATCTGTCCAGGAACGGCATTCCCTTCTGCATCGCATCCAACAGTCCGCACCGGCGTCTTGCGCTGACGCTCGGCGCCGTCGGAATCAGAAAGCTCGCAGGCGGACGCGTCTTCAGTGCGGAGGAAGTCCGTGCCGGCAAGCCGGATCCGGCCCTGTTTCTGCATGCAGCCGAGATGATGGGCTTTTATCCCGAGGAGTGTCTCGTCATCGACGACAGCCCGAGCGGCATCGAGGCAGCCTGCCGGGTCGGCATGCTTTCGATGGGATTCACGGGCGCAAACCGGCTCGGACCCGTCTGGGAGGAAGTGCTGCTGACAGCCGGCGCCTCAGGACTTATCTCGCATTTCACATCGATCCCGGCTCTGCTTTCCCGGCTTTCCGTTCTGCGCATGGCAGCCTGACGCCCGGACAAAAGAAAAGCGCCGGAGGACTCTGCCTGCCGGCGCTTGTCTGAACGAAACGGTCCGTTCGTCGGAACGCGCTGTTACTTAACGTCAGCCTTCTTCACGAGACCCGTCACGTATTCGCCCACCTTCTGTTCCATCAGAGCATGACGAATATCGTCCTTGCGGTCTTCAAGCTTCGGGAAAAGCTGAGCCGGACGGGTGTCTTCAAGCTTGATCACATGGTAGCCGGCAGGCGTCTTCACCGGCTCGGCGGCAAGTTCACCCTTCTTCAGGCCGGCGACGGCAGCGGCGATCGCCTTGTTGTAGGCAGCCGGAGACTGCCAGTCAAGAATGCCGCCGACATCCTTCGACTGTTCGTCGAGCGTCTTTTCAGCAGCAAGCTTGGCGAGATTGCCGCCCTTCTTCACTTCGGCGATCAGGTTTTTGGCTTCTTCTTCCGTCTTCACGAGAATGTGGCGAAGGCGAACTTCCGTCGTGCCCCAGCGGGTCTTTTCAGCGTCGTAGGCCTTCTGAATTTCGGCGTCCGTCACCGGATTGGCCTTCAGATAGTCGCCGATCGCATGGTTCATGAGAATGACGTCCACGGCGGAGGCGATTTCGTTCGCCACGGCCGGATCCTTGTCAAGACCCTGAGCGCGGGCAGCCGCAGCGGTGACCTTCATTTCGATCATCATGGTCTTGACGCGGGATTCGATTTCCTCGGCGGGCATGCCGTGGGGGTTGCGGGCGCCGCCCAGCGTTTCGGCCGCAAAGGCTTCCTGAGCGGCCTTCGTCACGAGTTCGCCGTTCACCGTGAAGTCCTTGTACTCGGCCATGGCGGAGCCGCAGGAAAGGGCGAGAGCAAGCGCGGCGGCGAGAGCGGATCTGATCATCATCGAAATAAACTCCTCACTGGGTCTGATCGGGCCGGGGACGCTCCACTTCGGGCGTCCCGTCAGCGTTTTGACGGAATCTATCAGAGCCGCATTTAGCCAAGCTTACGGGTAGGAAAAGCCGTGCGAACAAAAAAGGACGCAAGCCCTTGAAGCCGCTTCCTTTTGAAGAATAGCTGCCGGACAGCTCCTACCAGTTGCCCGAAAGACCGATGACCAGATTCGTGAAGGTATCGTAGAGCGTCACCAGATAACGTTCGTCGAAGTCGACGGCGGCGTGCTCATGGGAAGCCTCGAGCTCTGCGCCGACCAGGAAATAGCCTGCGCGTCCGCCCTGACTCTGAACGCGCCGGATCATGAGCGTCGCATCGTCGGAACCGTTGAGCGGCACCGTCGGAATGACGGCCTTGATGTAGCGGGCGCGTCTAGCGCAGACCGTGATCATCTGCACGATGCCGTCGTCCGGCACGAAGTCGACGGCTTCTCCCATGATGTTGTGCCGGCACTTGACGCCGAAGGCCATGGCGCAGCCCTGGGCGCGCTGAATGGCTTCTCGCGCGAGCTCACGGTTGATGGCCTCGTTCTCGCCGCGGACCTCCACCGCCATTTCGGCATGTGAAGCCACGATGTTGCGGCCTTCGCCGGCATGAAGCGTACCGACGTTGACTCGGGTCATGCCTTCGGAGTGGCGAGGCAGCGCCATCAGAATGAGCGCCGCATCGGCCGCTGCCAGCAGTGCATTGCGGCCGATCTGCGGCTGCATGCCGGCATGGGACTGCAGACCGTCAAAGGAAAAGTCGATCTTCGTCGTGCAGAGGAACTTCTCCGGAGCCGCCACCACGGCGCCCGCCGTCAGGTCGGTCGCAATGTGCGCACAAAGGAGCAGATCCACATCGTCGAGCTGACCGGACTGGACGATCGGATACGCGCCTCGAGAACCTTCTTCGCCGGGCTGGAAAATCAACTTGAAGCGTCCGCTCAGACGGTCGCGGTTCGCTACGATGAATCGCGCCAGTTCAAGAGCTACCGCCTGATGACCGTCATGACCGCAGGCATGCATCGCTCCGGGACGTTCCGAGGCGAAACCCTCCTTGAAGGGAATGTGGCAGGGATCCTCCGGCTCATTCATCTTGAGCGCGTCAAGTTCGGCACGAAAACCGATGGTCTTCCCTTTGCGGCCTGTATCAAAGACGGCCACGCATCCCGTCAGACCGCCCATGCGCTTCAGAAGCAGCGGCGAAACACCCGCAGCCACGGCCAGTTTTTCAGAAGCCAGAACTTCTTCCTCATTGCGCCCGCGGACATAAGCGGGATCAATGAACTCGCGCCCGACCATCACCTTGAAGCCCATGGCCGAAAGCGCCTCCGCCGCCCTGGCCGTGGCGATGAATTCCGTCCAGCCTGTTTCGGGAATGCGGTGAATTTCACGCCGCCTCTCAATGAGATCCTCTTCCGTAACAGGATCCACCCAGTTGGGAAGCATGCTGGCAGGAGAAATCGGCTTGTCTTGCTCGGGAATCATGGTATCAACCGTTTTCAGGGTACTCTGCGGGATAGAGAGCACGTATTTATACTTATTGCAAACGATTCTAGTGAAAACCCCCTAGATTTGCAAAGTCTCGTTTCTACCTACTTCGATATATATCGTACGTATTTCAGCTTATTTTTATATCTAACAAAGGCTCCAACCATCGTTTTCCGAAATGACAAACCCGCACCGTCTGCATGACGGTACGGGTTTTTGCAGATGCCGAAAAACGCCGTCAGAGCGTTCTGGCAGCTTCGGGAAGCAGCGCAAGCTCCATCTGAGCTTCGATTGTCATGCCGGCCTTCATGAAAACGGCTGCAAGCATGCGGCGCAGACGAACGGCCGTCAGTCTCGGAGAAATCACTTCAAGGGTCGGCGTCACGGGCGTCATCGGCGGGGGAAGAATGCGAAGCGCCGAAGCGAGACGCTCCTCATCCTCCTCGGCGCCCGCCTGACGGCGCTCCACCAGATCAAGCGCCACGCGCAGATGACGTTCGGCCGAGGCGGCATCGCCGAGCGCCGCAGCACAGAGAGCGCGGTAGGACGACACGGCGGCGGAAGCTTCGGGCCCCGACTCGTCGCCGAGCATCATCAGCGCGGCGGCATAGTCGCCCGCAGCGAGCGTGGAGGCAATATCGGCAAGAAGCGCACGGGGAAGACGATTGCTCACGATAAATAGTCCTTGATAAAAGAGTCAGCCGAAAAAATCAGGATTTCTGCACGGGAGGCAGACTGGCCGCCATGGCCCGGCGGGCTTCGGCGGCCTTTTCAAAATAACGGAAATAGGCATCGTAGTCGTCGGCGAGAATCAGCCCCTTGAGCTGGGTCATCGCCGCTTCAAACCGGCTGATGCCGTCAAGAATCGCGTGACGGTTGCCACGGGTGATGTCAGCCCACATGCGGGCGTCGGCCGCCGCAACGCGGGTCGTATCGCGGAAACCGCCGCCCGCCGCCTTGAGAGCCGTTCTGCTATCGGGCGAAGCCGCTGCCATCGCCATCAGCGCAAAGGCCACCATATGCGGCACATGGGACACTTCGGCATAGACGCGGTCATGTTCTTCGGGAGTCATCTCTACGACGTGAAGACCCGCCGTACGCCAGACGTCGGCCACAAGCCCGGCTGCATCGGGATCGGATTCGGGAAGCGGCGTCACGACGCCGGTCGCCTTGCGATAGAGCCCGGCGACGGCATTTTCAACGCCGGCTTTTTCCGCGCCGGCAATCGGGTGAAGCGGCACGTAGCGTCTGAGGCGTTCCGGTCTCACCGCCAGACGCACCTGAGTGATCACGCTCATGCGGATGCTGCCCGCATCGGTGAGCACCGCACGTTCGGGCGCAGCCGCATCCACCGCCCGCATGACGGCACCCATGGCAAGCACGGGGACTGCAGCCAGAATCAGATCGGCATTCTTCACACCTTCGGCGATGTCGAGAGACACCTTGTCGGCGATCCCGTGGGCCAGCGCATAATCGAGCGTCTCCTGCTTCGTATCAACCGCGGTTATCTCCAGCGACGACGCGGGAAAACGGCCTTCGCGATGCGCCGCCTTCCAGGCAAGCGCCGCCGAACCGCCGATCAGACCGAGTCCGATAATCGTTATGCGCATAGCTGACAAACCTTCCAATTCTGCCGACCGAGAACCTCAAGCGCCTCCGTCCGAGGCGTCTCCATACTATACACGTCCCGGGCGAAATTCCCCTGCCGCAGGCGCCTGAAGCCTTTTTCAGTTCGGATCATTTAACCGGCCCGAATCGGAAAAGTGCTTTTTCTGATCACTCCGCCGCCTCGAACACGGCCCGCACGTCCTCGGCCGACTTCACGCCGAGTTTACGCAGCACCGATGCCCGGTGAACTTCGACCGTTCTGACGGCGATGCTGAGACGCTCTGAAACCTCGCGGTTGATGAGTCCCTGAGCGAGCAGCCTGGCAATATCTCTCTCGCGCGACGTCAGGGAATCCACTCTGCGCCTGGCTTCCGCCGCGTCCGGAATGCCGGAAGCGGCGGCAACGCTGTCAAAGGCCGTGGAGGCAATGACCGCAAGCAGACGCTCGTTGTCGATCGGCTTCTGAATAAAATCCGCCGCTCCTTCGTGAAGCGCCATCACCGCCATGTCGATGTCGCCGTGACCGGTCAGAAAAATTATCGGCAGTGTCAGTCCGCGGTCGTTCATGGCAGCCTGCGCCTCAATGCCGGTCAGTCCCGGCATGCGAACGTCCATCACGACGCAGCCCGGATCGGACGGGGCGTCCCCTCTAAGAAACTCGTCTGCCGACCGGTAATCCGCCACCTGCCAGCCTTCCATTTCCAGGACGAACCGAAGCGCCTCGCGCAGAGAATCGTCGTCGTCCACAATGCGGATGAGGGCCTTCTGCTGAACGGCCGCCTTCTGTGTTTCAGTCAGTTCTCGAATCTGTCTTCTTACCATGATGTTTTCTGGAGTTTGTTATTTTTCGCCGGGCTGATCCGCAGCTGCAGGATCCTGTTCAATAAAACCTATTCAAAATTGCTCATTTTGGGTTTTCATTGACTTATCCGCACTCTGTTGAGTCCGAGAAGAGTCTCGGCCAACTAGAGCCTGTTGATGCTCAGTAGCACCGGAAGCCCTCTGCAGGAGAATCTGTTTCACCTCATCCTTGGACATATACCGCGTGATTTCGGT
>JAGBFJ010000094.1 GCA_017936545.1 Sutterella sp.
CCCTCTTTTTCAAGCTCGACCCTGAAACCGCCCATGCCGTGGTCATGAACGCCATCGATCCGGCTGCCGCGCTCAATCTCTTCAAGCTCGTCGGCGCCGACTGCGTGCGCGACCCGCGCACGGTGATGGGCCTCACTTTCCCGAACGCCGTCGGTCTGGCCGCCGGCCTCGACAAGTCGGGCTCGCACGTGAGCGCTCTCGGAAAGACGGGTTTCGGCCACATCGAAGTTGGCACCTTCACGCCGCGTCCCCAGCCCGGCAACCCCGCGCCGCGCCTCTGGCGTCTGATTCCTGCGCAGGGCATCGTCAACCACATGGGTTTCAACAACTGCGGCGTGCGCGCCGGCATTGAAAACCTGAAGAGCGCCGACGCCTTCCGCGCCGCGGGCGGCATTCTCGGCATCAACATCGGCAAGCAGAATTCCACCGCCGTTGAAGACGCCCTGCCCGACTACCGCGTCTGCATGGACACGGTCTATCAGAAGGCCGACTATCTCGCCATCGACATTTCCTGTCCGAACACCCCGGGCCTCACCAAGCTGCAGGAAGGAGACAGCCTCGTCGAACTCGTGCGGGGCATCGAAGACGAGCGCAAGCGTCTCTCGGACAAGCACGGCCGCCGCGTGCCCATCACCGTGAAGATCGGTCCCGATCTTTCCGACGACGCCCTGCGCGCCGCCGCCGACGCGTTCGTCGAATGCGGCATGGACGCCATTACGGCCACGAACACCACGACGCAGCGCCCGGGCGTTCAGCACCTGCTCAAGCCCGAAATGTGCGGCGGTCTCTCCGGCCTTCCCCTCAACGCGCTTTCGACCAAGGTGATCCGCACGCTGTCCGGCCATCTGAAGGGCGAACTGCCCATCATCGCCTCGGGCGGCGTGATGTCGCCTGAAATCGCCGCTGAAAAAATGGAAGCCGGCGCCAGCCTCGTGCAGATCTACAGCGGCTTCATCTATTCCGGTCCGGCGCTTGCCGGCCAGTGCGCCAAGGTGATCCGCGACCGCTTCCCGGCCAAATAATTCTGCCGGCCTTCTCCTGCGGCCTCCGGGATTTTCCGGACGCCTGTCTTGAGAGGATACAGCAAAGCCTGCCGCGGCACGATGCCGTCCGGCAGGCTTTGTCTTTTCAGGTCAGCGCTTTATCGTCAGGCAAAGAGCGTCAGCATCCACGGGCAGAGGATGAAGAGCACCAGCAGGATGATGTAGACGAGCAGATACGGGAGCACCTGCGTCACCACGCCCTCGAACTTCTCCTCGGCGATATTCGATGCAATGAAGAGATTGAGTCCGACCGGCGGCGTGAACTGACCGACGGCGAGCGCAATGATCGTAAAGACGCCGAAGAAGATCGGGTCGATGTGCAGCGCCTTCACGACGCCCATCATCGTCGGGACGAAGAGCACCAGGGCCGCCACGTTGTCGAGGAAGGTGCCCAGCACCAGCAGCACCGCCAGAATGACGAACATGATCACGGTCTGGCTCGAACTCATGCCGATCATCATCTTGGCAAGCGTCTGCGGCAGCTGCTCGGCCGTGATGATGAAGCCGAAGAGGTTTGCCGTGCCCATCAGGAACATGATGAGCGCCGCGTTTTCAGCCGTGCTCATCAGGATCTTCATGAGGGTCTTGAGTGTCAGCGTGCGGTAGACGAAGAAGCCGATCAGCAGACCGTAGAGGCAGGCGACGGCCGCGGATTCGGTCGCCGTGAAGACGCCCGCATAGATCCCGCCCAGAATGATGAAGGGCATCATCAGAGCGAGAATGCTCTCGCGCACGATGCCGGCGATCTGATCGCGGGGCACCGCGGGCTCGGCACCGTAGCCGTTCTTCTTGGCAATGAGGTAGTTCGTGAAGATCAGCACGGCGCTGATCAGAATGCCCGGCACGATGCCGCAGAGGAACATGGCGCCGATCGACGCGCCGGAGAGCACGCCGTAGACTACCATCGTGAGGCTCGGCGGGATGACCAGACCGAGCGCGCCCGACGCGGCGACGACGGCCGCGGAGAACGTGCCGCTGTAGCCGCGCTTTTTCATCGACGGAATCATGATCGAGCCGATGGCCGCGGTTGTGGCTGGCGCGGAGCCCGAAATCGCGCCGAAGAAGGCCGAGGCGCCGGTGCTCACGTGGGCGAGACCGCCCGGGTAGCGGCCCACCATCAGCGAGGCCAGACCGACGAGACGGTCGGAGATCTTGGCCTCGGCCATGATGTTGCCCGCGAGCAGAAAGAGCGGAATCGCCATGAAGGGGAAGGAGTTCACGCCGTTGAAGATCTTCTGCGGCAGGAGCAGAAGCGGCATGTGGCTGCCGAAGAAGATGGCGAGCACCGAAGCAATGCCGAGCGAAACGGCAATGGGCACGCCGATCAGAAGCAGAATGACGAAGGCGATGAAGAGGATGGTGACCATAATGAGCCTCCGTTAATACTGATCGTGTCCGGGCTGTCCGGCAAAGCGGAACGCCGTGAATTCATTCCACATCAGCTGCAGGATGTAGATGATCGAAATGCCCGAGGAGATCGGCAGGGATGCCACGATGTAGCCCACCGGAATGCCGGTGGTCGGCGACATCTGACGCATGGAGCGCATCATGAGGCCCCAGCCGTGATAGATGATCAGCGCGAAAAAGACGATCATGGCGGCATAGGCGACCATGCGGAGCGCGAACTTCATGGGCGCGGGAAAACGGTCCACGATGAAGGTGACAGCGATGTGCGACTTGTTGTGCACGGCGATCGTGCTTCCGAACATCACGACGTAGACCATGGCGTAGACCGCCAGTTCCTGCCCCTGGGGGAAAGGCGACACCAGCACGTAGCGATAGAAGATCTGCAGCAGCACGAGCACGGTCATGAAGCCGAGCATCAGACCCGTGAAGACCGTCACGGCCTTGTTGAGATAGTCCAGATATTTCATTCAACGCCCCTTCTGAAGAAAAAGCCGGACGGCGGACTGCGCTCCGCGGCCGGCTGCTGCTGTGACAGTGCTTGCCGGACGGCGTTCTCCGCGGAACGCCGTCCGTCCGTCTTCCGGTTACTTGCCGGCAACGCAGGCCTGAACTTCGTCGATCAGGCGGGCGTTGAGCTTGGTCTTGTACTTGTCGTAGACGGGCTTCATGGCGGCGCGGAACGGCGCCTTGTCCACGTCGTTGATCTTCATGCCGTGCTGTTCGATTTCCTTCCACTGTTCGGCTTCAAGATCCTCCACCATCTTGGTGTGGATCGGGCCCATTTCGCGGCCGGCCTGAAGAATGGCCTTCTGATATTCCTTGGGCATGCTTTCAAGCAGCGCCTTGTTCATCAGAATCGGGGACGACATGTGGATGTGACCCGTGCGGGAGATGTACTTCTGAACTTCGTAGAACTTCTGCGTCACAACGTGGGCGGGCGGATTTTCCTGACCGTCGACGGCCTTGAGCTGCAGAGCGGAATAAAGTTCGCCGAACGCCACGATCGTCGGGTTGGCGCCCATGGCCTTGAACGTGTCGACGAAGATTTCGCCTTCAGGCACACGGATGTTCATGCCCTTGAAGTCTTCGGGCTTCGTAATGGGCTTCACGTTGTTGGTGGTGTGGCGCATGCCGTTTTCCCACCAGCCGATCACGACGGCGCCGTGCGGTTCGACGAGCTTTGCGAACTTCTGGCCGATGGGACCGTCAAACACCTTGCGGTAGTCGGCGTTGCTGTTGAAGATGAACGGCAGGTTGCCGATGCCGAAGTCGGGAATCCAGTTCGAGAGAATCGTGTCGGACGTCTGGCACATGTCGTGGGTGCCGATCATGACGCCTTCCGTGATTTCAAGCTGCTTGCCGAGCTGGTCGGACGGGAAGACCGCAATCTGAACCTCGCCCTTCGTCAGGTCGGACACGCGCTGAGCAAACTGTTCGGCAATCTTCTGATAGTGGTGGTTCGGCGCA
>JAGBFJ010000095.1 GCA_017936545.1 Sutterella sp.
AAGATATCTTGGTACGGAATCTGCTCTTCTACACGAGCTTTGACTGCTGCCAGCTTAATTTCGTAAGAATATTTTGTTTTGGAGGTATGTTACATCAGGAATCGAGAAGGGCCAAAAATACGAATTGTATCGCGCCAATCTCTGAAGTCATGTTCATCTATCCCTAGCTGGATCTTTATCTCTGGATAGCTTGCACCAGCCTCATAAAGCTCAAGAAACCTCCGCTTCTGAGCCTCGACCATATCTTTCCATGATCCCATAAAAATGGTCCCTAATTCTTTGTCCAAGAATCGGGGACCACATCACCCCGCAGGGCGCTTTTTTATGTCCCATGTCTTTCCGAAGAGTCCCCCGAGAGCAGCTCAGGAAATCCTGAAACAGTGACAAACGATGACAGAACCTGACGTTAACGAGGATGGCATGGACCGAGGGCTGTCGCCTACAATATTCTGCTTAGTTTTGGGCGGTACCCTTTCTGCCGCCCGGCAAACCATGAGGACAGACATCCATGTGCACTTCCGTCATTGTCGGTGAAAAGGCTACGGCCGACGGCTCCTTTCTGATTGCCCGCAGCGCGGACAGCTCCGCCCTGAAGGCCCAGCATTTCGTCGTTCATCCGGCATGCGACAACCCCGAAGGCAGCATGTACCGCACACAGGACCACAAGGGTGCGACGGCCTTCGAATATCCCCTGCCCGCTCATTCCATGCGCTTTACCACGGTGCCCAACTGGAAGACGCAGCTTCACGGCGCCGTCGGCTTCAATGAAGCCGGCGTCGGTCTGACCGGCACGGAATCGATTTTCGCCCGCGACGACGCTCTGGCGCTCGACCCCTACAACAAGGTCTCGGGCATTACCGAAGACGACATACCCGACGTTCTCCTGCCCCGCTGCCGCACGGCCCGCGAAGCCTGCGCCCTGCTCGGCCGCATCATCGAGGAACAGGGTGCCGGCGAAGGCTTCGGCGTGGGTTTCGCCGATGCCTCCGAAATCTGGTATCTGGAAACTGGTACCGGCCATCAGTGGATCGCCCATCGCACGCCCGCCGACAAGTACATGGCGACCGGCAATCAGGGCCGTCTGCGCGAATACGAACCGGGCCGCGAAGATATGATGGGTTCGCCCAACGTCATAGAATGGGCGAAGGAAAACGGCTTCTGGAATCCCGAAACGGACGGTGCCTTCGACTTTGCCAAGGCTTATACGCGCAACGACGAACGCGACCGCATCTACAACGACCCGCGCGTCTGGGTGATGCAGAAGTACTTCAATCCGTCCGTCGAACAGCCGGTCGACGACGGCCGCAATTTTGAGGTCTATCTGACGCCCGAAAAGAAGATCACCGTCGACGACCTCAAGGCCGTCATGCGCAATCACTACGACGGCAGCGAACACGATCCGTACCAGTTCGGTCTGCGCGGCGATGAGCCGTGGCGCCCGATCAGCGTCTTCCGTACGTACGAAGCCCACGTGATGCAGGTCCGTCCGTGGCTTCCGAAGGAAATCGGCTGCCTCGTCTACGTCGCCTTCGGCATGGCCGATCTGTCGTGCTTCCTGCCGTTCTACCAGGGTCTCGAAGCCGTGCCGCTCCACTACGGCATGGGCACGGATCACGCCGACCGCCTGTCGGTGTACTGGAAGTTCCGCAAGCTTCAGACGCTCGTCATGACGGACTACGCCAAGCTCGCCCCGATCGTGAAGAACGCCTTCCGCGACTTCGAAGCCGTCACGGCCAAGCGTCAGGAAGCCATGGAAGCCGAATACGTCGAGCTCGTCAAGACCGACGCCGCCAAGGCCGCCGCTCTGCTCAACGACTTCAATCTTCGCATTCTCGCCGAAGGCGAAGCGCTCGCCGAAAAGCTTCTCGACGACGTCTTTACGGTCCGCACCGAAGACATTCAGGCTCAGATCTTCTTTGCCAACCGTAAGATGAAGGACTGACGTCATGATTCCCGGCCCGGCGCCGGGATCTGAAATACCGGCCGCGGAACATGGTTCCGCGGCCGTTTCTTTTCCCGAAAAGGAATGATTTTGAGACAGACGGTCCGTGCCAGCCGAGGTCGCAGAGTCTGTTCATCTGCCGCCGGTCACACGGCGCCTTGTTTCTACCAGAACCTTTTTTCAGCTCATCCGTGCAGAAAAAGTCGGGCAATCCCTTAGAAAAGTGGCAGAATGATCGGCCTCAACGCACAACATCGGCCGATCGGCCGCCCCTTTCAGTCTTTCGGACAACAGTCATGCCTTACGATTTCACCACGCCCGTCGACCGCACGGGCACCTGCTCGCTCAAATGGATGGTTGAACCCGGCGAACTCCCCGTGTGGGTCGCCGACATGGATTTTGAAACGGCTCCCGCGATTTCCGAAGCGCTTCAAAAGCGCGTCTCCCATCACATCTTCGGCTATACGCGTCCCAATCCCGCCTGGTACGCCGCCTATCAGCACTGGTGGGCCGATCGCTACGGCTGGCGGATTGAAAAGGAAACGATGCTCTTTGCCACCGGCATCATGCCGGCGCTGCACTCGGCGGTCAGACGCTTTACGCAGCCGGGAGAAAAGGTCGTGATCATGACGCCGGTCTATCACTGCTTCTTCGAATCCGTAGAGGAAAACGGCCGCGTCGTGTCCGAATGCCCGCTGGTCTTCGACGGCTCGCATTATTCGCTCGACATGCGCGTTCTGGAAGAAAAACTTCGCGATCCGCTGGCGAGCGCCATGATTCTCTGCAACCCGCACAATCCGACCGGCCAGATCTGGACGAAGGACGAACTGGCGGAAATCGGCCGCCTGGCCAAGGCGTACGGCGTCACGGTGCTCTGCGACGAAATTCACTGCGATCTGGTGGATCCGGGCTTCGTATATACGCCTTTCGCCTCGGTTGACGACACCTGCGCTGAGGTGTCGGTCATCTTTATTTCGCCCTCCAAGACCTTCAACGTGCCGGGGCTTCACACGTCTGCCGTCGTCATCGCCGATCCGCAGAAGCGCGGACGCATGGCACGCGCCCTCCATGCCGATCAGATCGGCAGTCCCGGCGCTCTGACGGTCGAAGCCACCATTGCTGCCTACGAAGAAGGCGAAGACTGGGTGGAGGAACTGCGCCGAGTTCTGCTTGCCAACAAGAACCGAGTCGCGGATTTCTGCGAAGAAAACATCCCCGGCATCCGGGTGACCAAAATGCCGGCGACCTATCTGGTCTGGATCAACTGCTCGGAACTGACCGACGATACGGCGGCGCTCGTGAAGCACCTCAGAAAGACGGAAGGCCTGATCATTTCCGCGGGCGGCGACTTCCGCGGCAACGGTGCCCCCTTCCTGCGCTTCAACGCCGCCACTCAGCCCTGCCGCATCGAAGACGCTCTTAAGCGTCTGAAGAGAGGCGTCGAAAGCTGGCGCAGAGGCGTTCGCGCCTAAGTTTCCCCGACAGAACCGTTCGGCCGGCATGACAGATCGTTCGTGCCGGCTTTATTTTATCCCGATCAGGAACTGTTTAAAGTCTCTCGCGGGCATCGGACCATACTGGCAAAGGAAGCGCAGACGGGCGACAATGAAAGAAATATTCCGTTTCGTTTTCACGTTTTCCGCAGCATGATCCGCCTGGACCGCTACCGTCTTTTCGTCAGCGTCGCAAGCACGCTCAGCATGAGCAGAAGCGCCGACGCGCTCTGTCTGACCCGCTCCGCCGTCAGCCATGCCGTGCGTGAAATTGAAGAGGATCTCGGTGTTCCGCTCTTCAGACGAACAGCAGGGAAACTGGCGCTTACGGCGGAAGGCCGGCAGCTTTTCGAGCGCATTGCGCCTGCCGTACGCACCATCGAGGAAGCGGACCGGTCTCTCAGAGCGCCGAAAGCCGCTCGCCATCTGACGCTCGCCACCACTCACACGCTCCTCAGGGCCTTCGTCATGTCTGCCATCGCCCGGCTTGCCGACGACAGCATCCGACTGGTTTTCAAAACAGGCTCCATCATGCAGGCCATCAATCAGGTCCGCTCAGGCGAAGCCGACATCGGGATTGTCGCTCTACACAGCACATCTCTGCCCGAAGGGCTCTTCGGACAACGGCTCATGACACTGCACGACACATTTGTCTGCCGGCGACAGGACTGTCCTGCTCAGCCGATATCGCTCAAAGACGCTCTCGCGCAGCCGATCGTCACGCTTGCCCGAGACTCGATCACGTTCGAAGGCTACCGGCGCTTCTTCGAATCCGGGGGACTCACGCTGACGCCGAAGGCCGAGGTGCATCAGCTCGACATTCTTCACGATCTTGTTTCCGCCGGATTCGGCTACGGGCTCAGCTACCGGGAAATCGTTCAGGATGTCCCGGGACTCTGCTGTCTTCCGGTCGGCGAGACCCTCCCCGAACAGACGCTCCTCTGCATCACTTCGTCCGACGCCCGTGACGAGATTATTGCAACAGCCGAGGAGATCGGGAGAATTTTTCTCAACAGGCCGTAAAAATTCTTCGCTTTTCAAGACTGAAAGCTTTGATTACGATGGCGCCGTCCAATGACCCGACCCCCAAGGAGACACCATGAAATCGCTTACAGTCTCGGCAGCAGCCGCGGCCGTCGCCGCCGCGCTTGCAGTCTGCCCGGTTTTTGCCGCTGATTCGATGAACGTCGTCAGCGCCAAGGCTGTTTATTCCCAGGGCGCCAAGTCCGACTATCTGGCCGGCCGTCACATGACGGCCACCGGCGCCGACTGCGTCACCTGCCACACCGACAACAAAGTTTCCGACAGCCAGACGGAAATCGACGTCAACTGCCAGAAGTGCCACGGTTCCTATGAATCGCTCGGCAAGAAGATCAGCGCGCACGCCGGCCATCTCTCGATCAATTCCTGCACGACCTGCCACGGCGGTCACGAAGCGTCCTTTGCTTACTGCAACAACTGCCACGTCTTCGACATGAACATGAAGTTCGGCCGTCAGAAGATTCCGTACGTGCCGCAGGATCTCGGTATTTACAAGGATGCCGTCCCCAACCGCACCGAAGCGGCCGACCTCGTGATCGTGGGCGGCGGCGGTGCCGGCATGGCAGCCGCCATTGAAGGCGCCAGGCTCGGCATGAAGGTCGTGCTTCTTGAAAAGATGCCGATCATCGGCGGCAGCTCGCTTCTCTCGACGGGCGGCATGAATGTCACCGGGTCCGCTCAGCAGAAGGCCGCAGGCATCAAGGACTCGACCGAAACCTTCATCAAGGACACCCTGCACGTCGGCAAAGGCAAGAACGACCAGTCTCTGCTTAGGGTGCTCGGCGACCACAGCAGCGAAGCGCTCGAATGGTTTGAAAAGCTCGGCGGCGAACTCAAGCTCGACCCGGGCGTCTACGGCGGCTGTTCCGCTGCCCGCATGCACTTCACGCCGACGGGCGGCATCGGCAAATACATGGTCCGCTACATGAAGCCCGCTCTTGAAAAGTCGGGCGCGGACGTTCGCTTGAACTCCCAGGTCGTCCGTCTTGAAAAGGATGCCGACGGCCGCGTGACGGGCGTGCTCATCAAAGGCAAGAACACCGGTCTCTACCGCATCAATGCACGCGCCGTCGTGCTGACGACCGGCAGCTATGCGAACAACGGTGAAATCGTCTCGAAGTACCATCCTGAATTCTTCGGCATGGTGACCTCCGCACAGCCGGGTTCCCACGGCGACGGCATCTTCCTCGGAAAGGCTGCCGGCGCTCAGGTCAATCATCTCGAACGCGTTCAGGTTCATCCGAACATCGCCTCCGGCACGAGCCTCATGATCACGCTCGCGATGCGCACCAACGGCGGCATCCTGGTCAACAACCAGGGCAAGCGCTTCTTCAACGACAATGCACCGCGCAACGAGCTAGGCGCCGCCATGCTGAAGCAGCCCGCCCAGAAGGTCTGGCTGATCTACGACGATGCGGTCGTCGCCAAGCGCGCCAAGGTGCATCACGGCTACGAAACGCTCGGCCTCGTGACTGAGGCAGATTCCGCCGAAGCGCTTGCTGAAAAGCTCGGTCTGCCCGCCAAGGCTTTCGCCGACACCATGAAGCGCTACGCCGGCTTCGTGAAGAACGGCAAGGATGAGGACTTCGGCCGCAAGGAACTGCCCGAACCGCTCAACCAGGGCAAGCTCTACGCCATCGACGTTGTCCCGGCCATCGGCGGCACGCTCGGCGGTCTGCGCACGGACACCTCCACGCGCGTGCTTGATGAAAAGGGCGCTCCGATCCCCGGTCTCTTTGCTGCCGGTGAAGTGGTCGGCGACTGGCACGGCGAAGACCGCTACGGCGGCAATGCCGTGACAGGCAACATCGTCTTCGGCCGCATGGCTGCCCAGCAGGCGAAGAGTCTGATGAAGTAATCCCTCCCCAGGATGCTGCTTCCCTGAAGCAGCTGAAGGCCGGCTCCCGAAAGAGCCGGCCTTTTTCAATTTATCAATTCCGATCGAAATCTGAATGTTTCGCTCAGCCGCGAGCGAAAAATGGCAGCGCATTGAGGCGGACGATGCGTTCAAAGTCGCCTTCAGACAACATCTCCCGCAACAGCCTCATCATCAGCACGTCGAGTTCGGCCGGCGCGAAGAATGCGTCGGCCCCGAAGACCGTTTGGCCGGGCGCCATGACGCCGACCGGTGAAAGCACCTTAGGATCGGCGGCCGAAGTCCCGGTTAGAGTGTGCCCTGAGGTTCAGACACCGTCCATGCGAAATAGCGGCCGCATCCACCGCACGCACAGCCCGACCAGCACGGCAGAGACGAGCGTCGCCTCGCGGATACCGTAGCAGGTGCCGAGGAAGCACAGACCGACGACGGCCGCGGCCGCGACGAAGCCGACATCGTTGGCGATCTTGAGCTAGGAAAAGGGCTTCTTCAGCACGACGGCGAGCGCCAGCACGAAGCCTTCGCCGGGCTGGACGATGGTCTGCGACTTGATGGTGAGAAGAATGCCCGCGGCGAGAAACGGATTGCCGAGCAGACTGAGAGCCGCCCGCGCCGCATAGTCGGACAGCGGCACGAAGGACACCGCCCGCATCGCGACGTCGATGAAGAGACTGAAGACAAACACCGCCGGGAGCTGCAGGAAATTGCGCTTCGGAAATCGACGGCCAAGCAAGGCCCACTGCACGGCAAAGAGAACCGTGTTGATAAGAAAGGTCGTCGTGCCGAAGGTGAGCCCGGAGACCTCAGCGGTGACGAGCGGCAGCGTGCTGATGGGCGTGGTGCCGAGTCCCGCCGTCGTGATCATGGCGATGCCGAGAGTCTGAACGACAATGCCAGCCAAGAGAATAAATATCCGAAAGGGAATGTTTTTAAGGTCGCTCTCAGTCATGACGGTCTGCGTGATCCCTTGCGCAGGGGCTGTCATTGTCGCACAGGTAAAGGCCGAATCCCGCCCGGAAGAGTCCGGGAGTGAGGAAACGGCAGAATAATGCTCCTCGAGCAGCATCCGGGACAGAGGACCGGGGACCGTCTCGAAAGAGCCCGGACATCCGCCGCATTGGACGGCCGAGTACGCCGACTACTTAAAAAACCTGAGGTTTTTCAGCCTACTCTCGCGCTACACTGTCGCGACCGGCAACTCAGGAGGAATATAACAATGTCGGAACATCTGCAGCCGCTCGCCGTCATCACCGGCGCGTCGAGCGGCATAGGGCGGGAATTTGCAAAAATTGCGGCGCAGCGCGGCTATCGGGTGCTGCTGATCGCGCGCAATCTCAGAGCGCTTGAAGTGGTGAGCCGCGATCTGAGAACGGAAACCCATCTGCTCGCGCTTGATCTGACGGCGGCCGGCGCGGTCGATCAGATTTCCGGCTGGCTCTCCGACCGTTCGATCGTTCCGGAAATCTTCATCAACAATGCGGGCTTCGGTGCCTTCGGCCCTGCTGCCGAGATGGACGAAGCCATGCTGAAGAAGATGATCCGCCTCAACGTGATGGCCCTCACCTCGCTGTCGCTGCGCATGGCGAGACACATGACGCGTGCCGGCAGGGGCCGGATCATGAACGTCGCCTCCACGGCGGCCTTCCAGCCCTGCCCCTATCTCGGGGTTTACGGCGCCACGAAATCCTACGTTCTTTCCTTCACGGAGTCCCTGGCAGAAGAGCTGAAGGGAACAGGCGTCACGGCCACCGCCTTCTGTCCCGGTCCGACGCGCACGCAGTTCGGCGTCAATGCCGGCCTGAAGGAGGACAGTCCCTTCGACCGGCTCTCGGCAGACGCCGCCAGGGTCGCGCTCACGGGCTTCGACGCCATGATGGCCGGCCGTCCCGTCGTTATCGACGGATTCACGAACCGGCTCGGCGCCTTCATGACGAGGCTTCTGCCGCGATGCGCGGTAAGACGCATCGCTTCGAACCTCCTTCAGAAAATGGAATGAACCGGTCGTCTGATGCCGTTCCATACCTTCAAAATAAAGCGCCGAACAGGGCTTTATTCGTCTCTGAGCCATCGGGAACGCCTGCGGGTCTCCGGGAGCGGAACCGCCGCAAAGACGGCCTTCCTGCCTTCTCATCGGCCTCAACGAGGAGCACGCGTACATGCGCCGGGCGTACCAGTCTGACATCGCTCGCGACGATGCTGCGTCTCGTCAGCTTCAATCCCGGCCGCACTGAAGACACCTCCTTCGTCCCCGATGAACGCGGGGACCTGCGCATGCCCGCCGCACTTCGGCATCGCGCCGTCGCCGGCCGACGGGACTTCCGGACGAAAACTGTCTGCCGTATCCGCCTCGGAATTACCCGATAAAATCGGCGATTTCATTGTCGCAGAAGAACTTTCTGCATTCATCTGTCTTGTTTGACGAATCCTCTCGCCGTTAAAATATCAGCCGAATTTCCCCACCAGGATTCGGTTTCATGTTTGGTTCTCTGCGACAGCGGCTGACGCTTTTGGGCGCTGCTCTGTCTCTTTTCTGCGCCGCCGCGCCTCAGGCCGCGCCGGTACGCATTGCCGTGATTGCCTTTGCTCTGCCGAGCGACAATGCTGCCATCGCCGAGGCGACGAAAAAGGCGCTTTCCGCGCTCTTTTCCGAGCGCGGAATCGAGCTGGTCTTCTGTACCTTTGAAAGCTTCGAAACCGAAGTGACGAGCGGCCGCGCCGACATCATTCTTGGCACCGCCGGCCATATCCGCCGCCTGCCCGACTACTGCCTCAGACCTGTCGCCACCATCGTGAAGCCGCCCGCCGTCAATCCGAACCGCAACGAGGGCACGGCGATCGTCGTTCGTCGGGACCGTTCCGATCTGATGACGCTCGGCGACCTCAGGGGGACGATCCTGGCCGCCAACAACCCGCTCGGGTTCACGGGCTATCAGATCGCCATGAGCGAGATCGCCCGCTTCGACATCGATCCCGACTCGTTTTTCCGCAAAACCATCTCTCCGCCGACACCGGTCTCCCTCTGACGATGGATTACCTGACGTCCGCCTCGGTCGTTCCCGAAAAACTCCGGCAGACCGGTCCGGCGAACGGTTTCACGGACTCCGCCGCCAAAAAAGTGCTTTTCATCGTGGGCGATCCGCTCCATGAGTCAGTCGAATGAGACCTCGTTAGAACGGCCGCACGTTTTTTCAGGGACGCCTGCTTTGAAACCGAGATAAGGGCCCTCTACAGCATCGGCTTCAGCCCGATCCTGACCCGGCGTACGTTTTACAAGGCGGCAGACGGTTTCGGCGAAACACCGGACGACGCAGCCGCCGAGCAGCGCTTCGTCAGTGCCGCCGACTATGTGATCTTTGCTTCTCCCGACTGGTACGGCTCTCCCAACGCCATGACCAAGGGCTTCATGGAACGCGTCTTTGCCAAAGGCTTTGCTTATGAAACCATGCCCGATGAACAGGGAGGTCTTCTGAGAGGAAAAGGCTTTTTCGCAATCGCGACCTCGTCGGGCGCCGGGGAATCCGATTTCAAGGACGCAGGAAATCTTCCCAACAGCACCGATGCCGTCCTTGGCACGCTCGCCCGCCGATGCGGCGCCGCGAATCTGGGCGCCTTCATCACTTGCGAAACGCCGCCAAACATTTCCGCCGATTATGAAGCCCAGCTCAATGCGCTTCGGGCCGGCCTGCGCTCGCCTGCGGACCGTTTTCGGCATCGAAGTCCGCTGAGGAAACGAATACGGACCGCCGAATGAAAAACGGACGCAGAGCCGAGGAGAAGAAGCTCTGCGTCCGTTTGCATCTGTACCCCGACGGCACCACCCCTGAAGCTGTCGGTACCGGAAGGGAAACTCCTGAAGACCGGCCTGTCATTCCTGCCTGCAGGAGATCCCCCGCCGAAATTTACTTCGCCTTGGAAAGCGCGTCGGCCACGGCGGCCTTGATGCCGTCGCTCGAGAGCGTGGCGCCGCCCACGGCTTCAACACCCTCGACGCCGTTCTTGGCGATGATTTCGGGAATCATCGATTCGATCGGCGCGGCGATGATCATTTCCGTTTCGCCGTGCTTGAGGACCTGAATCGCGGCGATCTTGCCGCCCTTCACGTCGACCTGAACCTCGATCTGAGATTCGCGGCCCTTGCCCTCGCCCTTGTAGGAGCCGTCCTTCCAGGCAGCCTGTGCGCCGGCGGCAACGGCAAACGCCGCCGCTGCGATGATGATGTTCTTCAGCATGAATGTGTCCTTCACTTCTTGAATGTAGACCTAGACTTTGACCGTAGAATCCGGCGCTGCCTCTGACCGGGAGGTGCGCCGCTTCGAGAAACATGGTATCGGAGCGCTTTACGCGCGTAAGGTGACTGCGATCAAGAAGCCTGCATGAAGAGAAAAAAAGCGCCGCCAAGCCGAAGCCAGGCAGCGCTGCAGAAGAATCGTGCCGAAGAGAAGCACCGAAGCGGTCAGATAAGCGTAATGCGCAGGGTTTCCAGACCCGGAATCACGCTGCTCGGGGCAAGCACCACCGGATGACGGTTCTGCGGATCGAGGCCCAGCAGGTCGCCGGGCTTCACGTCGCGGCCGGTTTTGAGAGCCCAGCTCGCCACGGTATAGAGGAATTCCTGCACGACTTCAGGAGCCGCCTCGCAGGGCTCGATTTCGAGTTCGCGGTGTCCGAGCAGGCTCAGCCCCATCGTGCAGCCGAGGAGCTTGCCGCCTTCCGTACGGGCGATGGCGAATGTCACCAGATTGAAGAGCGGCAGTTCGCCCGCCTTCATGACCGAGGCGCCCTCGCGGTAGCCTTCCGGACCGATCACGGTCGAACCGTTGTCGACGGCCAGTGCCGAAGGCTGCCTGGTGAGCGACGAGAGGATCTTGACCAGAAGCGAAGCGGACTCGACCGTGCCGCAGGTCTTGGGAATAACCGCGCACGCAAGATGAGCGCGATGGAGCTGCGCAATGGCGCCCGCCTGCGGCCAGAGCGGATTGAGGGACGCATGCATCTTCATCATCTCCGCCGGCAGCGGTTCGTCAAAAGCCTTGACGGCGACGACGGCGCCTTCGGCTTCAAACACTAGCGCATCATCGGCGCTCTTCGGAAATTCAGACGCAGGAACGTCGATTTCCCATTCGGTCTTCATTTCGGCGGCAAAGGCTTCGGGCGACCATTCCGCCGAAGCCGTCAGCACATGCCCTTCCACGGGAAGAGCGGCGGTTTTTTCAGTATCTGTCATTTAAGAGTCCTCTCCGGGACGGTTCAGGGATCCGACATTATGCACCACGGCGGCGGCCAGCCGAGAAATACGGCGCAAGTCTGATCTTCACGGCGGCCTTTTCCTCAGCGGACGGCCGGAATGATTCGCCGATCTTCCTCACCGTCCTGCGTCCGGTTTCACGGTCCAGCCGGCCGACTGCCAGCCGTTCCTCCATCCAGTCGGCGACCTTGCCGGGACCCACGGTGTACATCATCGAGAGACACCAGGCCAGCGACATCGAGAGATAGTATTCGCTTTCAGCCAATTCCAGGACCCGGGGCTCATCCAGAAGCGTCAGAACTTCGCCGACCCAGTCCTTCTCCCTGTAATGCTCAAGAAGCCAGACCTCCGCCGTTCGCACGGTCCACTTGTCGGGCGAACGCAGGCAGCCGGCGATGAACGGCAGATACCGGGCGCGGTCCTCGCGAAACACCTTCAGGGCGGAACCGAAAAGATCGCAGGTCGCCCAGCCGTCGAGAAGCGGCAGATACCGCCGGGCATAGGCAAGCCTTTCCTCCGATCGGAGTCCGCGGGCGGCGCCGATCACGATGCCGGCGACCATGATCGCTTCCTGACGGTCAAGCACGCCCGGTTCGAGCGCCTCCTTCAGAAAAGCGCGTACGTCATCCTTCATCACGTCGCGGGCGATGAGCCTGACGGCCGGCATCCGCACGCCGATACGGTTCGTTATGCCCGGCTGCAGCGCGTCGCCGAAGGCTTTGATGGCAGGGTCATGGGCTTCGTAAAGCCGCCGGAGAAGTTCGTCAGGGGTCATGATCGGTACTGTGTGAGGCAATTAACGCAGATGCGCGGAATATCTGAAAACTCCGCATCGGCATTGACTAAAGCGAAACACCTAAGGAATTGCACGGTAACGCCATTGCGGAGAACCCACGTAAAGTGTAAACGTCATCCCCGCGATACCGAGTTTCTCATGCAAAACGGAAAACGCAAAGGGAACCTGCGGTAAAATATTGAGATTATGTCCAACTACGGTATCTCCATGCCGAAACAGAACACTTTCCCCTATCGTCTCCTGGCCCTTTTCGTGATCATCGTCTGGGGTCTTTCCTTCATCGCCACGAAATATCTTTATGCGGTGGGTCTCGGGCCGTACACCGTGCTCACGCTGCGCACGCTGCTGGCCTACGGCGTTCTCGTCCTTCTGAGCCCGCATCAGATTTTCGCCAATTCTCTTCGTGATGAGGCCAAGCTCTTCCTTCTCGGCATCGTCTGCGTGCCGATCTACTACGGACTGGAAAATCTGGCTCTCGTCTACACGTCCGCCTCCGCCGTTGCCGCACTGATGGCCACGGCGCCGCTGATGACCGCCGTCATCGTTCTTCTTCGCTGGCACGACTTCCGCCTGCACTGGATGAGCAAGCTCGGCATCTGCGCGGCTGCCACCGGCACCTTCCTGGTGCTGTTTGACACGCAGATCATGCAGGGACTGCCGGGCGCCGGTGCGCTCTTCTGCGTCGGCGCCGCCTTCGCCTGGGCGGTCTACTCGGCACTCCTCAAGTCCTTCAGCGGCTACTCCGGAGCCTTCGTCGCCCGCAAGGCTTTCGGCTACGGCCTTCTCACCGTCTTCCCGTTCTATCTGGCCGAAGGCCCGGCCCAGTCGGCTCCCTTCCTTGCCGAGCCTGACGTGATTGCGCTCCTCTTCTTCCTGGCAGCCGGTCCCACGACGCTCTGCACGGTGCTCTGGAACCGCGCGGCCGTGATTGCGGGCGCTTCGTCCGTCAACCACTACCTCTACTGGGTGCCCGTCGTGACGATCGCCGCCGGCATGACCCTTCTCGGCGAAACCATGAGCTTCGTCGGCCTTATGGGTGCGGCTATGATCCTCTGCGGCGTCTGGAGTTCCGAAACCGGCATGAAGCGCGTGTCGGCCGTGCTCTCCGGCGCAGATCCTGAAAAACTGAGCGCCAGAATCTCCTTCTGACGTTCGCTGAAGCAAATCAGTCAAAAGCCTTCGGATGAAAATCCGAAGGCTTTTTTATTGTCTGCAGGTTCTTCAGTTCGCCGAAGCTCAGATAAGGGCCCTGAAGCGCACGTAGGGCTGTCTGAATGCTCCCGTACCATGACCGCCCGCGAATTCGAAGATAAGCCTGTAAACCGCCGACAGCCCCATTCGTCATGCCGAATGTCTTCCTGTTCCGGCCGAAACGTGATAACTAACAGCATCCGCGGTCAACTCGCCGAATAAACATCCGTGACAAGCCGGAAAGCCCCCTGCCTGCTGCTGACGCTGACTGCGGAACGCCGGCAGCCGAAGCCAGAGCGTCATACT
>JAGBFJ010000096.1 GCA_017936545.1 Sutterella sp.
CAAATGGGGGATAGGGGAGGTTTTGAACCGCATTTCAGTCAGGCCTAGTCCGAACGGTCCGGGCGACGGGTTTGTTACAATGGCGGCCAATTCATTCGCGGGCGGCCCGGGCGGGCACCCGCGGCGTCAAACCCCCGGTTCGGCAGGGCCTGAGTCCGCTCAAAAAAGCGGGCGGAGCACCTGCCTCTTGGTGTTTGCCGGCCACATCACCCTCATCTGAAGAGGCTCCGGCCTCGGACAAGCATGCATCCCCGCCTCAGTTTGAAAAACATCACGAAGCGCTATCCCGGCATCGTGGCCAACGACCATATCAATATGGACATTGCGCCCGGGGAAGTGCTCGCCGTGCTCGGCGAAAACGGCGCCGGCAAATCCACGCTCATGAAGATCATCTACGGCTCCGTCCGTCCGGACGAAGGCAGCGTGGAATTCGACGGCCGTCCGCTCGAGATCGACAGTCCTGCACAGGCCCGTGCGCTCGGCATTGCGATGGTGCACCAGCACTTTGCCCTTTTCGACACGCTGACCGTGGCGGAAAACGTCGCGCTCGGTCTCACGGAAAAACAGTCGGTCGAAGCCATTTCGGCCGAAGTGAAGCGTCTCGGCGAGAAGTACGGCCTTGAGGTCGATCCTTCCGCCGTCGTCTACGAGCTCTCGATGGGCGAACGCCAGCGCGTGGAGATCATTCGCGCGCTGATGACCAATCCGAAGCTGCTGATTCTGGACGAACCGACGTCGGTGCTCGTGCCGCAGGCGGTTGAAAAGCTGTTCGTAACCCTGCATCAGCTTGCCCGCGAGGGGGTGTCCATTCTCTTCATTTCCCACAAACTCGACGAAATCCGCGAACTCGCCGACCGATGCGTGGTGCTGCGCGCGGGCCGCATCGTGTCGTCGGTGAATCCGAAGGAGGAAACCGAGGATTCTCTCGCCCGGCTCATGATCGGCGCCGAGCCTCCCGTCGTCCGCGCCGCCGAAGGCGAGCCCGGCGAAACGGTGCTTGAGCTCTGCAGCGTGACGCTGCCCGGCACGATGCGCGTGTGCGGCATCGAGAACGTGAGCCTCTCCGTGAGAGCCGGCGAGATCGTCGGCATCGCCGGCATTTCCGGCAACGGTCAGGCGCGCCTCATGTCGGTGGCTTCGGGTGAGGCCCTGGTCGAACCCAAGGGCGTGAAGCTCTTCGGCAAGTCCGTCGGCGACCTCGGCACGAGGGACAGACGCCGCCGCGGTCTGCGCTATGTGCCCGAGCAGCGTCTTGGCCATGCCGCCGTGCCCGACATCACGCTTCAGACCAATACTTATCTGACGGGCGACAATCTCGTGCAGCACGGCTTCATTCTCGAAGAGAAAGCCCGCCGCTTCACCGAGCTCATCATCGAACGCTTCCACGTGAAGACGCCGTCGTCGCAGAAGCTCGCCGGCAGTCTTTCGGGCGGCAATCTGCAGAAGTTCATCATGGGCCGCGAAATTCTTCAGCAGCCCAAGGTGCTTATCGTCAATCAGCCCACCTGGGGCGTCGACGTGGGTGCGGCGGCCACCATCCGAAATGCGCTGATGCGTCTGCGTGCGGACGGGGCGGCCATTCTCGTCGTTTCCGAAGAAATCGACGAGCTCTTTGAAATCAGCGACCGCATCGCCGTGATGTACCGCGGCCATCTGTCGCCTGCCGTTCCCAAGTCCTCGATGAATATTGAAATCGTCGGACGCTGGATGTCCGGCCTCTGGCCCGACGGTCCCGCTGGCCGTGCCGAAGAAGGAGAAGCGTGATGAATTTTCCCATCGCCATGACGCCCCGCGCGGAGCCCGCCCGTTCGCTTCGCTGGTATTCGCCGCTGGCGGCGCTTCTTCTGACGGTCCTCACGGGCGGCATTATCTTCGCCGCGCTCGGCCAGGATCCGCTCAAGGCTCTCTATACCTTCTTCATTGCGCCGCTCGACAGTCTTCGCGGCTGGTCCGAAGTGGCGATCAAGATGACGCCGCTTCTGCTCTGCTCGGTCGGTCTCGTCGTGTGCTTCCGAGCCAATGTCTGGAACATCGGTGCGGAGGGCCAGCTTGTCGCCGGTGCGATCGCCGGGGGCGCGGTGGCCCTGATGGCCGACTCCTCGACCGGCGCCTGGTTCGTAATTCCCGTGATGCTCGCTTCCGCGGCGGGCGGTGCGCTCTGGGGCGCCGCAACGGCGCTTCTGCGCCATAAGTTCCATGCCAACGAAATTCTTGTTTCGCTGATGCTGGTCTACGTGGCGCAGTTCCTTCTTTCCTGGGCGGTGCAGGGTCCGATGCGCGATCCGATGGGCTTCGGCTTCCCGCAGACGAAGCTTTTCGAAAGCGGCGCGCTGCTTCCGGTTCTGCTTGAGGGCACGCGTCTTCACGTCGGCGTGCTTCTCGCCCTGATCGCCGCCGGCGGCATCTGGGTGCTGATGGACAAGATGGAAATCGGCATGGAGTTCAAGATTTCCGGCATGGCGCCGCTTGCCGCGCGCTATGCGGGCTACCGTCCCGGCCGTCTGATCTGGGTCTCGATGCTGATCTGCGGCGCGCTCGCCGGTCTGGCAGGCGGCATCGAAGCGGCTGGTCCGCTCGGTCAGCTCACCCCGACCATTTCTCCGGGGTACGGCTTCGCCGCCATCATCGTGGCCTTCGTGGGCCGTCTGACGCCGCACGGCTGCATTCCCGCCGCCTTCATCATGGCGCTCTTTTATCTCGGAGGCGAGCTCGCCCAGAGCCGTCTCGGTCTTCCCTCGTCGATCACGGGCGTGTATCAGGGGCTTCTCCTCTTCTTCATCCTCGCCTGCGACACGATCATCTTCTACCAGCTCCGCTGGGTCGGCTTTAAGAAGGAGGCCGCCTGATGAGTCTCGCTGCTTCGATCATTTCCTCGACTCTCAATGCGGGGACGCCGCTTCTCATTGCCGCCGTCGGCATTCTGATTCATGAAAAGTCGGGCGTGCTCAATCTCGGCATCGAGGGCATCATGCTGATGGGCGCCGTGGCGGGCTTCGGCACGACGATGGCGACCGGGAGCTTCGCACTCGGCTTTCTCGCCGGCATGGGCACGGGCATTCTGCTCGGTCTCCTTTTTGCGTTCTTTACGATCGGCATTCAGGCCAATCAGTACGCGGCCGGTCTCGCGCTGACACTCTTCGGCACGGGTCTCTCGGCCTTCCTCGGCCAGTCCCTGCAGGGTGCGGCGCTGCCTTCGCGCGCGCCTCTCGGCATTCCGGGTCTTGAAAGCCTACCCTTCGTCGGCGAAGCCTTCTTCTCGCAGCACTGGCTGGTCTACGGCGCGCTGGCGATGCTTGCCGCCGTCTGGTACTTCCTTTTCAGAACGCGCGCCGGCCTCGTGCTGCGCGCCGTCGGCGAGTCGCCCAATTCGGCTTTCGCCCTCGGCTATCCCGTTCGCCGCATCCGTCTTTACGCCGTGCTTTTCGGCGCGATGATGTCTGGCTTGGCGGGCGCCTATCTCTCGCTCGTCTATACGCCGCTCTGGGTGGAAGGCATGGTGGCGGGCCGCGGCTGGATTGCGCTTGCGCTCGTGACCTTCGCCACCTGGCGTCCGCTTCGCGTGCTCGCCGGCGCGTATCTCTTCGGCGGCGTGACGATGCTTCAGTTCGCCGTTCAGGGCATGGGCATCTCGATCGCCCCGCAGTTCATGTCGATGACGCCCTATTTGGCCACGATTCTGGTGCTGGTGCTCATCAGCCGCAATCCGGCGTGGATCCGGCTCAACGTTCCCGCCTCGCTCGGCAAGCCCTTCAATCCGAAGAGCTGAGCGAACGGATGAGCTGACAGAGCTCAGAGGCCGGCCGGATGCCGCATCCGCCGGCCTTTCTTGTCTGCCGAGCTGATGCGGAAGAAACACATTCCGCATCCGAAGATACGTAGCGCATGCGGCAAACGGCGAAATCCCTGTGCGCGCATAGGTATTTTGTTTAGAATGACGAAATCCTTTTTTCCGCTTTCCGGAGTCAATCCAAGATGAACAAACGTACTGCATTCAAGCTCTGCATTGCCGGGGCCGCCGCCGTGATGCTCGCCGCCTGCGGCAAGGACGAACCGAAGCCCGCGCCTGCAGCCAAGGATGTCAAGACCGCCGCTCAGCCCGCCGCGGCCGCCAAGGAACCGATGAAGGTGGCCTTCGTGTATGTGAGCCCGGCCAATGAAGAAGGCTGGTCCTCCCAGCACGACATCGCCCGCCAGTACGTGGAAAAGAAGTTCGGCGACAAGATCAAGGTCACCTGGATTGAAAACGTGCCCGAAAACGCCGACGCGGAACGCGTGATCCGCGACCTCGCTCAGCAGGGCAACAAGATGATCTTCGCGACGTCCTTCGGCTACATGAACGGCGTCATGAAGGTCGCGAAGGAATTCCCGAACGTCTACTTCGAACACGCAACGGGCTACAAGACCGACAAGAACGTGAAGAACTACACGGCGCGCTTCTATGAAGCCCGCTATCTCGCAGGCAAGCTCGCCGGCGCCACGACGAAGTCGAACGTGCTCGGCTACGTCGCTGCGCTTCCGATTCCCGAAGTCTTCCAGGGCATCAACGCCTATACGCTCGGCGCCAAGAGCGTGAATCCGAACATTCAGGTCCGCGTGGTCTGGACGTCCGCCTGGTATGACCCGGGCAAGGAAGCCGACGCCACGAAGTCCCTGATCGGCCAGGGCGCCGACGTGATCACGCATCACACCAATTCGACCGCCGTCGCTTCGACCTGCGAAGAAGCCAAGGTGCCGGTCATTTCCTACCACTCCGCCATGCACAAGGCTGCGCCCAAGATGCTCAAGGCCGGCGTGGTTCACCGCTGGGAAGAGTACTACAGCTCTGAAATCCAGGCCGTGCTTGACGGCAAGTGGAACAACACGCCCGTGTGGGGCGGCGCCAACGTCCACATGATTGAACTCGCCGACATGACCGCCGATGCGCCGAAGGCCGTGGCCGACGACATCAAGGCCGTTTATGCCAAGATGGAAAAGGGCGAATTCAATCCGTTCACCGGCCCGATCGTGTCCAACGAAGGCAAGGAAATGATCGCCAAGGGCAAGGTTGCCTCCGACGCCGATCTGCAGTCGATGATGTACTACGTCGACGGCGTGGCCTCGAAGGTGCCGGCTCAGAAGTAATCCGTTTCCGGTCCCTCTTCGGACCCGAGCTTTCAAAGTCCTCCCGGCTGAATGTGATGGTCGGGAGGATTTTTTTGTCATTCGGACGCGGCAGGACGCCGAGTTTGAGCGACAATGCATAATGACAGATTCTGCACGCGACAAGCAGAACGCACGAAAACACTCCTCGGGACAACAGATCACGTGACAGACCATTTTTCGATTATCACGACGCTCGTCACGGGCTTCGGACTCGCACTCGTTTTCGGCTGGCTCGCCGAACGGTTTCTGAAGACGCCCGCACTGGTCGGGTTCATCATCGCCGGCGTGGCGGTGAGCGCCTTTCCGTGGCTGCCGAACGTCGATCCGGCGGTCACGGAGCAGTTCGCCGAAATCGGCGTCATGCTCCTCATGTTCGGCGTCGGCCTGCACTTTTCCATCTCTGACCTGGTCAAGGTGAAGGGCGTCGCCGTGACGGGCGCCGTCATTCAGATGACCGTGTCCGCGCTTGCCGGCAGCGCCGTGGCGATGCTGGCCTGGGACTGGGCGCTGCCGCTCGCCGTCGTTTTCGGCATGACGCTCTCCTGCGCCTCGACCGTGGTCGTGACCAAGGCGCTGGAACTGCGCCACCTCACGAGCGACATGAGCGGTCAGGTGGCCATCGGCTGGCTGATCGTGCAGGACCTGGTGACGGTCTTCATCATGGTGTGCCTGCCGCTGATGGCGCAGACCATGACGGGAGAGGGCGCACTCGACATGAAGGCGGTGGCGGTGTCGCTCTCGAAGACGCTGCTCGGCCTCGTGGTGTTCGTAGCGGGCATGCTGATCGTCGGCCGGCGCGTGTTCCCGTGGATTCTCAAGAACGTCGCCATGTCGGGTTCGCGCGAGCTCTTCACGCTATGCGTGCTGGCGATCGCCATTGGAATCGCCTACGGGGCGGGTGCGATCTTCAACGTGAGCTTCGCGCTGGGCGCATTCTTCGCCGGCATGGTGATGCGCGAATCGCGATTTGCGCATCGGGCCGCCAAGAATTCCCTGCCGCTTCAGGACGCCTTCGCCGTGCTCTTTTTCGTGTCCGTCGGCCTGATGCTCGACTGGCACGTCTTCATCAACGAGCCCTGGGCGGTGCTGTCCGTGATGCTCATCATCATGTGCGTGACGAGCACGCTCGGCGCATTCCTGGTCGTGGCGCTCGGCTGGCCGCTGGATACGGCGCTGATTCTCGGTGCATGCCTTTCGCAGATCGGTGAATTTTCCTTCATCCTCTGCGGGCAGGGCATCTCGCTCGGTCTCGCCACCTCGCAGACGATGAGCCTCATCGTGGCGGCATCGATCATGACGATCGCCTTCAACCCGCTGATGTTCGCGCTGATTCCCCGCATCCGTCACTTCCTGGTGACGCGCTCGAAGTGGCTCCGGCATGCCGCCATGCGCGAAGCGCCGATGACGACGCTGCCGCCCCAGACCCCGCGCAGAATGCTGACGGGCCACGTCGTGATGGCCTCGATGAGCGACGTGGTGAAGGTGATCTTCGAAAAGCTCGAAAAGGAAAACGTGCCCGTCGTCTGCTTCGCGTCGCCATCCGATCCGGTGCCCGAAGTCGACAGCGAACACAACAAGGCGTATCTCGTGGGCGATCCGACCGATCCGATGATGCTCGTGAAGGCGCACATCATGTCGGCGGCGCTCCTCGTGCTGCCGTCCGCCGATCTGATTCTCAACCGCCGCATCATGGAGGCCGCCCGTCAGCTCAAGCCCGATCTCAACATTCTGATCCGCGTGGTGAGACTGGAGGACGTCGACACGATCGACACGGACGAGCACACCCGGGTCATCTGCGACGTCTCCGTGGCCACCGATGCCCTGACGTCCGAAATCCGCAGCTTCTACGTCGGAAAGCCGGAGGAGGAAGAGGAGGACGATGCCGAGGAACCGCTGCCCCGGCCCGAGGAACGCAGCAGGGACGAGGAAGAGAAGGGGCCCGGTCTCGCCGCCGAAATGATGGCCGGCCTGAAGGAAAAGGCATCCCGCGTCCATATGCCCTCCGTTCACATGCCGAAGGTGAAGCTGTCGTCGGTGAAGCTTCCCGAAGTCAGAATGCCGGAGATGAAGATGCCGGACGTGAAGCTGCCGGAGATGCCGTCGGGCGAGAAGATCAAGGCCGGTCTTGCCAGACTCTCCGACATGCCCAAGCCTCATCTGCCTTCTGCCGAACGTCTTAGAAAGGCGGCCTCGGAGATCCGTCTTCCCCGCGTGAAGATGCCGTCCTTCCTCCGCCGGGGGAGTGAAAACTCGGTAAAGTCCGAGGAGGCCGAACCGTCGGCCGACAGCCCGAAGACCGTTAAGGAAAAAGCTGATGAATGAAGGATGGATTCTTGTCGCGCTGACGCTTGTCGCCCTGCTGACGGCGGGCGGCTTTGTTCTTCTGTATCTGGAGGTCCGCCGGCTGAGAGCCGTGATTGATCCGGACCGCGAGGAGGAACTTCGCGACGAGACCATCGAAGCCATTCTGACCGGCGTTCGCGCCGAGCGTCAGGAGATGCAGCTCGCGCTCATGAACGTCGAGCGCAGTCTGAGCCAGAGCATGGCCAATCTGATGGCCTTCGTGACGGATCAGCAGAATCGGAGTGCCTCTGAAATCAAGGCGCTCAATGAAACGGCCAGAACGTCCCTCACCGAGATGAACCAGCTCATGCACCGGCAGCTTCTCGAACTGCAGGCGATGGTGGATCAGCGTTTTGCGCGCATCATTGAAACGCAGGCTGCGGCGAGCGAAGCGCTCGGCGGCAAGCTGGAGATGAAGTTCGGCGAAATCCGCACGAGCGTCGAAGGGAATCTCGAAAAGGTGCGGTCCACCAACGAAGCCAAGCTGGAAGAAATGCGGGCCACGGTCCAGGAAAAGCTCGATCGGACGCTGGCCGACCGGCTGACCTCGAGTTTCAGAACCGTGGACGAAAAGCTCGGACTCGTGCAGACGGGACTGGGAGAAATGCGCCAGATGGCGGCGAGCGTGCGCGATTTGAAGGGCGTGCTCACCAACGTGAAGACTCGCGGCACCTTCGGCGAAACCCAGCTCGCGGTGATCCTCGCCAATATTCTCACCCGCTCCCAGTTCGGCGAGCAGGTCCGCGTCGTGCCGGGCAGCGCTCAGGCGGTCGACTTTGCCGTGAGGATGCCGGGCAGCAGCTCCGACGGTCCCTGTTGGCTGCCGATCGATTCCAAGTTCCCGGCGGAAGACTATGAACGGCTGCTCGATGCCGAGGCGGCGGGCGACGCCGAAGCGGCCGCGAAGGCGAGAACCGGGCTGGAACGGGCCGTGCTGCTTCAGGCGAAGTCCATCCGCGACAAGTATGTGCGGCCGCCCTATACGACGGAATTTGCCGTTATGTATCTGCCGAGCGAAGGCCTGTACGCCGAGGTGATCCGCATTCCGGGCCTCTTCGAGCGGCTGCAGCGGGAGCTTCGCATCACGCCGGCCGGGCCCACCGTGATCAGTGCGCTGATCAACAGCCTGCAGATGGGCTTCGTCACGCTGGCTCTGCAGGAGCGCAGCAGCGAAGTCTGGAAGGTGCTCGGAGAAGTGAAGGGCGAATTCCTGCAGTTTGCCGACGGTTTTGCCAAGGTGCAGAAGAAGTTCAGCGAAGCGCAGTCAAGTCTGGATGCCATGCGAACGCGTCAGAACGTCATGCAGAAAAAGATGACGGCCATTGATGCCGTCGGCTGTCAGACGGGCAGCGCGAGCCTCGTGCCGCCGGAGGAAATGCCGGAGCCGCCGAAGGAGACGGACGTCCGGACCGAAGCGCCCTGACCGTCGGACGCATTCTCCGCGTCAGGCGACTCGGGAAACGGAGAGCTCTGATGTCTGGTGCGCCGGAGAATCGGATAGACTTGAAAGGATCGCATTTTAAGGAGGAGTCGATGACGATGAAGCATTTCACGGCGGCCGCGCTCATTGCCGCTGCTTTCGCGCTGGCGGGCTGCAATACTGTCGCAGGATTCGGACAGGACTTGAAGAAGGGCTCCGAACATGTGAGCGCCGCACTCGGAAAGGCCGGTGACAAAATCACGAATAAGGCTGAAAAGACATCTAAAAAGACAGCGGCTGACGACGAAAAGTGACCGCATTCGACGGCAGTCCGCGGACTGCCGTTTCTTCTTGACAATTAGTTCGATATCGAACTAATATGCGCGCATGAAGAATACCCAAGCAGTTTTTCTGGCCGGACGTCTCAATGAGGCGGCCGATGATTTTCTCCTGGCCGAACTCCGCCGCGAAGGCGCGGAAGGGCTCGTGCCGAGTCACGGGGACATTCTGTCCGCGCTTTTCCGCGAGGACGGCTTGCCGATGTCCGCCATTGCGACCAAGACCCATCGGACGAAGTCGACGGTGTCGGCGCTCGCGGACCGGTTGGAAAAATACGGTTATCTGGAACGCCGCCGAAGCAGTGAGGATGCACGCGTCGTCGGTCTTTATCTGACGGAGAAGGGCCGGGCGCTTAAGCCCGCGTTCAGCCGGATTTCGGACCGTCTGAGCGAGCGGGTCTGTGCCGGCTTCACGTCGGAGGAAGTCCGTCTGCTGGAAAAGCTGCTTGAGAGAGCGCTTCACAATTTCTGAAGAAACGGCGGTTTCGGCCGCCGTTTGTTTTGAGCATTTGGTTCGATATCGAACTATATATCAGGAGAACATCATGTCCGAAAACTATTCCAAGATTCATCTCGGCGATGCGCCGCGTGCCGAACTTCATGACGCACTCGGTCTGACGGGCGCCGAAGTCTCGGTGAACGTGCTGCCGCCGGGGGGCGGTGCGCCTTTCGTTCATGCTCACAAGCTTAACGAAGAGGTCTACGGCGTGATCGCCGGCCGCGGAGAGCTCTATATCGACGGCAGGGTGGTGCCGCTCGAGGCGGGTGACTGGTTCCGAATTGATCCGGCCGGACGCCGGGCCGTTCGTGCGGCGGTCGATTCGGCGATGACGCTCATCTGCATTCAGACGAAGGCCGGCAGTCTCGAAGGCTTTACCTTCGGCGACGGTTATCTCTGCGACGAAAAGGCGCCCTGGCACTGAACGGGGCGCGGTGCAGGGACCGGAGGATCTCGGAACCGTTTGTAAATGACGAGGCCGGCGGCTGCCGGCCCTTGTCATACGGGAATGCTCAGAGTCCGAACCGGGCCCGGACGGCGTCGAAGGGCAGAACGGGCGGCTGATCGGTCAGATGAGAGCCGAGCAGTTTTTCCATCCAGACCATGTTGTACCAGCGCCTGAATTTGTAGCCGCAGCGAGTGAATTCGCCGACCGTCCGATAGCCGCGGCGCTCATGAAAGGCGACGCTGGCGCGGGTGAGATAGGGATCGTCGTCGGAGAGCGGCACCGCAATGCAGGCATTGAGGTTGAGCAGGCCCTGTGCGGCGAGGATCTCTTCGAGGAGTGCGTAGAAGCGCGAGCCGAGACCGCGGCGGCGGGCGTCCGCGGCCACGTAGATGGAGAGCTCGCACGCCCAGTCGTAGGCGGCCCGGCTGTGGAACGCGCCCGCATAGGCATAGCCGATGATGCGGCCGTGTTCTTCAGCGACAAGGTACGGATACCGGCGCAGCGTCTTTTCGATGCGGCCTCGGAATTCTTCGACGGAAGGCACTTCGTATTCGAAGGTAATGGCCGTATCCGTCACATAGGGCGCGTAAATCCGAAGGAGCGCTTCGGCATCGTCCGGCCGGGCGGCGCGAATCGTGATGTCGTCGGTCATGGCTGAGCGTTCCTCGTCAGGAGAGCGCATGGAGGCGGTCAAGCGCCGTAAAGATCATGAGCCCGGCCGCAATGGGAAGCGCTCGATCGTTGAAGTCGAAGGCTTCGTTGTGAAGCGGCGCCTGATGCTCGTCGTCGGCCAGACCGACGCGGATGTAGAGTCCCGGCACCTCTTCGAGCATGAAGGCGAAGTCTTCGCCGCCCATGTTGCCGGGCGTCACGAGGTCGACCTTGTCCGCGCCGAGCAGATCGCGGTACTTCGGCGCGAGCGCTTCGTACTGTTCGTGCGAATTGATGAGCACCGGATAGCGGCGGTCGTAGTCGAGCTTGATCTCGACGCCGGAAAGACGGGCGACACCTTCGCAGACTTCATTCATGCGGCGCTCGATCATGTCGCGGTCGGCGGGATGCATGGCGCGCACGGTGCCGATCAGTTCGACGTCGGACGGGATCACCGTGGGAGCGCCGGCGTTGCCGCCGTGAATCGAGCAGACGGAGAGAACGCCCGGGCGCATCGGATCCATGCTGCGCGAGACGATCGTCTGGAAGGCGCAGACGAGTTCGGAGGCGGCGACGATGGCGTCGGTCGAAATGTTGGGACGAGCACCGTGCCCGCCGCGGCCGTGAACGTTCACAGTAAAGACGTCCGCCGAGGCGCTCATGGCGCCGTCGTAGAGCGTGATCGTGCCGACGGGATGCGTCGCCGCACCGTGCCAGGCATAGACTTCCTTCGCCGGGAAGGTTTTGAAGAGGCCGGCGTCCATCATTTTGCGGGCGCCCGAGAAGCCTTCCTCGCCCGGCTGGAAGATGAGCACGACGCTGCCGGGGAAGTCGCGGTTCTGCGTGAGCCAGCGGGCGACGGCGAGGAGTCCCGCCGTGTGGCCGTCATGGCCGCAGGCATGGTTGCGGCCGCATTCGCAGCTGCGCCATTCGGCGCCCGAGCGGTCCGGCACGGGAAGCGCGTCCATGTCGGCGCGAAGGCCGATCATGACGCCGGGGAGGCTGCCGCGGATTTCCGCGGCGAGTCCGTGTTCGGTAAAGCGTTCGATGCGGTCCGCGCCCCATTCGCGAAGCTTGGCTTCGACGAGATCCGCCGTCGCGGCGGTGTCCATTCCGATTTCGGGATGCTGATGAAGCTGACGGCGGATGGCCGTGATTTCGGCCAGATCGGCCGGTTGAAGCCGGGGAAGCTCAGGCATGAAAGGCTCCGGAAAAAGTTGCGTATCCGTTCATTATCCCGCCGCCTTAACCGGCTCGGCATTGCGCAGAAGAAGCGTCTCTGACCGATGTCTTGCGGACTATGCAGAATGCCTTATGCTCGCCGGGACGTCCGCGAACGAAAAAGCCCGCTTCGCCGGGCCGGCGAAACGGGCTTCCTGTTCAGAAACGTCTCCGCTGAGATCAGCGCTGACCGTCTTCAGGACGGCGGCGGCGCAGATGACGGCGGAACGGCATCATGCGGGTTGCCTGACGCTGATGGCGGCGGTGCGCGTGCTGAGGTTCGGGAGCGGCGTGAATGATTTCAGCTTCTTCAGAACCTGCGGCGGCGAGTTCGCCGAACTTCGGGGTCTTGCCCGTGAGGAAGTTGCCTTCGAAGTCGTCAAGCGCCTTGCCGACGACCTTCGAGAGACCGATCAGGGCGATCACGTTCGGAATCACCATCAGACCGTTGAAGAGGTCGGCGAGTTCCCAGACGAGGGTCACCTGCAGGAACGAGCCCAGCATGATGAAGCTCAGAACGAGCACGCGGTAGGTCGAAACCCAGCGGCCGCCGAAGAGGTACTTGACGTTCTGTTCGGCAAAGAAGTACCAGCCGATGATCGTCGTGAAGGCGAAGAAGAGCAGACACGTGGCCACGAAGCCGTTGCCGATGGTGCCCAGACCGAGGGAGAAGGCCTTCTGCGTGAGGGAGATGCCGGTCGTCGTGCCGTCGATCGCACCCGTGCAGAGAATGACGAAGGCCGTCATGTTGAGCACGATGAAGGTGTCGAAGAAGAGGCCGACCACGGCGGCAAGACCCTGCTCGGCCGGGTGCTTCACGCGGGCGACCGCGTGGGCATGAGGCGTCGAACCCATGCCGGCTTCGTTCGAGAAGAGACCGCGCGCCACGCCGTAGCGGATGGCTTCCTTGATGCCCGCGCCGACGACGCCGCCCGTGGCGGCAACCGGGTCGAACGCGCCGACGATGATCATTTCAAAGGCCTTGGCGATCATGTCGCAGTGACCGATGATGATCGTGAGCGAGCCGATGATGTAGATGATCGCCATGAGCGGCACCATCTTTTCGGCAAAGGCTGCGATGCGCTTGATGCCGCCGATGAAGATGAAGCCCGCGAGCGCGAAAATGAAGATGCCCGTGAACCAGGAGGGCACGCCGAAGGCTGTCTTGAAGGCGTCGGCGATGGAGTTCGCCTGCACCATGTTGCCCACGAAGCCGAGGGCGATGATGATGGCCACGGAGAAGAAGGCGGCGAGCGACTTGCTGCCGAGACCTTCGCGGATGTAGAAGGCCGGACCGCCCGTCACGTGACCCTGAGAGTCGCGCGTGCGGTAGACCTGCGCAAGGACGGCTTCGGAGAAGATGGTCGCCATGCCGAAGAAGGCGGCGAGCCACATCCAGAAGACGGCGCCGGGGCCGCCCATGGCGATGGCCGTGGCGACGCCTGCGAGGTTGCCGGTGCCGACCTGAGCCGCGATGGCGGTGGCCAGAGACTGGAAGGAGGACATGCCGTCCTTGCCGGCGCTCCTGCCGAAGAACTTCAGGTCGCCGAACACGTAGCGGATGGCCTGCGTGAAGCGGCGGATCTGAACGAAGCGAAGTTTGAAGGTGAAGTAGATGCCCGTTCCGACCAAAAGCGGAATCAGGCAGTAGACGCCCCAGAGCAGACTGTTGATGCTCTGGACAATTTCAGTGGCTTGATCCACAGCTGAAACTCCCGATGTTCCTGTTGGTTTGCTGTCCGGACCGCTGCCGAGAGAACGGTCCGATTGTTATGTCCGTCATTTCCGGATTGCCCCGGAAGGGTGCAACTGTGCGCCCGGAAAGCGGTTTCGAGAACCTCAGGAGGTACCCGAAATTACATTCTACGCAGAGGAAAAATGTTTGCGAAATGTTTCAATCCCGCGAATGGGTGATGGGCTTCACCCTGTCGGACGGAAGAATCCGTTCTCTCGGAGACATTTCGGCCGGAATCGCCACCAATGGAAGAGATCGCGACGGATGCGGCATTGATTGATGACTATCAGAGATATTGAGTAATTATGAGTAGTGCGCTCAGGCTAAAATGGCCGCTCGAATTTTCTATGGGAGTACCGGCAATGCTGCGCAGATTCATGCGGGGCGCGATCTATCTTACCTTTGCCATGATCGCGGTCTGGCTCGGCGTCAATATCTTCGCCATGATGAAGCACTTCATCGGCTGATACCGCCGTCTTTCTCGGAGAGGGCCGCTTCGAACGCGGCGAATTCGTCGGGGCGGATCGTCGCGATGCCGAAGCGCTTCAGCCGGCGTCCGGCCTTCAGAACGAGCTTGTCCTTCGTGACGAGCAGCCCGGCGCCGGCCGAAACGGCGAGCACCAGAAACTTCTGATCCAGCGGATCGCGGCACCGGACGGCGAGCGTCTTTTCGGTGTCGGCCGCCACGCCTTCATCGGCGGCATGCGTGCGGGCGCACCAGTCGGCAGCTGCGGCGAGCGCCTTCTCTTCGGAGCCGAGAAAATGCGGCCGGGAGAGCACTTCGGCCAGTTCGAGCACGGTCTCGCGGTCGCGAAGCGCCGTGATGCGGCCCGCTGTCAGTGCTTCGGCAAGCGCCACGGCCTGTTTGTCATGCCAGAAGATCAGATCCAGAACGACGTTGGTGTCGATGACGGCGGGCATGCCGCGAAGTTCGGCATCCGGCTTGCGGAGGCAGTCGGCGTCGATGCGCCGGATGAAGTCGTCGCTGAGAGGCATGGCGGCAGGGATCGGGTTTGAGATATCGGGACGGGCATTGTAGCCCTCCGGAAAGCAGAAGCGCCGTCGTTTCGGGAGAAACGGCAGCGCTCTGCTGTGAGGATGACGGTCAGGCGACGAAGGAGGCGACGGCCTGACGTTCGCCGTCGAGTTCGGCAACGGTGCGTGCAAGCCGTTCCTGCGCCTCTTCATTCATGTCGAGGCCTTCGACGATGCGGTAGGCGCCGTTTTCGCAGATGCAGGGGAAGCCGCAGACCATGCCTTCGGGTACGCCGTAGGCGCCGTTCGAAGGCACTCCCATCGTCACCCAGTGTCCCCGGCTGCCGAGCGCCCAGTCATGCATGTGGTCGATGGCGGCAGCGGCGGCCGAGGCGGCGGAGCTGGCGCCGCGGGCGGCGATGATGGCGGAGCCGCGCTTGGCGACCGTCGGAATGAAGGTGGCGTGCACCCA
Source organism: Sutterella sp. (assembly GCA_017936545.1). Classification (GTDB taxonomy): domain Bacteria; phylum Pseudomonadota; class Gammaproteobacteria; order Burkholderiales; family Burkholderiaceae_F; genus Sutterella. The sequence goes on from JAGBFJ010000096.1 coordinate 15,245, forward strand.
GTCGGGCGTCACCAGATCGAGCGCGCGTCTGCCGGCTACTTCGGCGTGGGCGAGGTCAGCGTACATCGTCGGAGAGTGATTGCCCCAGACGGCGACATGTTCGATGTCGGTGACGGGAGCGCCCGTCTTTTCGGCGAGCTGCGACACGGCGCGGTTCTGGTCGAGACGGAGCATGGCGGAGAAGCATTCCGGACGAAGGTCGGGCGCATTCTTCATGGCAATCCAGGCATTGGTGTTGCAGGGATTGCCGACGACGAGCACCTTGACGTCGCGGGAGGCGACTTCGTTGAGCACGCGGCCCTGTTCGCGGAAGATCGCCGCATTGGCTTCGAGCAGGTCGGCGCGTTCCATGCCGGGACCGCGGGGACGGGCACCAATGAGGAGCGCGTAGTCGGCGTCAAGGAAGGCGCTCTTCGGATCGTCGTAGGCGTTCATGCCGGCGAGAAGCGGGAAGGCGCAGTCGGAGAGTTCCATCATCACGCCCTTCAGTGCGCTCTGGCTCTGAGGGTTGTTTCTCTCAAGAAGATTCAGAATGACGGGCTGGTCGGGACCGAGCATGGCGCCGGAGGCAATGCGAAAGAGAACGGCATAGCCGATCTGACCGGCGGGGCCTGTTACGGTGACGCGGACGGGTGTTTTCATTGATTTTGTCCTTTTAAAGAGTCGGACGCCGGCGTCTTCCGCAGCTCCGGAAGGATCAGTGCCGATTGGAAGGCAGAAGAAGCGGGCGTTCGGGGTATTCTGAAAAGTGTAGCAAAGCAGAGGCCTCCCGGACCAACGCAGTTTGCCCCGATAAGGGGATCAGCGCCCGGCGGATGCTTGCCTGATTGTCCGGGACCGCGAAGCAGTTCGCCGGCGGCGCCGGGCGCCCGTTTCAGACAGTCTTTCGGCAGAAAGAGGCAGGGCGGCCGGCAATCCCGAGAAAAATTGTCGGTAAACTGTCTCCGACACAAGGGTCTGAGTCAGACCCTGCTGACATGACAGTAACGGAGGCAAATGTTATGACCGACATGCTTGAGATCGTCCGCAAGCGCTATACGACGAAGCACTATGACGAAACGAAGCGCATCAGCGACGAAGATTTTGCAAAGCTCGCCGAAGTGCTCCGCCTTTCGCCCTCATCGGTGAACTCCCAGCCCTGGCACTGGTTCGTCGCCGATACGGACGAAGCCAAGGCGAAGATTCTTCCCGCGGTGCTCGACTTCAACTGCGAGCGCGTGACCAAGGCGAGCCACGTCGTGGTGTTCACGGTTCATGAGGATCTCGACGACGACTATCTGAAGGCGCTCCTCGCCCAGGAAATCGCCGACGGACGCTTTACGAAGGAAGAAATCATTCCGGGCGCCGATGCCGGCCGCCGCCACTTCGTGGGTCTGCATCAGGTGACGAAGGAGGAAATCATCAGCTGGCAGAGCCGTCAGGCCTACATCGCCATGGGCTTCCTGCTCTTTGCCGCCGCCGGCATGGGTATCGATTCGACCTGCCTCGAAGGTCTCGACATGGCGAAGATGGATGAAATCCTCGGTCTGAAGGAAAAGGGTCTGCGCACGATCGCCGCGGTGAGCCTCGGCTACCGCGTGCCTAACGACTCGAACGCTTCCCGTCCGAAGTCCCGCTGGCCGCTTGAAAAGGTCGTGACCCGCATCTGAGATCGGACTCGTCCGCTGTATTAAAGCGTCACAATGCATGCGGCTCTTTCCCGCAACGGGAAAGGGCCGCTTTTGCTAGACTTTTTCCCGCGTCGGGAGCGTTCTCTCCCGTTCTGTTCCGAGTCAGTTTGATGAAGCGCATCCTTTCGGCAGCCGTCGTTCTCAGTCTTCTTCCTTTTGCCGCATCGGCGATGACCGATGAGGAAAAGGCCGCTCTTGAAGCCCGCATGCAGGCGGCCGAGGCCGTGCTGGCCGACCACTCCTTCTATAACCGCTGGAAGGATGAAGGCGCCATCGATTCCGCGAAGACGGCTGAAAAGGTGAAGTCGGGGGCGGAAGCGGAGCTCGCGCTGATCGAAAAGTCGGTGTCCGACATGCGCCGCTGGTGTCTTACCAAGGTGTTCGTCAACGCCTGCACGGACGACGCCCGCAGAGCGGCCTTCAAGCGCGAGCGCGAGGTCCGCAGCATCATGGTGGCGGCCGACGACGTGATCCGGGCGGATCGGACCCGTCAGATCAGGGAACGCCGCGAAGCCAACGAAGGGAAGGAAAAGAAGCCGATGGAAATCGGCAAACCGCACATCAAGGCGCCCGCCGAACCGATGAAGGTGGCGCCGGCCGTGCCGAAGGCGCCTTCCAAGCCGATGGCGGTCGGTGAGCGCACGCTCACGCCGCCCGATGCCGGTTCGGACCGTCATATCGGTCAGACGGCAGAGGATGTCGCCCGCAATCAGGCGAAAGCCGCCGAACGCGAAGCGCAGGAAGCCGCCAATCTGAAGGCCTACGAGGAAAAGCAGCGCGAGGCGGCGAACCGTCCGCCCAAGGCGGCGCCCGAACCCGTGAAGCCGAGAACGGTGCGCGAACCTTCCGCGCCCGCCGATCAGCATGTCGGCCAGACGGACAGGGATGTCAGCGAAAACTATGCCCGCGCTGAGGAGCGCCGTCTGCAGGAAGACGCCAATCTGTCGGCGTATGAAAAGAAGCAGCAGGCCGCCCGCGAGCGTCTGGCCAAGGCGGAGGCCGAAGCCGCCAAGCGCCGCGCCGACCGCGAGGCCCGCAAGGCGGCACTGGATCAGTCGCTTAAGGAACGTACCGAGGCGCAGGAGCGCTATGAATCCCGCAAGGGCGAGCGCGACTCCGGTCTGGCCAAGTACTTCTGAGGAGCGCCATGTCCCGCACCCTCGAGCAGTCCGTTCTTCTTGACGTTCAGACGCCGCTTTCCGAGCGTATCACGGCCGCGTTTTCTTCCGGCGGCGCACTGGCGAAGTCTGTGACGGGCTACCGTCCCCGCGAGGGACAGACGGCGTTTTCGCTCGAGGTCGCGAAGACCATCGAATCGAGCGGCACGCTGATCGCCGAGGCGGGAACCGGTACCGGCAAGACTTTCGCCTATCTGACGCCCGCGCTTCTGGCAGGTGTCACCTGCGTGATTTCCACGGCAGGCAAGCCGCTTCAGGATCAGCTTTTCAAGAAGGACCTGCCGGCGCTCCAGAAGGCGCTCGGCACGCCCGTCAGAGTGTCGCTTCTCAAGGGACGCGCCAACTACGTCTGCCTCTATCGTCTTGAGCTCGCCCGTTCGGGCGGTATGCTTCCCGAGCAGAATTCCTACGTCAAGCTTCGTCTGATCGAGCGCTTTGCGCATACCTCGCAGACGGGCGACCGTTCGGAGCTCGGCTCCGTTCCCGAAGACGACCGTCTCTGGCCCATGGTGACCAGCACCCGGGAAAACTGCCTCGGCAAGGAGCGCTGTCCGAAGTACGACGAGTGCTTCGTGAAGAAGGCCCGCGAAGCAGCGCTTGAAAGCCAGGTAGTTGTCGTCAACCATCATCTCTATCTGAGTTCGATGGCACTGCGTCAGCAGAGCGATGCGATCGACGGGATGCTCCCGAAGGCGTCGCTCACCGTCATCGACGAAGCGCATCAGCTCCCCGGCATTGCCTCGAACTTTTTCGGCACGAGCTTCTCGACCTATGAAATCGAGGACGTCGCCAATGAGGCCCGCATGCTCGGGCGCCTCAAGGCGCAGGACGGCGCTGCCTGGGACACGCTCCACGATGCCGCCGTCAAGGCGGTCCGAGAACTCCGTCTGGCGGTTCACGGCATCGGTCTTCAGGAAGGCGACCGGAAGGCGATCTGGGACGTTCCCCGCTTCGGGGAACTCTCTCCCGGACTGGGCCGGCTCATTCAGACGTTTGCCGATCTCGGCGAAGCGCTCCATGCCAACAAGGGCCGAGACAACGACATCGATACGCTCGCCGAGCGCCATGCGCAGGTGCTCGACGAAATGAAGCTTTGGGAGCCGATCCTGAAGCAGTTCAGGGACGGCAAGCCCGAAGACGGCAAAATCAAAACGGGCGAACGCGTCCGCTGGATTGAAGTCACCCAGACCTCAGTGCGCTTCAACAATACGCCGCTCTCCTTTTCGGATGAATTCAAAAAACTCCGCGAGGCCGAAGGCGGCAGCTGGGTGTTCACCTCGGCCACGCTCTCGAGCGACGGCGATTTTTCCCACTTCAAGTCGGAACTGGGCATTGGCGACGACTGCCGGTCCCTGACCTGGGACAGTCCCTTTAAATATTGGGAGCAGGGCTGTTTTTATCTGCCGAGGATTCCGGCGCCCGCCAACAACACGATCGAACACACCCGCCGAGTAGTGGAGGCGACCTGGCCGATCATCCGGGCCGCAGGCGGACGCACCTTCCTGCTCTGCACATCGCTCGCTGCCGTCGAGGAGGCGTCGCGCTGCCTCGCCGCTAAACTCGAATCCAACGGCTATCCCTTCCCGCTCCTGGTTCAGGGCTCGCGCCCGAAGATGGCGCTCATTGAAGAATTCCGGAACGTCGGCAACGCCATTCTCGTCGGCTCCATGAGCTTCTGGGAAGGCGTCGACGTCAAGGGCGACGCGCTGTCGCTCGTCATCATCGACAAAATTCCCTTCGCGCCGCCCAATGATCCGGTCGGCGCCGCACGATGCGAAGCCATCCGTGAAAAGGGCGGCAATCCGTTTTTCATGATGACGCTACCTGAAGCCGTCATCTCGCTCAAACAGGGCGCAGGCCGTCTTATCCGCAGCGAGGAGGACCGCGGCATGCTCGTCCTCTGCGACTCTCGGGTCGTGGAAAAGGGCTACGGTCAGACCGTCATCCGCAGTCTTCCCGATTTCTTCAAGACGCGCCGCGAAGAAAAGGCGCTTCAGTTCTTCCTTGCCCCGGCGCAGTTCGCCGAAGGGCTCTATCGCCGCTGATTACTTTTTGATATCGCCTCCTGATATCACTTTTGAGCGGACTCGGAATGTGCTGAGCCCGCTTCCGGCGTCTGTTTGTGGTTAATTCGACACTCCGTCAGTGATAACCGGATTGATACCTAAAGTTAAGTGCTTTGATAACTAAAGTGAAACATATCGATACGTAAGCTAATGCGGGAATACCCTAGTCGATATACAAAAGTAATCAAGCAGACTTCACCTTGCGCGCTTTTCATGCGCGTATCGATTCGATTTTTTGACAGGAAAAAACACGATGAATTCCACATTCAAGGTTGTTTTCAACAAGGCACGCGGTGCCTTGATGGTCGTGAACGAAGTGACATCTTCCGTTCAGGCCAAGGGCACGAAGACGGTTGTTGCTACAGCCGTTGCTGCCATTATTGCCGGTGTTGCCGGTACGGCGGGTGCGACGGGTGCTAATTATTATCTCGACGCCGAAGGTAATATCACTATTACCGGTGGTGCAACGCCTGCGATCACCTCGGATAAGGTTTATACGAGCGAAACTGGTCGTGAAACATCTGACAAGTACAACAACGCTGCTCTTACCGCTAATGACACGCTTCATTTCCTCGGTACCAATGGCGTTTTGAATATCGTGTCTACGAAGGACGGCGCAGCTAGTGGCGCAACCGGTGTTACTCTTGGCGCTATCGAAGTCAGCGCCATTGCTGCTAACAAGGCTTCTGCCATTATTAATCTGACGACGTATGATCAAGCCTATGCTAATCAGGCTAAGCTGATGCTCGGCGCGGCCGGCGAAAACGGTGCAATTGGCACGGGCAATAACCAGACTGTTGTCATTAATTTTGCTAATGAAGGTACGGTGCCGGCTAGTGGTACTGCCGCTGCATCCGTGATCGGTACGAATAACGCTACTGGCGATCTCACGATCGGTACTGACGACGAGGCTGATTATCCGAGCTCCGTCACGATCAACGTTGCTCAGGGCGCTGCCGCTCAGATTACTGCTGGCACAACATCTGGTACGCTTACTCTTGATAACGTTGTTCTCAACAACGAAGGCGCTCTGAACCTCGTTGGTAAGACTGCTGTTGTATTCAATTCTTCGTACACTGGCACGACTAACGGTTCCCTCCTGGTTGAAGGCAATACGATTCTGTCTAAGGACCTTACCGACACGGTTGTTCTTGTTGGTGATAAGACACATCTGACGGAAGCTGAAGCGAAGACGGTCAAGACCCAGATTAAGGGTACTCTTGATGTCGTTGGCAAAGATGCTGCTTTGAATGCCACGACGCTTTATGTCAACGGCACGGTGAATGTCGGATCTGCGTTTGTACCTGAGAATATTGTTGAGGACGATCCGGGAACGGCTGATGTTGATGAATCTGAACAGTCAACACCTGCCGTTGCTGCTGTTGCCGGTGCGATCTCTGCCGAAGCCGCTACGCTTGGTGACGGTGACACGTCGACAACGGTGACGGTGAACGATCTCGGCACTTTGGATGCTAAGAAGCTCACGCTTAAGAAGGCAACTCTGACTGTTGGTGGTCATGACGATGAACTCGGTGCTGTTACGGGTGAAGAACTCGTGGTCGTCGGTTCTGACAACACCATCACCAATGGTGGTAAGGTTACGTTTACGTCCCTGAACATCACCGGTAACGAAGCGAATAGTGGTTCCGCTCTGACAATTAATGGAGCCAATGGCATTGCCTCTGTTGGTGCTGTGACCCTCGCTGGTACACGTGTTGCTGGCGAATCTGCTGCTCTGGAAGTTGTTGCTACGGCTTACGGTGACCTTACCAAGGGTGAATACAACGTTATTGCTACGACCGTTGACGTCGGCGAAAACTCGACTCTTACGCTGACAAGTGGCGCTGTTAAGGCTGGCGCTGTGACGATCGGAGAAAAGGGTGTTCTCGCAGGCACGGCTGGTGTTCTCGACATCACTGGCGGTCTGACCCTTGCTAAGAAGGCCACTAGCATCACAGACACTGATCTCAATGCTGTCAAGACGACCGTTGGCTTCATTAAGAATGAAGAAACCAACGCCACGATCGATGATCTTACCGTTAAGGGTGTCGAGGGACTGGAATCTGTCAATGCCGGTAAGCTTACGGTTAACACGCTGACCATCAAGGGCGGCAAGTTCACCAATAAGAAGGTCATGGATGGCGAAGACGTCGCTGTGAACCTTACCGGTACGGACACTGTTCTTGACATTCAGGGCGGTGAATTTATCAACGAAGGTGCTGTTGCTGTTAAGACCTTTGCGCTTGCAAGTGGCTCTTACACGACCGCGCTTGGTGCCGCTAATGAATCTACGACAACTGCTACTGAAGGCTTTAACATCAATAAGGGCGGTGTCTTCAAGATCAATGGTCTGAATGCTGCTTCTTCCGCCGAAGAAGGTGCTAAGAACGACAAGCTTCAGCTTGCTGGCAAGTTCATTCTTAACGGTGGTTCTATCGAAGGCGTCGACTTTAATCTGAAGGACGTCACGACAGAAATTAAGAATCAGGTCATTGTCAAGGGCGGTTCGGCTCTTGAACTCGGCACTCTTGCGCTTATTGCCGATGCTGGTCAGCTCGATGTCGGTGCTGACACTCTCGGTGATGTGAGTGTTGGTACCGTGACTGTTGCCAAGATTAATCAGGCTGCATCCCGCACAATCAACGTTGCCAATGGTACGTTGAATGTGACTGATGGCTGGGTTCAGGCTGCAGATTCTGCCGCCACAAACGTTGGTCCCAAGGGCGTTCTTAATATCACCGCCGACGCTATTCTGACAGTTAAGGCCGACAAGTCGATCGAATTTAAGGATCAGGATGCGACAACGGCTGGTGATCAGAAGTTCATCAAGCTTACCGATAACGACGGTCTTGTTGTTCTGAAGGGTGCTTCTGGTCTTATTTCTTCTGCCTCTCTGACCACTCTTGCTACGGCTTTTGCTACTGGTGGCGTTGATCAGAATGGTACGCTCGATATCGGCGCTATCACGGTTGATGAACTGAACACCAAGCTTGATGGCAAGTCCGAAATCACGATGGCGAAGCTCAACGAAGCATCTCAGCTGTTCCTGAAGGGTGTTGTTATCGACACGCTCAAGGACAAGACGATCACTGAAGTTGACAACACGGCCATTGCTGGTGAATTCGGCGCGATCGGTCTGAAGAATACGCAGGAAACGCTTAACGTTGCCGCGAACAAGACCCTTACTCTTACGGGCGCTGGCAATATCGTCGAAGAAGCTGGAACGACGGCTGATCCGACGAAGACGTTGCGCGGTGTGACACTTGCTGACGGTTCTACATTCAACTACGCTGGCGCGGAAGGTGCAAAGGCTGCTATCGGCGCTATCACTGATGGCGCTAATGCAGGTACCTTCGCTGTGAAATCGGGCAACCTTACGACTGGCGCAGTGTCTGTGGACACGATGAACGTTGACGGTGGCGCTGTTACCGCTGACGGGAAGGTTGAGGTTGCGACTCTTAACGTCAATGCCGGCGAAATGACGGTTGGCCAGGTTAAGAACCTGGTTACTGGAGAACTCGTCGGTGCTGACCTTGAAGTTGGTGCTCTCGCTGTCAAGGGTAAGCTGACCGCTAACAACGTTAAGATCACCACCTCAGCTAAGGTTATCGGCACGTTCATCGCTGACGAAGTTACCGCTACTGGTCTGACGGTTAATGTTGGTGACGCTGAAAACGCTGGCTCTGCGAGCATCAAGAAGCTCGTCGCTGGTACGGTCTTTGCTGATCCTGCTTGGAACAAGGACGGTTCTGTCGCTGGTGTTTCTACTGTTGCTATTGAAGACCTCGTCGCAGACGCTGGCGTGCATGCCGGTCAGAGCTCTGTTGTGTCTCTCGGCACGACCGATGTTACGGCTGGTGTGAATGCTCTCGCTGCTTCTGGTTTCACGCTTGCTAATACTCCTGTCACTGGTGAAGAAGGTGCTACCTGCTCTGAACTGACGTTTACGGTTAACTCTGTCGTTTATGCTCAGGGCAAGAACATAGCCGGTGAAGTTCTCGCTGACAATGATGACGAACATGTCGCCATGGTTGCTGATACGGTGACGATCGCCGAAAACAGCATGCTCGCTATCGACGCAAAGAACGTTGATACCACGGGTACGAATGCTGTCTTCACGCAGGCTGTGAAGCTTGATGACGGTGCCGTGCTCTTCATCGACAACCTGAAGAACTCCGACAAGATCAAGCTCAGCGCCGCTGGCGTGACTGATGGTGAAGTCGTTCAGGTCTTCGACGGTAACGTTCTTCGCGAACTTGCCTACAACGAAGAAACGAAGCTCCTGACTGTCGAAATGCCCTCGAAGACGGCTCTCGCCAATGCTGGTTTTGATGCCGCTGGTCTTGACGCTGTCTACGGCATGTACGAGGAAGGCAAGAACGTTGACAACAACTCCGCTTCTGCCCAGTTCAACAAGTGGCTGTACACGACCAACGCTTTCAACACCTACGTTGAAGACGGTGAACGCGACATCAACATCAAGCTGATTAATCAGGTTGCCAACGAAGTCGCCGCTCTTGGTGCCACGACCGGTGTTCAGACGGTTACCCTTGATGCTGTCAACATGATGGCTGATACGGCTGCTGCCCGTACCTCGATCCTCAACCAGAAGGCTGAAGGTGCTCAGGTTTGGGCTGAAGTGAACGGCGGTTCCTTCGAAGCCAAGAAGCTCTTCAACGGCGCCGGTTACAGCTCTGACATCTGGGCTGGTTCCATCGGTGTTGACTACACGGCTGCCTGCGGCGGTACGATCGGTGCTGCTCTTACGATCGGCACGGCTGATACCGACAGCAAGAACACGGGTGTCAAGTCCTCGACCGACTCTGACCTCGTCGGTTTCACGGTTTATGCCAACAAGACCTTCAACGACGTTCTGAACGTTGCTGCTGATCTCGGCTACCTGAAGGCTTCTAACGACGTCACGGCTAACGGCTACGAACACAGCTGGAAGTTTGCTCAGGATACCGACGCTGTCACGTTCGGTGTTCGCGGTGAAGTTCTCACGAAGGTTGGCGGTGTGAACATTGTTCCGCATGCCGGTCTGCGTTGGACTCGCATCAGCACGGATGACTTCGAAGCCGGTTACACGACCGACGTCGCCTCGATGAACGTCTTCCAGCTCCCGCTCGGTGTGACGGTCTCGGGTGAATTCGAAGCCGCCGACTGGACGATCGCTCCGAAGTTCGACCTCTCCGTTGTCCCGGCCTTCGGCGATAAGGATGCAGAACTCAAGCTCGGTATTGCCGGCGTGTCCGCTACGGACGACCTCGCTGTTCGCGTTGTTGACTCCAACCCGGTTCAGGCCACTCTCGGCGTTTCCGCCACCACGGGTGCTTGGGCCTTCGGTCTCAACTACAAGCTCGGCGTCGGCTCCGACAGCCGCATGAACAACACGTTCAATGCCAACGTCCGCTATGCGTTCTGATTGATGCAGTAATCCTGTCAGTCGCCAATCCTCCTCTCCCTGTTATCCTGTCGCAGGGAGAGGAGCCGAGGGACAAGGTCCCCGCTACGACTGACGGATAAGACATCTGAGAACGAAAACTGATCCCGACTGTTCTTCGGAGCCGTCGGGATTTTTTGTGGCTAGAGGAAAGAAAACTGCCGGAAACACTGAATTTCCGGCAGTTTTTATTATGTCGACTTATCTGATGAATCGCCCGACGGTTTCAACATGAAGCGCGCCGGGGAAGAGATCCACGGGCACCAGCTTTTCCAGCGTCCATCCGAGCCTGATGAACCGTGCGGCATCCCGGGCAAAGGTCTTCGGATTGCAGGAGACGTAGACGAAGCGTTTCAGAGGAAGACCGCTGAGCATGGCGGGGACGGTTTCATCGAGCCCTTTGAAGGCCGGATCGAGGATCGCCGTATCGGGGCGCAGACCGTCGGCAATCAGCCCGGGAAGCACGTCCTCGACGGCGCCGGCATAAAAGTCGGCATTGGGGATGCCGTTCGCTTCGGCATTTTTCTTGGCGCGTTCAATCGAAGCGCCGATGATGTCGACGCCGATTGCCCTGGCCGCTCTGCGGGCGCCGAGCAGCGTCATCGTGCCGACACCGCAGTAGAGGTCGAGAAAGACCTCGTCGGAAGAGGGCGCCGCCCATTCGAGCGCCTTGTCGTAAAGTTTCTTGGTCTGCGGAGTGTTGACCTGCAGGAAGGTTTCCGGCCGGACGGAGAACTGCAGGCCGCCGATGTCCGTCGCAATGCTGTCGCTGCCGGCAATGAGACGGATTTCCCGGCCGAGCACGGCGTTCCCCTGAGACGGGTGAATGCTGACGGAAAAACTCGTGACTGAAAGAGCGGCAAGCGCATCAACAATGCGCTTGGCAGCGGACAGCACGTCCTCGCCGGCTTCGCGCACGGTGAGCGTCACCAGCCGTTCGTCGCCGCCGCGTCCTTCGCGCAGAAGGAGCGTGCGCACGTCGCCCGTGCCGTTGGCTTCGTCATAAGGCGTGAGCGATGACCCATTGAGCGAAGAGGCGACAAGATTCGTAGCCTCATGCATCCAGCCGTGCACCTGCGGGCAGAATGCCGCTTCGGGAACGACGCGGTGCGTGCCTGCGGCATACATGCCGAAATGCCAGCCGGCGGCATCGCAAAGCGGATAGAGAACGGCCTTGTTGCGAAAGCCGGTCAGAGCGTCGTCGGCGCCGATGATGGCGTCTGGCTCGGGAGCATCGACGCCGGCTTCGGCGAGCGCATCGGTCAGGAGCGCCGTCTTGACGGCTTTCTGACCTTCGTAGGAGAGCTTCCCGAGCGGGCAGCCGCCGCAGCCTGCAGACAGAGCCGGGCAGATCTCGGAAGAGCGCCAGCGGCTTTCTCTGACTTCAATGACGCGGGCGACAGCGGAGCGCGCGCCTTTGGGAGGGGGGGTAATGTCGGCGAGCACCGTGTCGCCCGGCAGAGCGCCCGGCACGAAGACACGCATGCCGTTCAGTTCGGCAATGCCGGCGCCCGTCGGTGCGGCGCCGGTGACGGTAATGAGTTCGCTCATGGAACCAACCCCATGTCAGAGAAACACGACGGGCGGCTTGTGCTCGGGATTCTTTTCGTGAATCGAGGCCATGAGTTCGGCGATGCGGGCCTCGACGGGCGCCGGATAGTGGCGGGCATTGTCGGGGCAGGCGGCTGTGCAGGCGCGGCAGCCGATGCATTGATCGGGCTCGCGGACGGTCATGGTGGTCGGGTCGATGATGTCCATCGGACAGACCTCGACGCAGCGGCCGCAGTGACGGCAGATTTCGTCGGGCTGAGGCACGGCGGGCATACGGCCGTAGGGACGGTACTCGCCCTCGCCTGGCAGCTCGACGCAGAGGGCATCTTCGTCAGCGGACGCAACTTTTTCAAGCACGCGGCGCGCGAAGGCTTCAATGCCGGGGCGGTCCTCGTCGTTCGGACGTCCGGGGCAGATGAGTCTGCTCTGGTTGTGTTCGGTGACGAATGCGGCGGCGGCCGGGACGGTGAATCCGAGAGCGCGCAGACGGTCGGCGGCTTCGCGAAGCGCGTCTTCATAGGCGCGGTTTCCGTAGGCGGCGACGGGCACGGCCAGCGCGCCGTTTCCGCTCCAGCAATCGAGCGTCTGCAGGGGCAGCGGCAGACGGCCGAAATACACGGGGAAGGCCGTGAAGACCAGATCGCCCGGACCGAATTCACGGGGTTCCTCGCGGTCCCACTTGTCGGTCACGTCGATTTCATCAATCGGAAGACCCGAGGCGCGAAGACCGCCGGCAAGCATGCGAGCGACGCGGCGGGCGTGGCCCGTCGGGGAGAAGTAGAGAAGAAAAAGACGGCGGATCTGCATGATGGGGAATCAGAGGAAGCAAAGAAGCAATGCGCCAATGATAGCGGGGAGGGCCGGAAGCGCGGCGAAGAGAAAGCCGGAGAAGGCGCCCTTCATGAATGCGCGGCCTTCGACCGTGTCGGGAAAGATCGTGCTTCTGACGGAGATGAGAACGGCGATGAGACCGATCAGGTAGAGGGCAGTGACGGCGCCGCAGGCGGCGCCGGTCGAAAGAAGAAGCCGGAGCGAGGTAAAGCCTTCGCCCGACAGCAGAGGCCAGACGAAGGCTGCGCAGAGAAAGACCAGCGCGGTACCGATCCAGAGGCTGCGGTGCGCGACGAGCTCGCGGCCGAGAACCGTCAGAAAGAGTTCGCGGCCGCGCTGCCGGGCGCGTTCAAGAGAAGGAATCATCAAAGACTTCCGAGAGCGACCGTAACAACAAAAAGCGGGCTGACGAGACCGATCATAATGCGGATGAAGGTCAGTCTGCCGCTGCTGAGGGCTCGGGAAGTGAGAAGTTCGCGTTTCGTGGCCGGCCAGGCTATCCAGGCGGCGGCAATTGCGATGCCGAAGGTCGAAAGCGGCATGCCGACGTTGCTCGTCATGTAGTCGAGCAGGTCGAAGATGGTCTTGCCGAAGAGCTTGACGTCGCTCCAGGCGCCGAAGGAGAGCGTCGAGGCGAGACCGACGAGCGCGCAGCCGGCGAGCGTCACTGCGATGGCCTTCGGGCGGCTGGTATGGAACTGACGGGTCAGAAGCGCCGTGCAGGCTTCAAGCATCGAGACGGACGACGTGAGCGCCGCGACGACGAGGCAGAGATAGAAGAAGACGGCAAAGAGCTGGCCGAAGGGCATCTGCGAGAAGATGGCGGGCATCGTCACGAAGGTGAGACCGGGACCGGCCGTCGGATCGAGACCGAAGGCGAAGACGGCGGGAAGAACCATCAGACCGCCGAGAACGGACGACATGATGGCGAGGACCGAGATCCAGCCGACGGCGCCCGGCAGGTCGGCCTTCGGACTCAGATAGGAGCCGTAGGTGATCATGGTGCCGGCGCCGAGCGAGAGCGAGAAGAAGCAGAAGCCCATGGCGTTGAAGAGCGCCGAGGCGTTGAAGTCTTCCCAACGGGGCGCAAAGAGGTATTCGACGCCCTTGATGCCGCCCGGCAGCGTCACGCCGCGAACGATCAGAACGAGCATCAGAATGAAGAGCGCGGGCATCAGCACCTTGGCGACGCGTTCGATGCCGGCTTCAATGCCGCGCACGACGACGAGCGCGGTGATGCCGAGGAAGACGAGCAGATAGAGGTAGCTTCTGAAGCCGTCCGAGACGAATTCGCCGAAGTGCGAGCCGAGCAGTGCCGGATCGCTGATGAGGCCGCGCCCGACGACGGCGTCGGCGGCGTACTTGATGCACCAGCCGCCCACGCAGGAGTAGAAGGACAGAATCAGGAAGACGGTAAAGACGCCGATGCCGCCGAAAAAGCCCCAGCCGCGGCCGCAGACGCGGGTGAGACTTTCCATCGGACCGCTGCGGCCGGCTCGGCCCATCGCGAATTCCGCGATGAGAAGCGAAATGCCGACCGTGACGGTGAAGAAGATGTACGGAAGCAGAAAGACGGAGCCGCCGTTGGTGCCCGCCATATAGGGGAACTTCCAGATGGCGCCGAGACCGACGGCCGAGCCGGCACTGGCGAGAATGAAGCCGAGGCGGGAGCCCCAGCCGGAACTGACGTTTTCAGACATGGGAAACACGGATGAAAAGTGAGTGAATCAGAAGGCGCCGAGCCCTTTGAGCATGACGACCAGAATGAGAATCGGAGCAAAAATGCCGGAGATGACGCGGTAGCCCGAGAGGAAGAGACCCGAAACGGGCTTCACGAGCGTGAGCTGCGTGCGGGTCGCCGACCAGGCGAGCCACGCCGTCACGACCGCGATGCCGAGCACGCCGATCGGCATGCCGATGTTGCTCGTCATATAGTCGAAGAAGTCGAAGAAGGTCTTCCCGAAGAGCGTTACGTCGGCAAGCGGTCCGAAGCTGAGCGCGCAGAGCGTGCCGAGCACGGCGAGTACGGTCCCCGTCAGAGCGACGGCTGCGGGGCGCGAGAGCTTCCATTCGTCGGAGAGGTACTGAACCGACATTTCGAGAATCGAAATACTGGAAGTCAAAGCGGCGACGAAAAGGCAGACGTAGAAGGTCACGGCGAAGAAGTGGCCGAAGGGCAGCTGGGCGAAGACGGCGGGCATCGTCGCGAAGGTGAGGCCGGGACCGGCGTCGGGCGAGAGGCCGAAGGCGAAGACGGCCGGCATGATCATGAGGCCGCCGAGCACCGCGGACATGATCGCCAGAAAGACGATCCAGGAGACAGACGACGGCAGGTGAACGTCGCGGCTCAGATAGCTGCCGTAGTTCATCTGGGAGCCCGAACCGACGGAGAGCGAGAAGAACGCAAAGCCCATGGCGTTGAGAAGCGACTCGCCCGTGAAGGCGGACCAGTCGGGCTTGAAGAGGAATTCCACGCCCGCGAACGCGCCTGGCAGCATGAGGCCGCGCGCGATGAGGATCAGCATCATGATGAAGAGCAGCGGCATCAGAATCTTGGCGACGCGCTCGATGCCCTTTTCCACGCCGAAGAACACCACGAAGGCCGTGGCGCCGAGGAAGGCGAGATGGGAGAGGACGGGAGCCGTGCCGGACGAGGCGAAGGACCCGAAGGCTTCGCGCATCTGCGCGGGATCGTTGATGATGCCGTTTCCGAGAAAGGCTTCGACCATGTAGTAGACGCACCATCCGCCGACGACGGAATAGAAGGCGAGGACGAAGAAGCCCGTCAGGACGGAAAGAAGGCCCATCCAGGCGACCTGGCGTCCGCCGAGCTGACGGAAGGCTGTGGCGGCGCCGGCGCGCACCGCGCGGCCCATGCACATTTCGCCGATCAGCAGGGTGAGGCCGATCGTGACGGTAAAGAAGATGTAGGGAATCAGAAAAATCGAGCCGCCGTTGGTTCCGGCCATATAGGGGAACTTCCAGATGGCGCCGAGACCGACGGCCGAGCCGGCGCTCGCCAGGATGAATCCGAGGCGAGAGCCCCAGGTTGAACGTTCTGTCATGGGTATTTACACGCCGGTCCGCTTCGGTGGCCGCGGCCGGACGTCTTATGATTTTTTTGATAAAGAAATGCCCCGGATCCGAGAAGACCCGGGGCATTGCCTATTGTATGTGAAAGCGGACGTCCAAGCAGCGTCCGACAGACGTTCTGCTGATTAAATCAGACCAGAAATCAGCACAATGAGCACAAGGATGGGGGAGAACCCTATCATCATGAGACGCAGGAATTTCAGCTGCGCTTCGCTGATGCGGCTCGTCGAGAGAATTTCATTGCGAACGGCGGGCCAGCACTTGAAGCCTGCGAGGTAGAGAATCACGAGACCGCCGACGGGCAGCGAGATGTTGCTCGTGAAGAAGTCGAAGACGTCAAAGAAGGTCTTCGAGCCGAAGAACTTCACGTCGGAGAGGATGCCGAAGGAAAGGCAGGGCAGCGCACCGACGACGGCGAGCGCCAAGGTCGAGAGAATCGAGGCGGAGACGCGCGTGAAGCGGTGTTCGTCGACGAGGAAGGCGACCGTGATTTCGATCATCGAGACGGACGACGTGATGGCGGCCACGACGATGCAGAGATAGAAGAGGATCGCGAAGAACTGACCGAAGGGCAGCTGCGCGAAGACGGCCGGCATCGTGATGAAGGTGAGGCCGGGACCTGCCGTCGGGTCAAGACCGAAGGCGAAGACGCTCGGCATGATCATGAGGCCGCCGAGGAGCGAGGCGATCACGGCCAGAACCGAAATCCAGGCGCAGCCGTTGATGAGGTTGTCCTTCGGATTGAGGTAGGAGCCGTAGGTGAGCATGCAGCCGCAGCCGACGCAGAGCGAGAAAAAGGTAAAACCCATGGCCTGCAGCAGCGCCGACCACGTGAAGGCTTCCGGATCGAACTTGAAGAGGAAGGCGAGGCCCGCTTCGGCACCCGGGAGCATGAGACCGCGCACGATGAGAACGATCATCATGAGGCAGAGGAGCGGCATCAGAATCTTCGACAGACGTTCGATGCCCTTCGTCACGTCAAGCGCGACGACCATGCCGTTGATAAGAAGGAAGAGCCACTGAAAGCCGAGCGCCTTCACCGGGTCGGAGACGAAGCTGCCGAAATGCTGGCCGAGCTGGCTCTGGTCGGCGATGAGACCGGAGCCCGTCAGAGATTCCGCGAAGTAGGCGAGCGTCCAGCCGCCGATGGCGGAATAGAAGCACAGCACCATGAAGCCGCAGAGCACGCCGAGGTAGCCGGCGGGAATCCAGACGGGCGCGAGACGGCGGTAGGCTGTGACGATGCCGCCCTTGCCGATCTTGCCGAGCGCGATTTCGGCGATGAGAATGGCAAGACCCACCGTAAAGGTCATCAGGATGTAGGGAAAGAGGAAGGCGCTGCCGCCGTTCGTTCCGGCCATGTAGGGGAACTTCCAGATGGCGCCCAGACCGACCGCCGCACCGGCACTGGCAAGAATGAAGCCGATCCGGCTCGTCCACGTTTTACGTTGAGCTTCGGACATGAATGACACTCCGTGACTGTTATGCGCCTGAGGCCGCCGCGCTGCGGCCCCGGCTTCTTATCGGGAGAGACCGGTCCCGGGTCTCCGTCGGGTTGTCTGCAGGTGCCGGGCGAGAGCGCACCCGGAAAATCCGTGCATCCGAACGCCGCTGCAGAACGGCGCGCGGACCGAAGACGTCAGCCGAAGAGGCCCTGATAGACCGCGACGAGTACGAGAAGCGGCGCCAGGAAGGCGAGCGACGTATGGATGAACATGAGCTTGTGCTCGGACTGGCGGGCCGGCGTCGAGAGCTGCTCGCGGATCTTCGGCCAGGCGACCCAGGCGGCGAGCACGGCGACGGCGAGACCGCCGAAGGGCATCAGGAAGTTGGTGCAGACGTAGTCGAGCAGATCGAAGAATGAACGGCCGCCGACCGTGAAGCCCGACCACGGGCCGAAGGAGAGCGCCGAGACGCTGCCGAGGAAAAAGAGCGTGATCCAGCTGATCCCGACGGAAAGACGCCGGGAGAGATGCCATTCGTTCTGCATGAAGGCGGCGACCACTTCGAGCAGGGAGACCGCGCTCGTGAGCGCTGCGACGAGAAGGCAGACGTAGAAGAAGAGCGCGAAGACGTCGCCGAGCGGCACCTGCGAGAAGATCATCGGAACCGTGATGAAGACCAGGCCCGGACCGGCGTTCGGTTCAAGACCGAAGGAGAAGACGGCCGGCATGATCATGAGACCGGCCAGAAGCGCGGCCTGAATGGCGAGAACCGCAATCCAGATGCTGGCGTTCGGAATGCTCGTCTTGTCGGAGAGGTACGAGCCGTAGGTGACCAGAATGCCCGCGCCCACGGAGAGCGAGAAGAAGGTGAAGCCCATGGCGTTGAGAACAGAGCTGCTCGTGAGACTGTCCCAGCGGAAGCGGAAGAGATACTCCACGCCGGCCCAGGCGCCCGGCAGCGTGAGACCGCGCACGATGATGGCGAGCATCAGAATGAAGAGCGCCGGCATCAGATACTTGGAAATGCGTTCGATGCCGCTTTCCACGCCGCAGATCACGACGGCGCAGGTGAGCGACAGGAAGACAAGATGCCAGGCGACATTGGCGGTGCCGCTTGAAACGAGCGCGCCGAAGTTGTCCTTCAGAATCTGCGGGTCGGAGATCGTCACCGCGCCGCGGACGGCGTCCCACAGATAGGCGACGCACCAGCCGCCCACGACGGAGTAGTAGGACAGAATCACGAAGGCCGTGAGAACGCCGACCGCGCCCATGATGCCGAACCAGGGACCGCCCACGCGGCGCATGGCGGAGACGACCGAACCGCGTCCGCGGCGTCCGACGGCCACTTCGGCCATGACGAGCGCCACGCCGATCGTGAAGGTGAAGAAGATGTACGGGATGATGAAGGCCGCGCCGCCGTTAACGCCCGCCCAGAAGGGGAATTTCCAGATGGCGCCCAATCCGATGGCCGAGCCTGCGCTCGCCAGAATAAAACCGACTCTGGAGCTCCACTGAGAGTTATTGGACATGGTTCCTGTGCCTGAAAGCAGTTCAGAATGCCAAACGAGACGCCGGCGATCTGCAAAGACGGCGGGT
Organism: Sutterella sp.; assembly: GCA_017936545.1. GTDB lineage: Bacteria > Pseudomonadota > Gammaproteobacteria > Burkholderiales > Burkholderiaceae_F > Sutterella. The sequence goes on from JAGBFJ010000096.1 coordinate 34,118, forward strand.
TCGCTTTGACTTAAATTAAAGCTGATTGTAACGAGAATGGTCTGAAGGCGTCGGAATGTTGCAGAGGCGGCGTGCGCTGAATGGCGCCGATTGGATGCAGAGCGGTTTGTCTGAGCGGTTGCCCGTAGGGAGTTCCCCGCGGAGCGGATCATCCGAAGGACAAATTGTTTCAGTCGGGTGACAGAGCTTGACGTCGGGAGAGGCCCATAATGGTTGCATGGCAAACCCATTTAAATACAGGAGGAGGACGATGAAGAAGGAATTGACGGCCGGTCTGGTGTGTGCGGCGATGGCCGGCGGCGCAATGGCGTTTCCCGCGGCGGCCGACGAAGGCGTGACGGTTCAGATTCAGGGAGAGGCGAGCCTCACCGTTCCCAACGACGAGGCGCTGGTGACGTTTTCGGTCGAGGCGCAGCGCCCGAAGGCTTCCGAAGCTTCCGACGCCGTGCTGAAGCAGGGCAATCTCGCGTCCGAGGCGCTGAAGCGCTTCGGAGGAAAGATTACCGTGGAAACGAATGATCTCTCCACCTGGCCGGTCTATGCGAAGGCCAAGGAAGGCGAGGTACCTGTGCCGGGCGCATGGGGCGCCCGCGAGACGATCCGCGTGACGGTCAGGGACGTGACGGCCGTGTCGGACGTGATGGCCGCGGCAGCCGAACATATGAACTACGACGGCATTACCTTCCGCGTTTCGAAGAAGGCTCGGCTCGAGCAGAACGAGGCGCTGATCCGAGCCGCCATGGCTGATGCGTCGCGCAAGGCCGAAGTCGTCGCGGAAAGCTTCGGACTCACGGCCAACAATGTGCGCATCCAGTCGGTCAATGTCGGTCAGCGCTCCGGCGGCAGCGTGCGCTACTACGCGGCGCCCGCCATGAAGTCGGCGGACATGGTGAACGCCGCGCGCGTCTCTCCGCAGATGAGCGCCGGCACGACCGACGTGTCGCTCTACGTCACCGTGCAGGCTAAGATCGTCCGCTGAGCATCATCGTCTGCGGACAAAGACGGGCGTCTTCTTTCGGAAGGCGCCCGATATTTATCCTGTCCGTCTCAACGGGAGCGTCGGATTTTTATTACAATGACTCGTTTCCTGATGCTCTTCGGAGAAAGTTTTGAATCCGCGCATTTACCCGCATCCCTTCTTCGCCCGCGAAGGCTGGCCCATCATCGGCGGCGCCGCTGCCGTGACGGTTCTTCTCTGGCTCTTCGGCTGGTCGTTCCTCGCGTTTCTCGCGCTCATCGTGACGCTCTTCTGCGCGCAGTTCTTCCGCGATCCCGCCCGCGAACTGCCGAGCGATCCTCGTGCCGTGGTGAGTCCCGTCGACGGCCGCGTCTGCAAGGTTCAGAAGGCGAACGATCCGCTTACCGGTGCCGAATGCACGATGGTCTCGATCTTCATGAACGTCTTCAACGTGCACAGCCAGAAGGCGCCCGTCGCCGGCACGGTTGAAGAGATCGTCTATACGCCGGGTCTCTTTGTGAACGCCGACCTCGACAAGGCCTCCACCGACAACGAACGCAATGCCGTGCGCGTCACCACCGAAGACGGCCGTAGCGTGACCTTCGTTCAGGTGGCCGGTCTCGTGGCCCGCCGCATCCTCTGCTACGCGAAGATCGGTCAGCGTCTCGAACGCGGCGAACGCTATGGCTTCATTCGCTTCGGCTCGCGCGTCGACGTGTATCTGCCGCCCGAAGCCGAAATCACCGTGTCGATCGGCGACAAGGTGACCGGCGTGATGTCGACCATCGCCCGGCTCTGAGTCCGGACAGTCCCGTTTCCGAAAAAAGCCTTTGCAGCCTTTCCGGCCGCGCAGGCTTTTTTGGGGGTGTATAGGCAATTGCTCATGCGTTGGGGGAAACTAACAGAGCCGTCAGTCAGAGCGGCTCTGCGGTAGGTGGAAAGAGCAGGTCGAAAGAAGAGATGTCTTAACGCGATTTTCCAATTTACCACTTTGGCATTTTGAAGAGCCGACCTGTATCGTCTCTGTCGTGCAACCTCAGGATAATCTCATCAGAGTGAAAAAATGTGCTCTTCATCCCGGCGGGCAAATCGGCATCGATTGCTGTCACAATCGGCTGCAGACCCATGGAGGCATAACGTCTGATGACTTCGAGCAACTTCTGTTTCTTGCGATCATCCCATGTTTCAAAAACGCCGTCGTGGAACACGAACATAGGGAATTGATCTTTGATATGCGCTCGGAGAACGGCGAGATCGAATGCTACGCACAATAGGCGTCCATAAGAATGCCCGTCGCCTGCACTTGTCATCTTGCCATCTTCATCGACAATATTGACATCGAAGTCCAGACTTCCGTCATTGGCGGGACTGACCGTAAGCAGAGCCTTTTGGTCAATGACGGTTTCGACGATCTCGTTAAAGAATAGTCTTATCTCAGAGAGCCGGCTTCCCTTATCCGTGCTTTGAGCCTCAAGATTTTCCTCTATCTTTATACGAATATTCTTATCTTCATCCGTCAAAGCCCTAATTTGAGCACGAATATCCTGAAGATTTTTTAAGTTCTTCTGCTTTTCTTTTAATAGTTCAACGCTCGCCCGAAGTTCGCTCATCTCTCCCGATAGCATCTTATATTTTTCAAAGACGTCGGATGACTTGATGAATTCCAAAGTCTTAACTCGCTTTATACCGAGATCGTCAATTTCCTGGTTAAGGCGATCAAGCTCACTCTTCTTGTTGCTAAGATCGATCTTTAAGTATTTCTCACGTTCCAGAGATATATCCTTGTTAAAAGAAATTAAATCTTCGAAATCTTTTTTAATTTGACCTGCGAACAGAATCTGCATCTCGTTAAAGACCTGTTCGGCCGAGGGAAGATCAAAGGAGAAGTTGCCTTGAGCAAGCGACATCTCAATTTGTTTGATCGTTTTGGTCAGTCGGTATCGCTGAACATTTGCAGCGGCTATGGATGCATCGAGATCATTGACGGCTTTGTCCGTTTTCTCCAAGTCCTGCCTTCGGAAGTCAAACGCATCAAGCAGGGCTTGCTTTCGATCAGCTTCATTGGATTTGAGAAGAAGCAATCCTTCAATCGTGCTTAGATCCTCGACTTTATCGGTAAATTCGGTGCGAATCAGCTTTTCTTTTTCTTTCAGTTTGGCAAGTGCATCCTTTTTTTCATACAGTTTTTGCATCAGCTCCGAGTCGAGCCCTAGCAGAAAAGCCAGAAACGGTTTCCACTGTGAAGGCTTGAAACCAGACTTCTTCAGATGAAAAACGTCTTTGTAGCCGCCTTGAGAACGGAGCAGGTAACTGAGAACCTGGCGGAAAGACCAGTTGCTCAGACCCTGCCAGTCAACCCAAACTCCCGGGAACTTCCAAAATTCTTCAATAAAAATCAGGCTTTGGCCTGATTTTTTGTGGTATATGTGTTATAATATGTATACGTTACACAAGCTATTTTTGTTGCAAAGAAATGTCACCTACCGACGACGATAAG
>JAGBFJ010000097.1 GCA_017936545.1 Sutterella sp.
GTGACCCAGTGGGATGAAACCGTCGACGTCATCGTTATCGGTTCCGGTTTTGCCGGTCTTGCTGCGGCCATTGAAGCCAAGAAGGCGGGTGCCAACGTGATCGTTCTTGAAAAGATGGCCACGCTCGGCGGCAACTCGATCATCAACGGCGGCATTCTGACCGCCACGGGCTGCCCGCAGCAGAAGATGCACGGCATTCAGGACTCCGTGGATCTGCTGGAAAAAGACATGCTCGTTGCCGGCAACTATATGAACTTCCCGGAAAAGGTGCGTTTCGTCGCTGAACGCGCGCTTTCCAACTATGAATGGACCGTCAATGAACTCGGCGTCGAATATCTGAAGGACGCCATCGGTCAGGAAGGCGGCCACTCCGTTCCGCGCTACGTGACGACGACGAACGGTTCCGGTTCCGGCATCGTTCAGAAGGAAATCGACAAGTGTAAGGAACTCGGCGTTCCGCTTCGCACGCGCGTCTTCGTCGAACGCATCATTCGTACCGACAAGGGTGTCGAAGGCGTTCAGGTCCGCGAAGGCTACCGCTTCCCAAAGGCCGAATCGGGCAAGATGAAGACGATCCGCGCGACGAAGGGCGTGGTGCTCTGCTACGGCGGCTTCTCGGCCGACGTGAAGTTCCGCATGTATCAGGACCCGAAGCTCAACGACACGCTCGATACGACCAACCAGCCGGGCGCCACGTCAGAACTCTGGCGCGAAACGGCCGCCATCGGCGCACTGCAGGTGCAGGCCGACTGGATCCAGTGCGGTCCGTGGGGCTGCCCGCGTGAAAAGGGCATGGGCATCGGCTGGCAGTTCAACCAGACGGCTGCCGCCGAATACGGTCTGTGGGTCAACGCCGCCGGCAAGCGCTTCGTGAACGAACTCGCCAATCGCAAGGTCCGCGCCGACGCCATCATGGTTCAGCAGGCTCAGGGCAAGAAGTGCTTCGCCATCTGCAACGAGCCCAACGTTCAGCCGCTCAAGAAGCAGCGTCCGGGCTTCCTGGAAAAGATGCTTGAACGCAAGATCGTTGAAAAATACGATACGCTCGAAGCGCTCGCCAAGGGTGCCGGCATTGAAGCTGAAACGCTGAAGAAGCAGGTTGAGGAATTCAACGGCTACGTCAAGGCGAAGAAGGACCCGGTCTGGACGCGCTACATCAACAACGATCAGGTTCCGCTCACCGAAGGTCCGTGGTATGTCTGCGAACTTCAGCCGAAGGTTCACCACTGCATGGGCGGTCTCGTGACCGACATCGATACCCGCGTGATCGACGTCCGCACCGACAAGCCGATTCCGCATCTCTATGCGGCCGGCGAAGCCACGGGCGGCGTGCACGGGGCCGTGCGTCTGGGTTCCTGCGCCATTCTCGACTGCCTCGTCTACGGCCGCGTGGCCGGTGAAAAGGCCGCCAAGGGTGCGTAAGCCGATTCAGATCTTCATCTGCGAATGAAGACTGGTCAATAAGAAGGGGGCCGGCAGCGAAAGCTGCCGGCCCCTTCGATTCATTCGGACTGCAGATCCGGTCTTCCGCGAGGCGGAAGACCGGGGCGGACGTTATTTGACGGGCGTCCCGACCGCACCGTGGCTGACGATGAGATTGGGCTTCGTGAGGGACGGAGACGGCAGCGGCTGAATGTGTTCGCCGGCACCGTACTTCGCCTTCAGTTCGTCGATGTAGCCGAAGTCGAGCGCACGCTGCGTGCAGGCGGCCACGCAGACGGGCTTTTCGCCTTTCACCAGACGATCGAGGCAGGCGTCGCACTTCGTCATCTTGTGAGCCTTTTCATCCAGCTGCGGCGCGCCGTACGGGCAGGCCTTGGCGCACATGCCGCAGCCCACGCACTTGGCGCGGTCGATCAGGACCAGACCGCCCTTGTCGGCATGCTTGACGTGGGCCTTGACGGGACAGACCTTCACGCAGGCCGGATCTTCGCAGTGGCTGCAGCTCACGGACACGTAGCCGTGAGTGACGTTCTGGCGCCAGGCGCCCGTCATGCGGTCCTGCTTCCAGCCGCCGTCTTCAAAGGGCAGCACGCGGCGGAATCGGCGTCCGTCTTCCAGGCCGTTCTTGTCGCAGCAAGCGATCACGCAGGTCTTGCACCCGGTGCAGCGGGTTGCATCAAAGTAAAAACCGTACTGTTTCATCGCACTCTCCTCTTAAAGCTTCTCGACCTGAACCAGGTTGGTGTGGGACGGATTGCCCTTGGCGAGCGGCGTCGCTTCAAGCGTGGTGAGGACGTTGAAGCTGGCGCCCTGGTCAAGACCGGTCTTGTCCGGGCTGTACCAGGCGCCCTGAGGCATTGCGACCAGATGCGGGATGATGCGGTTCGTGACGAAGGCCGGAATGACCAGCGCGCCGCGGTCGTTGAAGACCTTCACCTTGTCGCCGGTCTTGATGCCGCGAGGTTCTGCGTCGATCGGATTGATCATCAGCTGATCGGGATGCTCGGCGCGAAGCCACGGCACGTTGTGGTACGTGGAGTGGGTGCGGCCTGCGCCGTGATAGCCGTAGATTTCGAGCGGATACTTCTTTTCGAGAGGATCGCCCTGACCGAGCATTTCGGCGGTGGCGATGAACTGCGGAATCGGGTGAATTTCCTGACCCTTGGTCTTCGGCAGCTCCCATTCCTTCGCGATTGCCGCAAGGCGTTCGGAATAGATTTCGATCTTGCCCGACGGGGTCTTGAGCGGATTCTTCACCGGATCGTCGCGGAAGTCCTTGAGCACGATGCCCGTGTCGCCGCCCATGTGGTACTTGACGAAGCCTGCTTTCCAGAATTCTTCGAAGGACGGGAGCGCGATCTTGTCGCCCGCCTTCTTGAGCGTCTGTTCGTAGCACCAGCGGATCCAGTCCTTCTGGGTGCGGCCTTCGGTGTACTTTTCCTCAATGCCGAAGCGTTTGGCCATCTGGGTCATGATCCAGTAGTTGGGCTTCTGATCCCAGAGGACGTCGGCCGCCTTCGGGCAGGCCACGATGTAGTTGTAGTCGCCGACGGCGTAAGCGTCGCCTTCGATGTCGTCGATTTCCTGGTTCATCGTGTCGGGAAGCAGGTAGTCGGCGAACTTGGCGGAAGGCGTCATCTGATTGTCGACCACGACGATCGTTTCAACGAGCTTGTCGTCTTCAAGAATCGCCTTCACCTGATTGATGCCGCCGTGCTGGTTGATGAGCGTGTTGCCCTGCGTGTTCCAGATGAACTTGATGTTCTGCTCGAGACGTTCCGCGCCGCGCACGCCGGCATTCTTCGCCGTCATGTTCTTGGCGTCGGTGATCGCGCGAGGCCAGAGATAGATCGGGAAGGCCTTCTTGACCGGATTCTTGCCAGCGGGGAGCATCGTGTCGATGCCGTAGGAATCGCCTTCGCGGGCGCCCGAGTTGGTGCCGGGCAGACCCACCTGGCCGGTGAGAAGCGCCAGCATGGCGATGGCGGTCGACTGCGTTTCACCGTTCATGCGGCGCTGCGGACCCCAGCCCTGCGAGATAAAGCAGGGCTTCGTCGTGCCGATTTCCTTCGCCAGACGCTCAATCGTGTCGACGGGCACCTGGGTGATGCGGGAGGCCCATTCCGGCGTCTTCGGTGTGTTGTCCGGGCCCTTGCCGAGGATGTAGGACTTGTAGTCGCTTCCCTTGGGCGCGGAGGCGGGCAGGGTCTTTTCGTCGTAGCCCACGCAGTATTTGTCGAGGAAGGCCTGATCGACGAGGCCGTCGCGGATCAGCACGTAGGCCATGCCGGCGCAGAGCGCGGCGTCAGTGCCCGGACGGATGGCCACCCATTCAGCGTCGCGGCCGGCGAGCGAATCGGTGAGGATCGGATCAATCACGACCATGCGGGTCTTGCCGGCGCGCACGGCGCCGTAGAGTTCCCACGACTGGCCGCCGCCCGAGGCGCGGGTGACGGCGGGGTTGTTGCCGAACGTGACGTAGAGCTTGGCGTTGGCGACCTGGTTCATGTAGGAGCCCGCGCCCGCGTTCTTGGAGCGCACGCCGCCGTAGCCGAACTGACCGTAGAGGTAGGGCCAGGCGTGCTGGATGCAGGCGGCCGAATAGTCGGAATACCAGGCGATGTTGCCGCCGATCATGTTGAAGAATCTGAAGGTGCAGTTGCGGTTGTTGACCGCGCTGTAGCTGCCCGAGCCGTGCATCATCATGATCGCTTCGTTACCGTAGGTCTTGATGACGCCTTTCAGTCTGTCGGTGATTTCGTCGAGCGCCTGATCCCAAGAAATGCGCTCGAATTTGCCTTCGCCGCGTTTGCCGACGCGCTTCATCGGATATTTCAGTCGGTCGGGTGAATAGATGCGCTGGCGGATCGAACGGCCGCGCTGACAGGCACGGACCTGCGGGCAGCTCGTCGCGGAGGCGGCGGCCTCCGGATCGCCCGTATTGTCGGTTTCGATGCGGATGATGCGGCCCTGCTTCGATACGCAGCGAAGCATGCAGCGGCTGCCGCAGTTAATCGAGCAGACCGACCAGGTGGTGGTTTCAGTGTCTTCGGCGGCGGCAGCGACGGCCGCGCTGACGGGCGTCAGTGAAAAGCCCGAGCATGCGCCGACGAGCGCCGTGTTCGTCAGGAATTGACGGCGATTGAGCATGGTGCGTCTCCTTCGCAGCAATGCGGAAACTGCGGCGCAGGGGTTGCGCCGCAGAAAACGCCGGCAAATCCGAAGCCGTTTCGCTTCGGTTCTCTTCTCCGCCGGCGTTTTGTCAGAATGTGCCTTTCCCGAGGCACGCTCAGAGCATAGAGACCGAAAATGTAAGGCGTATTGCTTAGGAGCAAATGTTAGGCGGAGCGTCGTTTTAGCTTCGTGAAACCCCTAATCTGTCTGAAAGAGAGTTGTCGCGGCTTTTCGGCGGCATAGAGAAGAAAACTTCTCGGACTCTGCGTCTACGATCGATGATGCTGTTTGCCGTCGGCATCTGCCGGAACAGACGATAGGCGGAAGTCCGTCAGTTCAATAGTCGGCAATGAAGGGATAGCGTTCCTGCACCAGACGCTTCTGTTCGCCTTCGATCTCGCGGCGCCGGCGGATGTACCAATCGATGAAAAGCTGAACGCGACCGAGCTTGCCCGATTCCTTGGTCGAGGCGATGTAGTTGTCGAGATTCGGAATGTGCCATCCGTCCAGAAGCGGAACCAGACGTCCGTCGAGAATCTCGCGGAAGCAGTGATGAAGCGGCAGATCGAGCAAAATGCCGCACCCTTCGACGCAGGCGGTCTTCGCGAGCAGAATGTTGTTGAAGCTGATCTTCGTCTTCCAGCCGAAAGTCTTCTGTCTGCCGGCGAATTCAAGTACCTGCGAATGCGGTCTCACCCGGCCGGTGTAGAGAATGCCGGCATGGCTGCTGAGATCCTCGGGGGTTTTCGGCGTGCCGTGCTCCCTCAGATACTGCGGCGACGCACAGGGAACGAAGGCCGAGCGCGTGACCCAGTGCTCGGTGAGCCGCGGCTGGCTGACGGGACCGTAGTAGAGCATCAGATCGGTCTGGCCGCGCATGAAGGCGCGGGGATCGTCGTCGCCGATGACGTCGAAGGAAACGCCGGGATAGGCCTGCTGGAATTCCGCCAGAAGCGGCACCACCTGCGTCTGCAGAAAGCCCGGCATGGCGCCGAAGCGGATGCTGCCGCGCTCGAGGCTGCGTCCGCGGTGAAGGTCTTCGAGAGCCTTTCGCATGCGCCCGATCATGGGTTCGATCTTCGGGCGGATTTCCAAAGCCGCCTGCGTGGGCATGAGACGCCGTCCCATATGCTCGATGAGCTGAACGCCGGTTTCCTCTTCGAGCGAGGAGATGAGGCGGGAGACCTGCGTGCGCTCGAGGCCGCGCTCGTCCGCGGCACGGGCGACGGAGCCCTTGTCCAGAACGAGAAAGAGCAGTTCCCACAGACCGAGGTTGAGCGTCTTCGAATCCTTTCTGAGCATGAGCGGATCTCCTCTTCAGGCCTTCTGAGTCTATCCGAGGGCGCCCTGCGGACCCAATGCGCAAGGTCTAGAGAATTACCCGAAAAACGATCGGAATCCGCTCGAAAAAGCGTGCGGAAAATGCACGGACGGCGAAGTGAAGCGTCTTCTCCGTGAGGCACTTCGGGGAAGCATCGGGCGGGATGCGTGCGGATACTGCACGATTCAATGGGGGAAAACCGCATCACCGGCAGCCGCCGTCTTTCTACCATGAAACAGACATGTTCAGTCTCATTTCGGAGGACCATATGACGCTTTCAGCCGTACCGTGGGGCCGCGACCGGCCGCTTCATACGAGCGAGCGGGCGGGACTCGAAAACTGGGCCTGGTGGCAGAACCGGATCAACCGGGCCTCGCTGGTGATGCTCGCCGAAGAGGGCATCATCACGAAGGATGAAGCGCGAACGATCGCCGGTGCGCAGCTCGCCGCCGAAGCCGATCAGGCTGCGTCGGGCGAACCGCCGTTTTCGGACATCATGCCGCTTGAAAAGCTTCTGATTTCGCACTGCGGTCAGCTGGCGACGCTGATTCATACCGGCCGCAGCCGTCAGGACATCTTCGCGACCATCAACCAGGGCCGGCTTCGCCGCGGCACGCTGGACTTCTTCGCCGCGCTCAATGCGTTTCGCGGGACGCTCCTGACGATCGCCGAGGCGCATGCCGAAACCTGGATGCCCGCCTATACGAACGGCGTGCAGGCGATGCCGGTGACGCTCGGCTTTTATCTCTGGGCTTTTCTCGAATCGTTCGAGCGCGATGCCGACCGCCTGATCGAAGCATGGACGCGGATCAACCGCTCAGCGCTCGGGACGGCGGTGCTCGCCTGCTCGGCCTGGCCACTCAACCGGCGGCGTCTGGCCGGCCTGCTCGGTTTTGACGGACCGATCGCCAACGGACTCGACAGCTCGCAGGTCAGCCTTTTCGACGTGCCGATCGAGGCTGCGGGAATCGCATCGAACAC
>JAGBFJ010000098.1 GCA_017936545.1 Sutterella sp.
CTAGGAGAAAACCACTATGCAATCAACTACGTTCAAAGCAGCGGCATCTGTTCTGTTTTGCTCGGCCGCCTTCGCAGCGTCCAGCGTCGCCATTGCTGCTGACGCTCCCGGCGTCGGTAACAAGAACGTGAACGCTCTTACCCAGCCGGTCTTCGACAATCCTGACGGTGACCTTCAGACCAAGGGCGTGAAGACCCTCCAGGACTACGTCGTCCAGGAAAAGGAACTGTGGGAGTTCCTCTTCAACAACCACCCCGTCTTCAAGTATGCTGAAGAAGGCCGTATCAAGGGCGTGTACAAGGTCTCGACCCGCGGTTCCGAATTCTTCGGCGAAGGCAATGCTCAGAAGTACACGAAGGCCGGCGGCTTCACGAAGCCCCAGGCATCCCAGTACCGTCTGGCTGCCAAGTCGATTCTTGACTACCCGAACAAGTTCGTCGGTCCGGAACGCTGCGGCGAATGCCACGCGATCCAGTATCAGAAGTGGAAGCGCTCCCGTCATGCTCAGACGATCCGCTTCCCGGGCGAACACCAGGAATACGGCAACGACTACAAGAAGAAGCAGTACAGCGGTCAGGCTTCCATCCTTCCTGACGGCATTACCGAAGACATGATCTACGCGACCGTCGGTACGCCGCGCACGAAGATGGGTTACATCGACGCCTGGCTGGTCCGCGGTTCCTACCACGTCCGTGACGGTCTCCTCCGCGACGGTACGGGTACGATCGTTGCCGGCGGTAACCAGTTCTCCCGCGGTTGGGCCCAGTGGCTCACGCCGGAACGCGCCAAGGAAATCCAGAAGGTTATTCCTGACTTCCCGACCACGATGGAAGGCTTCGGCGGCTCCGGTTCGCACCAGTGGGGTATGACGTCCTACGGCGCCAAGTACGAAAAGGAATTCCTCTTCCAGCCGGCTTCCTCCTACTGCGAAGTCTGCCACGCCTTCAAGTTCGACTTTAAGGATAAGAAGGAATTCTTCGCTGCTCTCGGCAATCCGAAGGAACTCCAGAAGCACACGATCTCCCGCGGTATCGCTTGCGAAGAATGCCACGGCGCCGGCGGCCACCTTGTTGGCGCTGAATCGAACGGCTTCCAGTCGAATTGCGAACGCTGCCACCAGCGCTCCAACTTCATCGCTGAAGACGTCGTCGACGGCAAGATCGAAAAGGGCATGAACGCCAAGACCAAGTCCTCCTGCCCGTCCTGCGGTACGGAAGGCTCGCAGATGATGATGTCCAAGCACTACGAAAAGGGCATGCGCTGCGTTACCTGCCACGACCCGCATGAAGTCACGAGCAACGACTGGACGTCCTACTACACCAAGCCTGCTATCAAGAAGACTTGCCAGGACTGCCATACCACGCAGGCTGACGTGATGGCTCAGACGAACACGCATAAGAAGGTCGACTGCGTTGACTGCCATATGCCGTTCACGATGTCTTGCGAAAACTTCACGGCCATCCAGCGTCCTGACTACGCCGGCTTCGACGCCGTCCGTCGTTCGCACATCTTCAACATCAAGGTTGACCCGACCGCCAAGATGATGAATCCGGCTGCCGGTCAGTCCCGCGCCTCCAACTCCAAGGGCTGGCGCATTGCTAAGGACGAAGAAGGCCACGCCTTCGTCGACCTGATGTGGTCCTGCGCCCGTACGGCCAACGCTGAAAAGGGTGTGATGGACAACAAGGGCTGCCACAGCGCGTTCCTCTCCGAACTCGAAAAGGGCCTCCAGTACACCGACCAGAAGGAAGTGTACGGCGAAGTCATGAAGTGGCAGAACCCGGTTAAGGACGGCTACAAGGCTGCGGTTGCTTCTCAGGAACGCATCATCAAGCTCCTCGAAGTGACGGCTGTTCCGGTTGACGCCAAGACCGACATCCTCATGCTCGTCGACAAGGCTGCCGACATCACGTCGCAGATCAAGAAGGACGGTTCGTTCGGTGTCCACGCTCCTGCCTACCTCAAGCAGCGCGTCGAAACCGCTCAGGCCTACCTCGCCAAGGCTCAGTCGATCCTTGACAACGGCGGTTACCCTGCCAAGGAAGAAGCCAAGAAGTAATCAATAACTTCAAACCTGAGTACGGGATCCGGTATTGATCGGATCCCGGACTGAAGACCAGAAGGAATTATGAAAACGCAACTTATGCGGCTCGCCGCGAGCCTGATGATCGCTCTTCCGATGACGGCCTTTGCCGGCGCGGACGAACCCATCGAGCCCGCCCCCGTGTACGACGAGATCCTCAATCAGATCTCGATGCGTGAAGCCGAGATGCTGCACGATCAGGGCATCCTCTTCTACGACTGCAACGAGCTGGAGCTCTGGGCTAAGGGATTCATTCCCGGCGCGCACTTCTTCAACATCGGCGACTGGAAGAAGCTGCTTCCTGAAGACAAGAGCACCACGATGGTGTTCTACTGTGTGAACAAGCTCTGCACGAGCAGCGAAAACGCTGCGCGTCAGGTCATGAAACTCGGCTACACGGATGTGCGTCAGATGCCCGAGGGCATCGAGGGCTGGAGAATCTCCGGCCGGCGCATTGAGCTTCCGTAAGCTGCGGGCCTGTCGCAAGGCAGGCGGTAATTCACGAAACATTTCTTTGAGAAAACTATGTTTACCCTGAAAAAAGTCGTTCTTTCCGCTTCGCTTGCTCTGTGCATGAGCACTGTCGCTATGGCTGCTCAGCCCCAGCAGACCCAGCTCGAGAAGGAGTCGTACAGTATGGGTGCTTCTGTCGGCAGCTACCTTGCCGGTCAGATCTTCAAACAGACGGAACTCGGTGCGGCCATCGATATGAAGGCCGTGGTTCAGGGCTTTGAAGATGCTCTGAAGAACAAGAGCAAGCTGAGCGACGACGACATGCTGAAGATTCTCAATCAGCGTGCCGAACAGCTCAACAAGCTCGACGATGCCCGCAAGGCGAAGCTCGCCAAGGCCAACTCCGAAAAGGGCAAGGCCTATCTCGCCGAGAACGCCAAGAAGAAGGGCGTCACCGTCACCAAGTCCGGCCTGCAGTATGAAGTTCTAAAGGAAGGCAAGGGCGAAAAGCCGAAGCAGGAAGACGTGGTTACCGTCAACTATGTCGGCTCCTTCATTGACGGCAAGGTGTTCGAAAGCACCTACGACACGAAGGAACCCGCCCGCTTTGTGATGATGTCCGTGATTCCCGGACTCGGTGAAGGCGTCGCACTCATGACGCCGGGTTCGCGCTACCGCTTCACGGTTCCTGCGGATCTCGCCTACGGCACCGACGGTGCCGGTCAGATCGAGCCCGAATCCGTCCTCGTCTTCGAGGTCGAACTGGTCAAGGTTGACAAGGTAGGGGCCCATGCCAATTTCAGCAACGCCAATCTGAAGGGCATGCCCAACCCGCACAAGTAATTGTGTCGGACGTTCTTTAAAAGCTTGAAGAGAATCTGAGATGAACACGCTTACCGCGCTCATCGCACTCGCAGCGGCAGCCGCCGCGGCGGTGCTCGCAGTCTACCGGGTGAAGAACCGGCCGGCGGCGAAGGGTGCGGACACGTTCATCGTGGGATTCGGCATCGTGCTTCTCGTCGTGAGCATCGGCGTTTACGCTTCGCTCGGACGATGGGGAGACTGGCAGACGCAGAAGGTGGATGAAGACATCGACTATCTGCTGGCCGCCAGAATCACCGAAGCGCGCCGCAGCGTCGAGATGGCGCCTGAGGACTTCGCCGCAAGACGAAGCCTCGCGCTCGTCAATCTCGAAGCCGGACGCTATGAAGATGCGGTCGCGGCACTTGACGAGGCCATCCGGCTCGGCGGCGAACAAGCCGACCTGCTCGGACTTCGCGCCTACGCCATGTACTACCGCGACGGCCGTGCGATTAATGCCGAAACCCGCTCCGTCATCGACCGGGCGCTCGCCCAGAACTTCTACGAGGTTCAGACGCGCATGCTGCTCGGAGAGGATGCCTTCTTCCGGGGGCAGTACCCCGAGGCCATCCGCGAATGGCGGCTCCTTCTCGAAGCCGGAGCTGCTCCCGGCCGGGAGCAGGCTCTGAAGAACGCGATTGCGAATGCTGAGGCCCGCATGGCCCGCAAGCTCAATTAACTGACGGACTCCAGGTTTTCCGAAAGTCCGTTCATGGAGAACATTGTGAGCGAAATGATCGACAGGAGAAAATTTCTCGCTGGTGCCGGTGTTAGCTCTCTCGTGCTGATGTCCCTCGGCGGATGCGGCTCGAGTCAGAAGGCAAGACCCGGTCAGCCCCACTATGGCATGGTCTTCGACCAGAACAAGTGCGTCGGCTGCCGTGACTGCCGTATCGCCTGCAACGAGACCAACAAGCTGCCTGAAGGCCGCTCCCGTCTCCTGCTTGAACTGCAGGGCGACAAGGTCGAAGGCAAGCGCGGTTACGCCAAGAACCGTAAGTATCTCCGCGTTTCCTGTCAGCAGTGTCAGGACGCGCCGTGCGTTTCGGTCTGCCCCACCGGCGCGGCTCATCGCGATGCCAAGACCGGCATCGTTACGATGGACGCCAGCAAGTGCGTCGGCTGCAAGTACTGCATTGTTGCTTGCCCGTACAACGCACGCTTCATCAATGAGGAAACCAAGGTCGCCGACAACTGCGACTTCTGCCTGCATACCCGCCTCTCCAAGGGAGAAGAGCCGGCCTGCGTGGCGAGCTGCAAGTACGACGCCCTGGTCTTCGGTGATCTCAATGACCCGAAGTCGTACATCAGCAAGCTGCTTGCGGTGAAGGATTCGGTGCGCATCCGCCCCGAACTCGGCACCAATCCCAGCCTGCGCTACATCCCCATTGTTAAGAAAGGAGTGTAAAGATGGACATCGCGCTTAACTTTACACTGGGTCTTTCTCAGGGCATCGCTTGGCCGTGGCCCATCGCCGTGTACCTGTTCCTTGCAGGTATTTCCGGCGGCGCCGTTACGGTCGCGATCCTGGTGAATATCTACAGAAAACAGATGGCGGAAAACACGCCGCTGCTGAAGGCTGCCAGCATTACCGGTCTGGTAACCATTCTGCTCGGTATGTGCTGCCTCGTTGCTGACCTTACGAATCCGCTGGTCTTCTGGCGTATTCTGATTTACTACAACCCGACCTCCGTTATGAGCCTCGGCGTGATGGCGCTTCTGCTGTACATCCCGCTGGTGTTCGTGCTGACGCTGATCGCCTTCCGCAAGGAACTCAAGTTCCTCGACGGTCTCATCGCCTGCTTTGATGCGCTGCGCGGTGCGATCATGTGGATCGTTCTGATCCTTGCCATTACGGTCTGCGCCTACACGGGCTTCCTCATTTCGGTGCTGGTCCGCTTCCCGCTCATCAACCAGGCTGTGCTGCCGGCGCTCTTCGTGGCTTCCGGTCTCTCCGCCGGTGCTGCAGCGGCGAAGATCATCGCTGTCGGCTGCTTCGGTGACGAACAGCACAGCGGCGACATGAAGGTTCTGCACGGCGCCGAATGGCCGATCATGGCTGCCGAAGCGCTCTGCATCTTCATGATCGCGGTTGCTCTGATCAACGGCAACGCCGCTGCTCAGGTTGCAGCTCAGGCCTTCTGTGCCGGTACTTGGGCAACCGAGTTCTGGGTCGGTGTGGTCGGCGTCGGCTTCATTCTGCCGATTCTGCTGAACTTCGTGAAGAGCTCTGCGAGCTTCTATCTCTCGGGTCTGGCAGCTATCTGCGGCATGATGTGCCTGCGTATGTTCATCCTCTACGCCGGTCAGCTCTTCGGACTCTGATCTTAAGTAGATGAAGTTTCGGCTTCAGCTTCTCTCCGCCTCAGGGCGGAGGGAACTGGAGCTGAAATTTTTAAACAAGCCTGAAAGCCCTGTGCGGCTTTTTTTTTGAGCGCTGAAAACGCACGGTACTCCTCCGAAGCCGTTTTCGGCCGCACCGGCGAAGTGCGGGCCGTTAAGTCCCGTGTGAACTTCGCCGCCTATACTCTGAAGATCCGCTCCGCCGCCAGGCCGAGCCGGTCAACGATTTCCAGGAGATCCTGTCATGCGTAAGTCCGCCAGCATTCTGTTCCTCGCCGCCTGCGCCGCACTCCTTGCCGGATGCGGCGATGAGGGAAAGCGAAGCTTTTCGCCCGTGCCTTTCGACAGTCATGACCGCTGCCACCTCTGCGGCATGGTGATCTCCCACTATGAGGGGCCCAAGGCCGAAGTCTTCATCAAGGGCGCGGAAAACGAGGCCGTGAAGTTCTGCTCCGGCCGGGATGCCTTCACTTATGCGCTTCAGCCCGAAAACAAACGCCGGCTGCTTGCTTTCTTTATTCATGACATGAGCGCCACGGGCTGGGCCAAGCCCGACGATGCGGCGCTCATTCCCGCCGATAAAGCCTGGTACGTCTACAGCCCGTCTTTTGAAGGCGTCATGGGACCGGAGCCGGTGGCGTTTTCGAAGAAGGCCGATGCCGAGCGCTTTGCCGCGGAAAAGGGCGGCAGGGTCTACGGCTATGATGCCGTGACGCTCGAACTTCTCAACTGAGGCAGGACGTCCGGCATGATGTCCCTGCGCATTCTCAGAAACGCCGTCTTTCTTTTTGCGGCTGCCTTCGCATTCTCGGCGGCCGGTGCGGCCGAACACCGCGTCGCCTCGGCCGATCAGCTTGACGATGCGCTGATCGACGCCGAGGAGGGCGACGTCATCATCATGCAGCCGGGAATCTACCGAATTCAGGCCGAAGTCGATACCCGAGGCATCACCCTTCGCGGCGAGCCGGGCGCCGTCATCGACGCCGGCGGCAAAGGCACCGCTCTGGTGATCCGCCGCCCGCGAGTCCGAGTGGAAAATCTGACGCTGCGCGGCTACGGTCCCGATCTTTATGCGCGCGACGCCGGCGTGAAGCTTACCGACGGCGCCGACGATGCTGTGCTGGCCGGACTGACGCTGGAAGGCGCCGGTTTCGGCGTCCGCGCCGACCGTCTTGAGCGGCTTCGCATCGAGAACTGCAGCATTGCAGGCGACGCCAAGATGCATGTGCTTGACCGCGGTGACGGCGTTTTTCTCAACTACGTGAAGGATCCGGTGCTGGTCGGAAACCGCGTGCGCAACGTCCGCGACGGATTTTATTTTGAAAACGTTGATCGGAGCGTCTCCGAACGCAATACCTTCACGGGCGCGCAGTACGGGATTCACTACATGTATACCCGCGGAGACAGCGCAGCTGACAACCGTGCGGCAGGCGTGCGCGGCGGCTACGCGCTGATGAGTTCCAGAAACATCACGCTTCGGCGCAGCACCAGTTCGGGCAACATCGAATTCGGCATTCTGCTCAATGTCGCCGACGGCTGCCTTGTCGAGGACAACAGCGTCTCCGGCGTTCACAATCCGAAAGGCAATCCGGCGCTTGATACTGAAGGCAAGGGCATCTTCATCTACGGTCCCGGCAGGAACCGCGTGACCCGCAACCTGATTGAGAAAGCCGATATCGGCATCGGCGTGGCGCTCGGCGGAGAGGGCAACGTGCTCTGGGAAAACGCCTTCGTCGAGAACACGATCCAGGTGCGCTACGTCGGTGAAAAGCCGCTTGAGTGGAGCCATGAGGGACGGGGCAATTTCTGGAGCACGTATCTCGGCTGGGACCTCGATCACGACGGCATCGGCGACCGTCCCTACCAGCCGAATGATTCGCTCGACCGAATTTTCTGGATTTATCCCGAGGCACGCTTTCTGATGGACAGTCCCGTTGTGGCGCTTCTCAGATGGCTTGCCAATCAGTTTGAAATCGACCGCGGCAAAGGCGTGACGGATTCTCACCCGCTGACGGCACTTCCCGAGGGACTCTTGCGATGAACGATGTGAATACCGTTGAGTGCAGTTCGCTTTTCTTCCGAAGAGGCGGACGCGAGGTTCTGCGCGACGTGAGCTTCACGCTCCCCGAAGGCGCGCTCCTCGGTCTGCTCGGACACAACGGCGCCGGCAAGTCGACGCTGATCAAGCTGATTCTCGGTCTGCTGCGCCCCGCATCCGGCACGCTGACGGTGCTGGGCGGCGCGCCCGGCGAAAAGCCGCTGGAAGTGGGCTACCTGCCGGAAAACGTCAGTTTTTACGATGCGATGACGGTTCAGGAGCATCTGGATTATTTCGCCGGCCTCAAGGGCGTCTGCGCATCCCGTGTGAAGGAGCTGACCGACGAGCTCGGTCTCGGCGTTGTGCTCCGTCAGCGTCTCGGTCAATGCTCGAAGGGACAGCGGCAGCGTCTCGGTCTGGCGCAGGCGCTTCTTTCAAAGCCGCGCCTTCTGATGCTTGACGAGCCGACCGTCGGTCTGGATCCGGCCGCCTCCGCTCTCATGTACCGGGAACTTTCGGACCTGCGCGACTCGGGCTGCAGCGTGCTTGTCTGCACGCATGAGCTGGCGCTCGTCGAACCTTATCTCGACCGCGTGCTTCTTCTGGCCGACGGCGAGTGCCGCGGCAGCGGCACGCTGGAAAACCTGCGGGAACAAGCGGCTCTGCCGGCGCTCTTCAGCGGTCCCGGGATTGAAAAGGCGCTCTCCGACCCGCGGCTTGCGCCGATGGCCAGGGGACGCCGTCTGGCCGTTTCCGAAGGCCGGGTGAGCGAAGTCGTCCGCATTCTGACGACGGATCATGCCTGTTACGACTTCCAGCTCCGCAAGGCGGACCTCGGCATGATCTTTGCGCATTACGTGCTCAACGTTCCTCTGGAGAAGCTCTGAGATGACCGACTCCGCCTTCCTCTGCCGCCGTCCGTCGGCGGCTGCCGCCGTGAAGCTGGTGGCCCTCAAGGAATTCCGCGACTGCCTCAGGAGCCGCTGGCTGCTGTTCGGAAGCGCTTTGTTTGCCATTTTGTCCGTCGCCGTCTTTTTCGGTACTGCGGCGATCGGCGGCACGCTGCAGTATCAGCCGCTCCCGAGCGTCATGAATTCTCTCCTGAGCCTCACGGTCTTTCTGCTGCCGCTTCTGGCGCTTTTGCTCTGCTACGACGCTTTTGTAGGCGAAGCGGAGTCGGGCACGCTGCTTCTGATGCTCACGTATCCGCTCTCCAGACTTCAGTGGCTCGCCGGAAAGGCGATCGGACAGGGCGGCGCGATTCTTCTCGTGCTGGCAGCGGGTTTTGCCGTGCTGCCGATTATTCAGGCCTTCCTGCCGGTGCCCTACGGCATGGGCGAACTGCTCGGTGCCATGGCGGTACTGATTGCGACGGGCTGGCTGCTCGGCCTCGTTTTCATGCTGGTCGCCTACTGGGTGAGTCTCACCGTCCGGCACAAGGCTCAGGCGCTGGCGCTTCTGCTCGTGGTCTGGTTCACCGCCGTGCTTCTTTACGACCTCGCTCTTCTCGTGATTTCCGTGGCCGGCGCAGATACGCTCGGCCGCAGTGCTCTGACCGCACTGATGCTGGCCAATCCGGCGAGCGTCTTCCGGCTCATCAATCAGGACTGTCTCGGCATTCTGAGTTTCGACGTGCCGTCCGCGTGGCTCCTCGGCGGGCTGCTTGTTCTTTGGTCGGCGGTGCTGTTTGTCATCTGCGCGGCGCTCCTTCGCTCCCGCAGACTCTGAGCATGAGGCTTTCTTCAGACTGACCGAAGGTTTGGCAGGTAAATTACGAAAAGGCTTCGGAAACAACAGGTATTCGCATCGTGATTCCCGAACTAGGACATTTTCTGCTTATTCTCGGCGCTGCTGCGGCGCTGCTTGCGCCGGCCGCGGTGTTTGCGGGACTCAGAAGCGGCTCGGTCTTCTGCCGGGACGTCTGGCGTCCGTCGCTCGTCATTTCGGCATCTGCGTTCGCCGCGAGTACGGCGCTCCTTGTCTGGTGCTTCGTGACGAGCGACTTCTCCGTGCAGTACGTCGCCAATCATTCCAACACCAAGCTTGATTCGGTCTACAAAGTTGCTGCGCTCTGGGGCAGCCACGAGGGTTCCATGCTCCTCTGGGTGCTGCTCATGGCGCTCGGCACGGCCTGGACGGCGCTTCTTCGCTGCGACGACGAAGTCTTCATGGCCCGGCTGCAGGGGCTGATGCTGGCCGTGATCGCAGGCTTTTCCGTCTTCCTGCTCTTTACGTCGAATCCGTTCCTGCGCAACCTGCCGATGGTGCCGCCCGAAGGGCGCGACCTCAATCCCGTGCTTCAGGACATCGGCATGATTCTTCATCCTCCGGTCCTCTTCATGGGATATTCGGGACTGGCCGTCATGTTCGCCGCCATGTCGGCGCTCCTGATGTCCGGCCGCTGGACCGAGGACGCCGTCAGACTGACAACGAAGATCGCCTATGTGACCTGGGGATTTCTGACCGCCGGCAACATGCTCGGCTCCTGGTGGGCCTACAACGAACTCGGCTGGGGCGGCTGGTGGTTCTGGGATCCGGTTGAAAACGCGTCCTTCATTCCGTGGCTCACCACCACGGCGCTGATCCACGCGCT
The DNA here is from genome assembly GCA_017936545.1 of Sutterella sp. Lineage (GTDB taxonomy): Bacteria > Pseudomonadota > Gammaproteobacteria > Burkholderiales > Burkholderiaceae_F > Sutterella. The sequence goes on from JAGBFJ010000098.1 coordinate 10,372, forward strand.
CATTCAGACGCGCCGGCGCGGCCAGCTTCGCCGGCTGTCGATCTTCCTCACGATGGTCGGTTTCGGCCTCTGTCTTTTCGGTACTTGGCTCGTGCGTTCCGGCGCCATGCAGTCGGTGCACGCCTTCGCCTCGGATCCGACCCGCGGCATTGCGCTTCAGCTGCTGGCGATCGTGCTTCTGGTGCCGGCCGCCGTCCTTTACGTCATGCGGATCGAACGCGTGTGCACGGACCCGGAAAAACCGGCCGTGCTGTTCGACGGCCTGATGATTTCAGGCATCTATCTGCTCGTCATCGCAGCCTTCTGCGTGCTTTTCGGCACGATCTACCCGCTCATCTACGAAATCTTCGCCGGCTCGACGCTGACGGTCGGCGCGCCGTACTTCAACAGCTTCTTCGCGCCGATGGCGATTGCCGCCGCCCTGCTTGCAGGCGCTGCGCATCTGGGCGCTTCGAGGCTTCGCTGGGCGCTCTCGGCTGCCTTGTCCGCCGCGGCGGCGGGCATCGTGCTCGCTTTCACGTCGCCCCGCGACGTCCTGATGACGGGCGCCGCCGTGTTTGCCGCCGCCTGGATCCTAAGCGCTGTCTTCTCGGATTTCCTGCCGGGACAGAAGCGCTTCTCGCCTGCGGCTCTTCTCGCTCATGTCGGCATCGCGGTGTCGATCATCGGAGCCGTCGGCGTTCAGCAGTACGAGAGCGAGGCCCTTGTCCGCATGGGGCCGGGACTCGGCAAGCCCGTCGGAGACGTGGTGTTCGTCTATACCGAAACCCGTTTCGTCAGCAACCATTCTTATTACGGCCAGCAGGGCGTTATCGAGGTGCTCAATGCCGATGACGAGAAGCTGATCGCCGTTCTTCGTCCGGAACGCCAGACCTTCAATGCCAACGGCATGCAGATGTCCGCTGCCGGCATCCGCCACGGCGTGATGCGCGACCTCTATGTGTCGATGGGCAACAAGCTCTCCGACGAAGAATGGCTCGTTCGTCTGAGCATCAAGCCGTTGGCGAGCTGGATCTGGGCGGGCGGCGTTCTGATGATTCTCGGCGCGTTCGCCGCGCTTTTTCGCCGCAAAAAAAAGGGAGCAGAATGAAGAGAAGACATGCATTGACCGCGGGGCTTCTTCTGGCCGGCGCATCGCTGAGAGGCGTTTGTGCCGAACCGCTGACCGGCAAGGCTCTGAGGGATGAGGCGGTGAGCATCGCCAAGGTGCTCCGCTGTCCGGTATCGCCCAACCTGACGCTCTACGAATCCGAAAGCGCCATTGCGAGCGAACTGAAGGGCGTCATCTATGAAAAGCTCCGAGCGGGTGAAACGCGCGAACAGATTTTCGACTTCATGGTGAAGCGCTACGGCGAACAGATCCGCTACGAACCCGACAAGAACGCGGGAACGGCCGCGCTGTGGGCAGCCCCCTGGGCGGCAGTGGCCGCGGGCGCCGTTCTCGTTTTCCTGCGCATGAGAAAGCGCCGTCCGGCAGCTTCCCGAACCGACAAGAATACTGATTGAAAAAAGGAAAACTATCATGCTCAAACATGTCGTGATCGCGCTCGCTCTGGCCGTCGGCCTTGCCGGGACGGTCTCCGCCGCTGGTCCTCAGGATTCCGTCTTCAGCCAGAAATACAACCGCAACGGCAAGCCGATTGCCGAAAAACCCTCCGTGCTGAAGGACTTCATCGAATTTCGCACCGCCCGCGGTTTTCCCGATATTGAATTTACGGACAAGGAAGGCCGCCCGGTGCGTCCTTCCGACTGGCAGGGCAGTCTCGTCCTGCTCGATGCCTGGGCGACCTGGAGCGAGCACAGTCTGCGAGAAATTCCCCACATCATTCGTCTGCAGGAACGCTGGAACAAGCCAGGCAGCAAAGTGAAGGTGGTGGCGCTTTCTGTGGATCTGAAGAAAAAGCGCGTGGACAAATTCATCGAAAAGCATCATTTCGAAGCGCTCGACACCTATTACGATCTGAAGGATCAGCTCTCGGACAAGGTGCCGCTCGACGTGCTGCCGGCCTTCTTCGTGCTTGATGCCAACGGCCATATGGTGGGCTTTGTCCGCGGGTTCATCGACCTCAGCGACCCGACGGTCGAACCGTATATTGAAAAGCTGGCGGCGAAGTACGCAGCTCCTGCTGCCAAAACGGCCAAATAATCCGTCGATTCTCTTCTGAAGTCCCGGCCGACAGACCGGGACTTTTCTCTGCGATGGTCCGATTCGGGAGAATCAGGCAGACGGAGGAGCGGATGGCACTGACCGAAGCCGGCTTTCGCGCCTAAAATTAAACTTTCCGGGCAGCCTCCCGCGACTGCGGGTTTCTTCAAAGCGACCATCCGTTCATGCAGACACATCTGATCGACCTTATCGTTGACTCCTTCTGGAAGATTCTTCTTCCCGGTCTGACCGTCACGATTCCGCTCACGGTCGTCAGTTTCGCACTCGCGCTGGTGATCGCGGTCATTGTCGCCGTCATCCAGTACCGCGGCATCCCGCTCCTGACGCCGCTCACCCGCTTCTACATCTGGGTGATCCGCGGCACGCCGCTGCTGGTGCAGCTCTTCATTGTTTTCTACGGCCTTCCGCATGCCGGCGTGCTGGTTTCGCCCTGGACCGCGGCGATTGCGGTCTTCGCCGTCAACGAAGGCGCCTACTGCGCCGAAACGATTCGCGCGGCGCTTGAAAGCGTGCCCCGCGGACAGCTTGAGGCGGGCCTGACGACAGGCATGTCTTATGCGCAGGTCATGCGCCGCATCATGCTCCCGCAGGCGCTTCGCACGGCGTTTCCGACGCTCGGCAATTCGGTCATCAGCATGGTGAAGGACACGAGTCTTGCCGCCAACATCACCGTGACTGAAATGTTCATGACGACGCAGCGCATCGTGGCCCGCACCTACGAGCCGCTGGTTCTCTACATCGA
>JAGBFJ010000099.1 GCA_017936545.1 Sutterella sp.
ATCACGCATCTTGAAGCCTGCAAGCTCGGCCTCAAGGGTCTGCCGAAGTCCGAACTTCCGAAGTTCTGGATCGAACTGCGCAACGGCCTGCACTTCCTGCTGCCGCTCGCCATGCTGATTTATGAACTCGTCGTTCTGCAGCATTCCGCCGAACTGTCGGTCTTCCGCGCCATCCTGGTGCTCTCCGTCATCATGGTTCTGCAGCCCGTCGTCATCGCCCGAGTCCGCCGCGAACCGATGCTTCCCGCCCTCTGGGAAGGTGTCAAGACGACGCTCGGCTCCATGTCGGCCGGCGCCTACAACATGGCCGGCGTGGCGCTCGCCACGGCCTGCGCGGGCATCATCGTCGGCTGCGTGTCGCTCGGTCTCGGTCAGCAGATCACGTACTTCGTCGAAGTGCTCTCGATGGGGAACCTGTTCCTTCTCATCCTCATTACCGCGCTCGCCTCGCTTCTGCTCGGCATGGGTCTTCCGACCACCGCCAACTACATCATCATGGCATCGCTCACGGCGCCCGTCCTCGTTCAGCTCGCGGGCGGCGTGGTGATCCACGGTCAGGAACTCGTGATGCCGCTCATCGCTGCGCATCTCTTCTGCCTCTACTTCGGCATTCTGGCCGACGATACGCCGCCGGTCGGTCTTGCCGCCTATGCCGGTGCGGCTATCGCCAAGGCGGACCCGATCGCGGTCGGCATCCAGGGCTTCATCTACGACATCCGCACGGCGCTCCTTCCGGTTGTCTTCCTCTTCAACAGCGACCTTCTGATGATCGGGATTGACTCTTTCTGGACGGGCATTTTCATCTTCTTGATGACCTCGATCGGCATGCTGGCCTTCACGTCCGCGCTTCAGGGCTGGCTTGTCAACAGGATCAACATGATCGAACGCGCGCTTCTGATCGTCTGCACGGTCTTCATGATGTATCCCTTCAGCATCACGGGCCTCTTCCTGCCCTACGACATGCGCTGGTGGGGCTACGCGCCCGGTCTGGCGATCTTCGCCGGCCTCTGGGCCTGGCAGGCCATGCGCAGTCCGAAGTCGCCGTCGTTTGCGTAAGCGCTCATCGCATCTTCTGAAATGAAAAGGGGGATCCTGCAGTTCGGCAGGGTTCCCCTTGTTTCATTCAGTCTGTAAGCTTTGAAGGCAGGCCGCGGTTTCAGCGGATCATTCGGCGCCGAGCGGTCTGATCTTCCAAGCCTTGGTGTCGTGGCAGGTCGAGCAGTCGTTGCGGCTTGCCTTGTGCTCGCTGTGGCATTCGCTGCAGGCGAGCGACGTGCCGAAGTGGTACGAGTCGTGCGGATTGACGAGCGCCTTGTGTTCGACGGTCTGACCGGTCTTGGCGTTCTTCATGCGGCTCGTGAAGTTCAGATGCTCCGTTTTGGCGGCCAGCTTTTCAACCGGACCGTGGCAGGTCAGGCAGGTGTCGCGCGTCGGCACGGCCTTCATCGCGTCGCCGTGGCAGGCCGTGCAGGGAACGCCCTTAGCCATGTGGCGCGAAGAGTCCGGCTGGGCCGCGCTGACGGTTCCGACGGCTGCCAGCGCCAGGGCCGCAAGAAGCATGCTCATTGTCTTTTTCATCATCGTTCTCCTTACTTGCGGGGTTCGTCGGCGGCGTTTTCGCCGGCGATCATGCCGTAGACGCTGCAGTCGGGCATCGAGCAGGCCGTCATGCGTTCCTGACCGTGCAGGCCGCCTGCGGCTTCTCCGGCGGCATAAAGACCGGGGATCGGACGGTCGTCCTCAAGCGAAAGAACCTGAGCGCGCGTGTTGATGCGAACGCCGCCAGGCGTGTAGTTGAGGCGGGGCGTCACTTCGATTGCATGGAAGGGACCTGCGGGATCGATCGGTTCGACGCTTCGGCCGGAACGTTCGAAGGGCTTGTCGAATTCCGGATCGCGGCCGGAGGCGATGATCTCGTTGTAGGCGGAGACCGTCGCCTTCACCTGAGCTGGATCGGCGCCGTAGTGACGGGCGGCCTCTTCAAGCGTGGCGAAGGTATACATCGTGCCGTTGATGCCGTTCAGACCGTTGAGGCTTCGCTGGACACGGTTGGCATTGTGGAACTTGGCGAGCGCCTTCGTGTCGTAGATCATGAAGGGCTTGCGGTCGCCGTTTCTGAGACGAAGCTGCAGAACGCCCGCGGCAAGCGTATTGCGGGTTTCGCCTTCGCTCATGAAGCGTTTTCCGGTTGCCGGATCGATCATGACGCCCCAGATCATGTCTTCGGTCGGCAGCGGATAAGCAAAGCGGTAGAGACAGATGTGAACCGGACGGGCGCCTGCGCGGATCATGGCCTTGAGCGCACCGGCCGTGGCGCCGGGGCTGGTCGTCGTCGAGACGCCGTCGAGGAAGGTCACTTCCATGCGGCGGAACTTGCGGTCGCGGGCAAAGCCGCCCGTAGCCATCACGACGGCGCGGCGGGCCTTCCAGTAGCGCACCGTGCCCGTTTCATTCGTCAGATCGTCGTCTTCGCTCGAACGGTCGAAGACGTAGTTTTCCCGAACCTTGATGCCGACGGCGCGGCCCTCGGAGTCAATGATGATGTCGTCAAGCTTCACGCCCGTGCAGAAGCACAGATTCGTGAGCTTTTCAGCCGACTTCCAGAGCGCCTTCAGAAGACCGGCGCCGTCACCCTTGGCGACGAGGCAGCGCTTGGCGCTGTGGCCGCCGAGCTTGAGCAGACGTCCGTCCCACTCCACGCCGTGTTCCCGGTAGAAGGCTTCGGCGCGGGCGGTGTTTTCAGCCATGGTGAGCGCGAGCTGATAGTCGCCGAGACCGCCCGACACACGGGCCATGTCGTCGGCGAGCGACTTCGGCGTATCGGTTACGCCGGCTGCCTTCTGGGCGGGCGAACCGACGCAGGCGAAGTTGAGACCCGAGAAACGCGAGGTGCCGCCGAGACGGCCGAGTTTTTCGATGACGACGGTGTCCGCGCCTTTTTCCGCGGCGCGGATGCCCGCAACGGTGCCGGTCACGCCGGAGCCGACGACGATGACATCGAACTCGCGGTCCCACTTGGCGGGGGCCTGAGCTCGGGCTTCGGCGCCGGACGAGAGCGCTGCCAGCGGCAGCGCGCAGCCCGTGCCGAGCAGCATGCGGCGGACGGTGCTGATGGATTCCTTGGACATGGTGTTCTGTTCAATAAAACCTATTCAAAATTGCTCATTTTGGGGTTTCATTGACTTATCCGCACTCTGTTGAGTCCGAAGCGGAACTTCGGCCAACTAGAGCCTTCTGATGCTCAGTAGCACCGGAAGCCCTCTGCAGGAGAATC
>JAGBFJ010000100.1 GCA_017936545.1 Sutterella sp.
ACAATTCCTGCAGAAGGACTATTTGTCGGGAGCTTCTTCGGAAATGCCGAAGAGATCAAAGAGAGCTGAATATCAAAAAGGCAGCGACGAAAAGAATTCTGGGAGAGGTGCTTGCGCCATACTGAGTTAAATCGTTGCTTCGGCAACGGAAAGACGCCTGTAATGCCGGCTGAAGGGCGAGGTTTTCTCAGGACGAATAGAATGAATCGGGAGGACTGACAGAAAACAAAGACAGAGGAATAATTGGCTAACATCGTCCTGAACTCCCCTTGGATACTCCCGCCGGAACCCGAGATACTTGCCGGCTTTATCCGTGAGACGGGCGTCCGGCGAAATTTAAGCCGAGGCGACGGCATCTCGATCGAAGGACCGGACGCCGAAGTGGCGCTGGTGGAATCGGGCCTGACCGTGGTGGAGGTCATCGGCGAGCTTCGCAACCGCCACATCATTGCGCTCGTGCCGCCGGGCGCCACGATGGGTTCGATGAACATCGACGGCGATCTCAAGCTCTCCTACGGCGTTCGCATGCACAGCGAAGGCGATGTCTTTGTCATACCTCGGAAAACCCTTCTCCAGCATGCCGAAACCGATCCGATCTTTCTGAAGTGCTTTGCCCTGCAGCTGCTCAGAAAGGAACACGCGGCCATGGAGGGCATGTTTGCCAATTTCGCGCTTCCGCTCGAAATTCGTCTCAAGCACTTTTTCCGCAGCTTCATCGGCGCCTACTATCCGCTTCGTCAGAATGCGTGGAATCCGCTCCCGGTGACGATTCCGATGGCTTCCGTCTCCTACATCGTCAACGGCAACCGCAGTTCCATCAGTCAGATCATTTCGCGCTGGGCAGCCGAAGGCCTGATGAAGAAGGATGGGCACCGTCTCCTCTTCAAGTCCGAACTGCTTGCCGATCTGCCCGAAGCCGCCTGAGCCGGGATTCTTCAGCTTCTACCGATCATGAAAAAGGCCGCCCTTCTGATGAAGGGCGGCCCTTTTTGTCGGAATACGGAACGTCAGAGCGTGCCGAACCAGGTGATGGCCAGCGCGTTGATGAGGTCGATGAGGAAGGCGCCGACGATCGAGACGATCAGCCAGGCCTTTGGACTCGAACCGTACTTTTCGGCGATGGCCTGCATGTTCGCGAGGCCGTTGGCCGTCGCGCCCATCGAGAAGCCGATGCCGCCCACCGACAGCATCACGGCGTCGAAATTCCTTCCGAAAAGGGAGAAGAGCACCGCCCAGGCGAAGACGAGCATCAGAAGCGTCTGAGCGGCCAGAATCACCATCAGCGGCAGCGCGAGGTGAATCAGTTCGTGAAGCTTCAGGCTGTTGATGGCCATGGTGACGAAGAGCACCAGGCTGATGTCGGCCACGGCGTTGAGGCCCTTGCCCTCCACGCGGTAGCGGCCGGTGAAGTCGCCGATGTTGCGGATCAGCGCCGCCACGATCATCGAACCGATGTAGGCGGGAAGAGTGATGTACTGGCCGAGGAAGCTGCTCACCACCGTGCCGAGTCCCATGGCGATCGCCACGATTGATCCCGCCTTCATGAGTTCGTCGGTGAAGGTCGGCGCTTCGTGCGCGTGTTCTTCAGTGATGTCCGTATTCATGTCATCCGGAATATGAAGATCCGGCTCCGGCTGACCGACCTTCTTCGGCGTGTCGACGTGATAACGGCGAATTACCCATTCGCCGAAGGGACCGCCGACAAGGAGTGCGGCGACCATGCCGAAGGTGGCAGCCGTAATGGCGAGTCCGGTGCCGCCCGTGATGCCGTAGGTCTGCTCGAAATAGGGTCCGAAGGCGGCTGCCGTGCCGAGGCCGCCCATCATGGAGACCGAACCTGCAAGAATCCCGTAGTGGCCGTCAAGTCCCATCATGACCGCGAGCGTCATGCCGAGACCGTTCTGAAGGAAGAGAAGGACGGTCACCGCCAGGAGAAAGCCGATGAGAAGCTTCCCGCCGCCCGTCACGACCTTGAGACTCGCCATCAGACCGATCGTCGTAAAGAAGGCGAGCATCAGCACGGTCTGAAGCGTGGAATCGATCTGCAGCTTCAGTACGCCGCAGTACTCAAGCGCCGACATGATCGCGGCGAAGGTCATGCCGCCCACCACCGGACTCGGAATGGAAAAACGGGAAAGAAAGCCGACGCGGCCTTTGAGCCAGACGCCGAAGTAGTACGTGCAGACAGCCAGTGCCACGGCCTGCACCTTGTCGATTTGGAGAACCGTCATGCCGGTTACGACAGGGTCGCTCATTCTGTAGGTCCTTATTGTTGTTTTAAAAATACTCCGCGAGGAAACTTTGAAATCCTATCGCCGGAAAATTGCCGTTATCTTAAAACCTCGTGTGGTTAGGGATAAATGCCTAGAGATGGAATCACCGGGAGGCCTGGGCGGGAGGGGTCCTGAACCGGGCCGGACATCCATTGAGAGCGAAGCTGCCTCTCAGCACGGAAGAGGCCTTCCTCACGGGAAAGTTGCTCTAAGAATACAAGGAATGATGATGCCGACGCAGAGGACTTCTCATTGACGGCTTCAGGGAGCAAAATGCAATAATGTTCCTCTCATAAAACATATTTCAGCCATGAAGACCGCCCTCGGAAAAGATCCTTCCGAAGATTTCTTCGGATTCACGCTCTTGGAAATCGTCATGACCCTGGTGCTGATCGGCATTCTGTCGAGCATCGCCGTACCGAGATACATGGATCTGAGCGCAGATGCTGAGCGCCGCGCGGCTGCCGCAGCGGTGACGGAAGCGCATCCTGCGAGGACGCACGACAGGAAGCCATGAATCTGTCCAAAACGGCAGACGCAAGCGCGGAGGGCGGTTATCGGTACGGCGCCTTCATTCTCAGACCTGAATCCGTATCCGAGGACGGCAATACAGCCGAGGTCAGCGCAGTGAATGCGGAATCCGGAAGGGCGCTCGGCAAGGTGGGTTCGCTGCGCTATCCCGTCTGCCCCGGGCCGTTCGAGGCAGAGCTCCCCGGTTCTTCCGTCGGCGTTTCGGGAGAGGAAGGCCCCGGCGCCGGTGAAGGAGGGTCCGCGGGCGGCAGCGGCTCCGGCGGCGAAGGCAATGGCTCGGGAAGCGGCGGCGGAGATGCTCCCGTGTACGGAAGTCCGACGGAGCAGGGGCGGGATAAACTGAAAGCGCTTGCAGATCAGGCTCTGACCTGGGAGCAGATTCTCAAATATGCGGAGACCCGCTACGAAGGTTGGAATTCCAGTGAAACAGATGCCAGTCTGATCAAACAGGGCAGTCAGCTGTTTGTCATGCTGAACAAACAGAACGTATCCAAATCTGCACCTCAGGACATCAACAAGGCGGCGGAGAATTATCACATCACCTCTTTGAAATCAGACCTGATTCAGACAGTACGTGGAGCTTTCAGTCTGCGGACGGCAAGTGGAATCCAGCTCTACGAAAAGGCTCTCTGACGCTCGCTCAGGACGGCGCGGTTTATGTCAGCGCGCAGGACGCCGATTGGTCCTCTGTGCCGCCGGAGTATCCGTGGAAAAAGATTGTTCCGGCGAAGCCTCAGCATTAAGCCGTCGCCGCCAGGGCGGGCCTGCCGACATGCAGTCCGTCTGCCTTATGCGTAAAAGAGCGTGTCTGAGAACGCATAACATCGCCTGAAAGGTTAAGATTAGCGGCACCCGCGCCGAGCGGGCATATAAGTCATGCCGACATCAAGGAGTCTCTTAAATGCAACGCAAGCGCGCACTGATCGTGGTGGACATTCAGAATGACTTTCTTCCGGGAGGCGTACTTGCCGTTCCGTCCGGAGCCGCCGTCATCGGCAAGGCTGCCGAACTGATGGAAGGCGCATGGGATGCCGTCGTCATGACGCAGGACTGGCATCCGAAGGATCACGTTTCCTTTGCGGCGAACAACCCCGGCAAGTCCGAGGGCGACATGATCATGCTGCCTTACGGCGAGCAGATCCTCTGGCCGGTTCACTGCGTGGCCGGCACGTCGGGCGCGGCATTCCCCGGCCGTCTTTCCGACCGCAACGCCGATCTCATCATCCGCAAAGGCCGCGAGCGCGGCATCGACAGTTATTCCGCCTTCTGCGCAGCGGACGGAAAGACGCTCACCGGGCTCGCTGGCTGGCTCGAGGAAAGAGGGATTACCGACGTCTACGTCTGCGGACTCGCCACGGACTTCTGCGTGAGCTATACCGCCGCGGATGCGGCCAATGCGGGCTTCCGAACCTTCGTGATTACGGACGCGTCCGCCGCCATCGATATCGGCGGGTCGCTCAAGGCCGCCGAGGACACCTGGCGCAAGCTCGGCATTTCGACGGTCACGACGGCGGAAATCGAATACTGAGAGCAGGACACGGACTCAGCAGTAAAAAAGGAGCGCTCGGCGCTCCTTTTTCATTGCGGTGTCCTGCAGAGACGCGAAGCCGTAACGGCTGCCGCCGCACACAATTCGGTAAGGCGTCAGACAGACTCGGCGTCCCAGTCTTCGATTGTCTGCGCTAGCACGGCGCACCCGCGAAGGAAGTCCGGCATCTGCATGTCTTCAAACGGATTGTGCGAGCCGTTCTGATTGGCGACGAAGATCATGCCGGTCGGGATGCCGGCCGAAGCGATCACGGCCGCATCATGGCCGGCGCCGGAAGGCAGCTCGCGAACGGGCACATTCGCGCGTTCGGCTGCCTGAAGAAGACGCCGGCGAACGTCGTCCGTCGTAGGCGTCGGCACCATGTATACCGGCTGATCGATGAGGAATTCGACGCGATGTTCGCGTCCGATGCGCTCGGCTTCTGCCAGCAGAAGCTCATGGAAGCGGTCGCGGGTTTCAGCGCTGAGGCTGCGGATATCGGCGCTGAACGTGAATTCGCCGGGTACGGCGGAATAGGCGGCGTTTTCGCCGGTGAAGGCGACGCCCGTCGTGTAGACGAGGTCCTCGCCGTCTTCAAGCCACTTCGTCCAATGCTTTTCCATTTCGGCCGCCAGCACGGCTGAAGCCATGAAGGCGTCGCGGCGGTATTCGTAGTCGACCGCGCCGCCGTGCGCCGTCTCGCCTCTGCAGACGATGTGCTTGTGAAGAACGCTGCCGCGGATGCCCGTCACGATGCCGGTGCGGATTTCGGATTCCTGATCAAGCACCGGCCCCTGTTCGATATGTAGTTCGATGAAGGCGGCGATTTTGGAAATGTCGATCAGCGGCTTGCCGCAGGTCAGAAGCTGAGAATCAAAGCCGCAGGCGCTGATCGCTTCACCGAGCGTCGTGTCTTCCGTGCGGTGGCGAAGCAGAAGGTCGTCCTGAGTCAGAAGACCGAGCATGCCGCTTGAGCCGACGTAGGCTCGGCCGAAGAAGGCGTTTTCCTCGCATCGCAGACAAAGCACCCGGAAGTCGCGCGCCGGCACGTAGCCGCGGCGATGCCAGCTGTAGGCGAGCACAAGCCCCGCGATGATGCCGGCCAGACCGTCGAAGTTGCCGCCTTCGGGAACGCTGTCGGCGTGGCTCCCCGTCACCAGCGCGGGCAGAGACCGATCCGCGCCCGGCACCGTCAGCCAGAGATTGCCGGCCCGGTCGTATTCGGCTTCCATGCCGAGGGACTGACCGGTCGAAGCAAGATATTCGAGCACGTCCGTTTCTGTGTCGCTGTAGCCCTGACGCTTCACGCCGCGGTGATAGGCCGTCATGCGCCCGACGGCGTCGAAAATCGAGGATGCGTAGCGTCGGGCTGTGAAAATGTCAGGACGGGCAGACATGTCGAACCTCAAATGTAAGTAACTGTAGCCGACATTGTAGCGAGCGCCATTTTCAGATGACTGAGATTTCTCGCTTTTCTGAGCACTTTCTCCGATCGCATCTTTAGGTGATGGGCAGATGCAACTAAATGTACATAAATTATGTATAAAATTGGAAAGTTTAACCTGAGGTTTCGCGCTCCTCACCCCCTTGGATGCGCGGACCGCTTGGAGTCTGGGAGTACAACATGGGATATTTTCCGCAGTGGAAGCTCAAGGAATCCGGCATCATCGCACCCGATGAACGGCTTCCGACAGGTCAGACGCTCGCCATGGGCGTGCAGCACGTCGTTGCGATGTTCGGCTCGACCGTTCTCGCTCCGCTTCTGATGGGTTTTGACCCCAATATGGCTGTTTTGATGAGTGGCATCGGCACACTCATTTTTTTTGCCGTTGTCGGCGGACATGTTCCGAGTTATCTCGGTTCCTCCTTTGCCTTCATCGGCGTGGTGATCGCTGCGACAGGCTATGTGGCCGGTTCGGGCGCCAATGCCAACATCGGCGTCGCGCTGGGCGGCATCATGGTCTGCGGTCTGGTCTATTCGCTGGTGGGCGTGATCGTCATGCTGACCGGCGTCAAATGGATTGAACGTCTGATGCCGCCCGTCGTGACCGGCGCCGTCGTGGCGGTGATCGGTCTCAATCTGGCGCCCACGGCCTGCCGTTCCGTCGGTCCGACCGACTTCGACGCCTGGATGGCCGTCGTGACGGTGCTCTGCGTGGGCGGCGTTGCGGTCTACACCCGCGGCTTCATCCAGAAGCTTCTCATTCTGGTCGGCCTGCTGATTTCCTACGCGATCTACGCCGTTCTCGCCAACGGCTTCGGCATAGGCAAACCCATCGACTTCTCGATCATTTCTAACGCGGACTGGTTCGGCATTCCCGCCTTCCATACGCCGGTGTTTGAAATCAACGCCGTCATGCTGATCGTCCCCGTCGTGATCATTCTGGTCGGTGAAAATCTCGGTCACGTCAAGGCCGTGACCGCCATGACCGGCCGCAATCTCGACCCGTACATGGGCCGCGCCTTCCTCGGCGACGGCATCGCCACGATGTTCTCGGGCTTCTGCGGCGGCACGGGCGTGACGACCTACGGCGAAAACATCGGCGTGATGGCCGCCACCCGCGTCTATTCGACGCTGCTCTTCCCGGTGGCCGCTGTTTTCGCGATCATTCTCGGCTTCTCGCCCAAGTTCGGCGCCGTCATTCAGACGATTCCGCAGCCGATTTTGGGCGGCACCTCCATCGTGGTCTTCGGTCTGATCGCCGTGGCCGGCGCCCGTGTCTGGGTCGTCAATCACGTCGACTTCGGCAACAGCCGCAATCTGATCGTAGCCGCCGTCACGCTCGTTCTCGGCGGCGGCGACTTTACGCTCAATCTCGGCTTCTTCAGCCTGGGCGGCATCGGCACCGCCACCTTCGGCGCCATCATTCTGAACGCGATCATGCAGATCGGCGAAGACCGCGCCAAGAAGAATGCCGGCGAACCGCTGGAATTCGAAGAAGAGAAGTGACACTGCGGCAGGCGCTCCGGCGCCTGACCGCTGTAGAACACCTTCCCCCGTCAGGGGCATCGCCTGCTGACGACTTTGAGGGTGAACGGCAGGAAGCAGCGTGATATGATTCACGCTGCTTTTTTTCACATCCGCTGCCGCCGCATTATGCGTTTCCCGCCGCCGGCACGGATTTCTTTGCATGGTCTCCGACGATGAGGATCAGGAGCTGAAACCGCTTTATCCGGATGAATTATCTCAATGTCGAGCTGAGGCATTATCAGCGGCAAAGCGGCAGGATACAGATCTCGACGCAGGTTATTTAAATCCCTGTCGGGGCTTTTGTCGAGCCGTAGCAGGCTTCATCAAAAAAGCCGCCCGTTTCCGTCAGGATGCGGGCAGCTGTGATGTTTGCCGATGCCGAAAGTCAATGCCACAGGGACATTCAGCGAACAGAGAAGGGATCGTCATCGGCTGAGCGCGAACGGATGTATTCCATGCGGCGGGCGATCGATTCTGCACGGGCCTCGCCGAACAGTTCCCCGACGAAGGCCAGCGCCATGTCAGTGCCGGCGGATACGCCCGAAGAGGTCCTGAACTTGCCGTCGGCCGTCCAGCGTGCCTGAGGCTGCCATCGGACGCTGCTGCCGAACGACGTGACCCAGGACCAGGAACGCTTGTTGGACGTGGCTTTACGCCCGTCGAGGACGCCGGCAGCAGCCAGGAGCACAGAACCCGTGCAGACGGAGAGCACCCAGCGGCTCTCGCCGGCAAACTGAGCCAGGCTGCGGAGCCAGTCCGTGCAGAGTGAGAGCGGGCGCGTTCCCATGCCGCCCGGCACGAAGAGAATGCCGTCGGCCGGCGTCATCGCAGAAAAGGGCTCCGTCATGACCTTGAAGCCCTGACGGCAGGAAACCGAGCCGCCGTGCTCGGAGAAATAGCGCAGACGCCATTCGCCGATGTCGCCGAAAACCTCGACCGGTCCTGCCATGTCGAGCGGCTCGAACCCGTCGAACAGAATGATGCTGACGTCGGTCACGACAACACTCCTCAGTCTTCAAGCCGGTAGGAAACAGAAAGCTCGCCTTTGCGAAGCTTCATCTTAGTAATCAGGCAGCGGCCGACCTGATAGGTCGATCGGACGTGCGTGCCGCCGCAGGGAACCGGCTTCATGAAGCCCCACGATACCGTCCGAACGCCGTCGTGAAGTTCGGCGTGAAGCGGCATGTCGTCGGCAATGAGCCGGTCGAGATCGGGCTGCCATTCGGCGGGAACGGGAGCGGCGGCGCCTTCGGGACCGTGAAAGACCACGCGGCTTTCGCCTTCGCGGTGGTCACCCTTGAAGGCCGTCCAGCCGTGCTGCGAACCCGCCTGAGCGAGGAGATGCCCCGCCGTATGAAGACGGGACGACATGAGACGTTTCTGCGCATCGACGGCAGCATCCGCTTCGCCGGGCGGCACCTCGCCTACCGTCAGATGAACGATGTCGCCGTTTTCATCAAACACGGTTTTGACGACGCGGATGCCCGCAATAGTGCCGGCGTCGCCCGCCTGACCGCCCCCCTGAGGATGAAAAAGCGTACTTTCGAGGCGGGTCCGCCAGAGACCGGCTGTTTCGTCGAACTGAGACGACGTGACGGTGCATCGGCCGCTGAGGTCGTCGCTGGTGAAATAAAGCTTGTTCGTCATGGCGGGGAACTTCACGAAATCGGATTCGGGAATTATATCTTGAAAAATCAAAAACGTCTCTCGAAGCAATCGAAATTAGCCATTGCTGCCTGAGGAGAAGCTCGCGAGTTCAGGTTGGTGCTGAGCGACGTTTTTGTGAAGTGGACTTTCAGCATTCAGGTTAGGCTGAACGATATTCCGGTCGGCGAACCGGATGACTCGCTCTCGAAGGAGCAGTTCGAGGAAGTTCGAGGCTTCAAGTGACCTCATTCAACGCGTAATATTTGAAATACAAATAATCGGTTCGGCCAAGACTACTGTAAACTGCATTGCAGGACCCTCATAATCACGTCTTCAGACTCAGCGAAATTTTCCTGAAATTCCGGAGCCGCTCAATAACAGACTCTATACAAGGGCTCTTCTACGTTTTTCTCCATCTCATTGAGGAGACTATTCCATGCCCGTTGACCTTCAGTCAATTCAGCCCTTTCTCGGTGTTACCAACCTTGATCGCCTCACAATTAGCGAGGACAACACGCTGGGGACACGCAGTGCCGTCGCCGCCTTCTTTCGCAGAATCGGTGACGCATTTCTGAGCCTTTCACAAGCCGGACGAGCCGCCATC
>JAGBFJ010000101.1 GCA_017936545.1 Sutterella sp.
CCGGCAATAAAGCCGGCCGCCGAAAGACGCGCCGCGGAAGGAGAGCGGCCGGCAGCGGCTCTGAAAAGCATCCCGGCTGCCACAGCGCCGAACCCCATGGCGGCGGTATTGACGCCGAGAACCGTCAGTCCCCCGAACTGCAGCAGCACGCCCTGCAGAAGCAGCCCCGTGAAGATCACGGGAAAGGCCGCCCAGCCAAGGAGCACGCCGATCAGTCCGTTCAGAATCAGATGGGCGCTGGAAATGCCGACGGGAACATGAATCAGCGACGCTGCGAAAAACGCCGCGCCCGCCAGCCCCGCCGTCATCATGCGGTCGCTCTCGAGCCTCTTGAGCCCGACGGCAATGCCGCCCGCCGCGAGCACGGCACCGGCAATCAGAACCGGCGCGGAAAGAACGCCTTCAGCAATATGCATGGTTACTTCGCAAAATACGTCCAGAACACGGCGCCGAGCTCGACGTCCTTGTCGGCGCCGTCATGCCGGATTTTAAAATCCGCTTCGGTGAGCGCAGCAAAGCCCCACCAGCCGGCCCAGGGCGCTGTATAGACGAAAATGCCGTTTTCATCGGCCCTGACGACCTGAGTGACGTGATAGTCGCTCGCCGGCGTGCGGTCGCCGTCCCTGTTCAGGTATTCCACCTCGACTTCTGCATGAGGCACGGGTTTTCCGTTCGCCAGAACCCGTCCGCTGAAGCTGTTGCCGGCCCAGTTGCCGAAGGGGCGGGTGAGCGGCACGATTTCCGTCCTGAGTCCGAGCGGCTCATCCCATCCGTCCTCGTCGCCGTAGGCCGGAAGCACGGTCTGGGTATAGTGAATGATGAACTTGTCTTCGGCCGGCTCCCAGTAGGGCTTCGGCGTCAGAACAAAACGGTATACGCCGGGACGGCGGACTTCAAACGCCGTTTTCCAGGACGGCTTGCCGTAAAACGTATCGGGCGTCAGCCTAGGAAGCAAATCCGTCGTCTTCCCGCCGGCCGTGACGGAGAACGCTTCAGGCTTTTCCATCGTCATACCGGTGCGCTCCATCGGATGCGCAAAAGCAACATCAACCGTCACGGTTTTCCCGGAGCGGTCCGCCACCGCATCCGCGGAAGGCACGACTATTCCGAAATGCGCCTGCGCGGCGAACGATACCCCCAGCAGCGCCAGTCCCGTCAAACACGACGACCTCATCATCAGCCTCCCTTTCAGCATTGAAGCCGCATGAAGTTCCTGACGATCAGTCCCGGCAGGCTTCATACGAATTTAAAAATCTTCATACGCATTTTATGACAAGACATACCGTCGCTGAGCAATAGTCTTCTCGGCGTCTTGCCTGTTGATACTTGGCCGGCAGTCGGAGGCTGGATCCCGGCCGACTGAACGGACGTCTCCGGCTCAGACCGTCTTATGCAAACCGTCTTTCTTTCGGCGGTCTGAGGAGCGCCACGGCAAAAGCCGCCACGGGGAAACCGTAGACCATCATCGTGAAGCCCTGAACCAGAACAGGCCACCCGGGCGCGCGCATGCTGATCCAGCTGAGCATCATGCAAAAGAGCGCCGCATAACCGAGGAAAGCCGTAAGAAAACGAATGCCGCGGCTTCGCCGGCAGAAAGCCAGATAGAGCACCGCGCCGACAATGATCGCAGCCGCGAGAAGCAGTCCGTTTCCCGTCAGGCTCAGAATTTCCAGTGCCTCGCGGGGCGCTTCGGATTCCATCCACGCCGATAGCTGTTCGGGCGTCATGCCGCCTCGCACGGAGGCCAGTTTGTCGGAAAAAGTCGCATAGGCGGCACAGGCATCGGAGAGATTCACAGCGAACTCCTGAAGGGTCAACGCCAGCATTCTGAACCATTCCGCGGCGGCTGTCATGCCGCACGCATCGGCTAGAGCCCGATTTTTCAAGTCGACTTATCCCGTCCGGTCGGACTTTCCGCCTGTGTCTACGTACAATCCATACCGCCTTTTCGTGAGACAGCATTTCACTGAACGTGCGATTATTAAGAGGCAGAGACATTTTGAAGGCCCTGTGCCGCAGATCGCCTCCGCACCCTTTTCAACTGCCGGACAACTATATGTTCAAAGACAAAAAATTCCGGGTCGACGAACGACTCATTCCTCAGGAATGCCACCGCGCGACGGTTGACGACGTCAGCTGGATCGACGGCAAGCTCTGCGTATGCGGGACGCAGATCAAGGACATGCCGCAGGTACTTGAAAAAATCAACGGCAGCTTCCCCGGCGTCTCCATGTATTTCACGCGGGGAAATCATACGTGGCTGCTTTTCGCCTCCGGCGAAACCGCAGTCAACAATCTGCGCCGCAAGATGGCGCCCATCCGCGGGTTCAACGACCTGCTGACGATGAAGCACCGCTGGAAACCTCTCGTGAAGACGCCCGGCGCCAAGGGTGCTCAGCCCGTTCCCAACGCCGGCATCGGCGCCCTGCTCGACTGTCTGTCGACGGGCAGCGGTCTGGCCGGCATGGCTCGAACGGCCGCCAAACAGCGCAGCTTCATGGTCATGGATCTCGAAGCCATTCCCGGATGGGATGCCGACATTGATGCCGTCTGCACGGCGCTCGACGCACAGATCGCGGCGGGCCGCGAATTCTTCGGTGCACAGACAGGACCCGAAGGACTCTTCGGCTCTGCCCGCCTTTTCACAGCAACCGATCTGAAGATGGACGACGGCGACCTGATCTGCGGAGGACATGTCGTCACCGCGGCGATGGAAGTCCTCGTCTGCGGCGAAGAGCTCGGCGCTGCCGAAGGCGACGCCTCCCGCTACTGGCTCCTCAAGGCGGAAGACAAGCTGCTGCTTCTTTTCCTTCGCAATGCCGAAGAAGCGCAGATCATTCCCGAAGGCCGCATCCGCACCTTCCCGGTGAGCGAGCTTCCCGACTTTGAAGGCGGTCTTCCGCTCTTCGAACTCAATCTGCTGCTTCAGGAATGCCGATCCGCCGATCCGGCCGAGGTTCAGTCCGAATCGGCCAAGGCCGTCGAAGCACACTGTCTGGCCATGACCGCCAACTGGTTCGACCGCATTGAAAAAGCAGCGGCCGTCATTCGCGAAAAGCTCGCCAAGCCGATCTGACGCCGTCTTCAGGCGCTGAAAAAACGCCGGCTTCATTGTGAAGAGCCGGCGTTTTTGTGTGCTCCGCGCTGCTGTTGAGCGCTCAGCGTCTGACAGGATGCAGCATGACGCGGATGATTTCGCGATCCGTATCCACCATGCCCCGGCTGGCGATTTCGCCCACGGCTGCCGCCGTATCGTCGGCCGTCGCCTGAACAATGCCGTCGCCCGACTTGAATTCCTTGTGATTCTTCACCATGTCAAGCGCTAGCAGCGCCCCCTCGATCGACATCGAGATTTTCGCCGCGCAGGAGGACTTGGCACCGTCGCATAGAAGCCCCGACGTAATGGCGAGCGCATTGCTGATCACGGCAAGAATGTCCTCGTCGGAAAAACCCTCGAGCATGGCGATGCCCGCGCCGCTGCCGCATCCCGCGCTGACTGCGCCGCAGTATGCGGAAAGCTTGCCGATGCCCTGCTTGAGCGCAATGGTGACCAGGTCGCTCAGAAGCAGCGCGCGAAGGACTGCCTCGTCCTCCGAGCCGAGCGCCTCGCCGAAAATGACGACCGGCACGCTGGCCGTAATGCCTTGATTGCCGCTGCCCGATACGATGACCACCGGCAGTTCGCAGCCGTTCATGCGGGCGTCTGAAGCGGCCGCCGCCCAGGCGCGGGCGCGCACGGCGGGATCCTTCGGATCTCGCATCAGCATGATCTTGCCGATCGTGGCTCCCCAGTCCCCCTTCAGCCCTTCGCGGGCGATCGCCAGATTGGAATCCATCTGCCGGCGAAGAAGCGGTTCGACATCGGTCAGGTCCATCGTTCTCGCGGCGCGGATCAGATCGGCAATCGACCAGTTCTCTTCGTGAACCTCCTCTTCCGGCCTATCGCCTTCAGAAAAGACCACAACGCCGTTCTCCTCGATGCGCGTGATGTTGGTGTGATACGTTCGGATCGTGACGGCGACGGTCTTTCCGCCGAGCGTACCCGTCACGCAGATGAAGAAGACGTCGGGCTCATCCGACTGACGGACCGTCATGGGTTCTGCCGCACGGCGTCGGATTTCATCCCGCTCGGCGGGAGTGACTGCGGCCAGAACCTGCAGACCCGCTTCCGGACGGCGGGCCACGAAGCCGGCCGTCACGGCCGCTTCGATGCCGGAAAGTCCTCCTGTATTGGGCACGATCACGCTTTTGACGTTCTTGACGATGTTGCGCGAAACCTCAACGTCGATGCTCTCGGGATAGCCGCCCAGCCGACGTCCGGCTTCCGCCGCGGCATAAGCAAGAGCGATGGGCTCCGTGCAGCCCATCGCGGGCAGCAGTTCCTTTGCAAGGGCCTTTTTGTATTCGCCGACGTCAGCGGTCATCTTTCTGTCTCCTTTTGAAGCATCCCGGCAAAACGGATGCCTGATTTTTTCTGCCGAAATCCTACGCGAGGCGACACGGCAGAACAAGCTCGGATTAGACCTGATCCCAATCCGGCCGAACACTTTTACATGAATGACCCGATCCGTTCTGAAACAGAACGCAGGAACCGGCCCGGCACCCGAGCCTGTCATTTTTCCTTCTGCCGTTACACTGAAGAAACGACAGTGAAGATTCCGCAGGGAATGCAACAAATAATGAACAAATGTTCAGTCATTCGGTGCCGGTGATAGAGTGACTTTAACCGAAACCAACAGGGAGCCGACCATGATTACCCGCCGCCATCTGATTCTCGGAGCCTGCTCCGCCCTGCTTCCGTTCGCCGGCGTACCGACAGCCGAAGCTCACGACCGGATTCTTGTCGAAGATCTGATCTACGGCGTCTCGGACGCACTCATCCGCAGCTACATCCGCAATCACTACGACCGCGCGTACTGGCACAACGGATACTGGTGGCTCGACGGCCGCCGCTACAGCGTCATCGAGTACCGCAACTACCTGATCGAAGACTACTACCGCGATCGGCGTCACCGGCAGTACGGACACCGCCCGCCTCCTGCGCCGCCGCATCATCGCCCGGCCCCGCCGCCTCATCATCGCCCTGCTCCGCCGACGCGAGCGGAACTCCGGCATCGGCCTCCCGCGCCGCCGAAGAGAGATCACGGTCATCGTCCGCCCACTCCGGGCGGATCGGGACACCGGCCTCCGCCCGACGGGCACCATAGGCCGCCGCGGCACTGACCGAGCATGAAAATCACGCTTTATCGGCATCCCGCTGACAGCACTCGGGCCGATATCCGTCGGTCAGAAAGCCCGGAACTTCTTCAGACCGTCTGACGGAAGACCTTCGCCGAGAAGGCCTTCTTGTCAGACGGCGCGAAACCTGCCGTCATTCAGCCGCTGAACATTTCTTCCTCAGATCAGCCGGCCGGTCCGACTGACGTCAGATGCAAAGGCGAACCGCTGCCAATGAGTAAAACACCGTCTGCATCAGAACAAATTCTTAAGACGGTCAATCGAAGTGTCGCCGCGCTGCACGCAGAGCACGGCCCAGAGAGCGAGATAGAGAGGCGGAATGAGAAAAAGCAGCGCCCAGAGACGGCTCGCATGTATGTCGTTGAGCCGCTCGACGGTGATGAGCGCCCAGCCGAGAATCCACTGAAGAAGCAGAAAGCCGACGCCGATGTAAACCGAAATACCGGCGAAGGTCGCACTTCCGAAAGAGGGAAGAAATCTCACTTTCGCCCAGTAGACGGCGAGGACAAGCACCGGCAGCAGCGACCAGAGAATCAGCGAAGCCATAACGAAATGGAACCGTCCGATCTGCGCCTGAAGAAAAAACAGCGCCATGCGGCACAGCGCACTATGCCTGGCGGGAACCGTTTCGGCTCCGTCTGCCGCGGCGCTGCGAGTGTCTGCCGATTGACTCTGAACGGTCGGTTCCCGATTCATGCTTTTCATCCGTCGTAGTTTACGGACAATCATGTTACGTCGGCGCCGGCGTCAGGCCAAGAGAACATTCCCTCACCTCTTCGGGGAAAGAAAGCGCAAAAGGGACCAATACCGAAATATCAGTCCCTTTCGCGTATTCAATCATTGTCCTGTCTTTCCGACAGGCCGCTGATTTGCAGTGATTAGTAAGCCATGATCTGACCGTCGGTGCGCTTTTCCGTCGCGCCGCAGAGCACGCCGCTGCGATCGCGCACGATCACCTGACCGCGACCCATGTGATAGGGGTCGGGCTGCACGATGACCTGGTGACCGCGGCGCTGCAGGAGACGGACGATATGGTTCGGCGTATCCTGCTCGACTTCGACCTTCTTGCCGCCCACCCACTGCCAGCGCGGCGCATCAAGCGCCTGCTGCGGGTTGAGGTGCCAGTCGATCATGTTCTGAACGACCTGGACGTGGGCCTGCGGCTGCATCCAGCCGCCCATGATGCCGAACGGGCCGACGGGTTCGCCGTCCTTCGTCAGGAATCCCGGAATGATCGTGTGGTAAGGACGCTTGCCGCCGAGCAGCGCGTTTTCATGATTTTCATCGAACTTGAAGTTTTCGGCGCGGTCGTTGAGCGAAATGCCGGTGCCGGGAATGACGATGCCGGAACCGAAGCCGCGGAAGTTCGACTGAATCATCGAGACCATGTTGCCGTCCTTGTCGGCGCAGCAGAAATACACGGTCGAGGGGCAGCCCGGGTCGCCCGGCTGCGGATCGATGGCCGTTTCGCCGATGAGCGAGCGGCGGCGGGCGGCGTACTCTTCGGAGAGGAGCTGGTCGACCGTCACCTTCATGTAGGACGGTTCGGCCACATAACGGGCCGTGTCCACCATGGCGAGCTTCATCGATTCGATCTGCTTGTGCATCGTGTCGGCGCAGTCGCGCTCGCCGAACTCAAAGCCCTTCAGAATCTGAAGCGCCATCAGCACGGTGATGCCGTGGCCGTTGGGCGGGAGTTCCCAGACGTCGTAGCCGTGATAGTTGACGGAAATGGGCTCCACCCATTCAGGATGATAAGCGGCGAGGTCTTCCTTCGTGAGGAAGCCGTTGTGCTTCTTGAAGAAGGCGTCCATCTTCTCGGCAAGCGCGCCGCGGTAGAAGGATTCGCCCTTTGTTGCGGCGATTTCGCGAAGCGTGGCGGCCATGTCGGGGCAGCTGAAGAGTTCGCCCGGCCTGAGCCAGGTGTCGTTCGGCGCAAAGGTGTCGAACCAGCCCTGGAATTCCGGACGGTCGCGATACTTCGAGTAGATGCCGTAGGCCTCCTCCCAGAGACGCGAGATGTTGGGCGAGACCGGATAGCCGTTTTCGGCATAACCGATCGCCGGCGCCATCACCTCTTCCAGCGGCATGGAACCGAAGCGCTCATGCATGGCCATCCAGCCGCCGACGGCGCCCGGCACGTCGATCGGCTCGACGCCGTAGGACGGAATCTTTTCATGACCGCGGGCCTTGAGCGCCGCCACGGAGTTGGCGAGCGGCGCGGGGCCCGAAGCATTGAGACCGTACATCTTGCCCTTGTACCAGATGATGGCGAAGCAGTCTGCGCCGAGGCCGTTGCCGGTCGGTTCGACCACGGGCATGGAGGACGCCATGGCGACGGCGGCGTCGATCGCATTGCCGCCCTTGAGAAGAATCTGCAGACCTACCGAAGCGGAATGCGGATTGCCGGCGTTGCACATGCCGTTGCGGGCATAGACCACATGGCGCTTGGAGGAATACGGATAGTCCTGTGCATCAAACTTAAGCATTTTCATATCCTTGAAAAAGGCTGCATCAGAGGAACTTCACGAAGAAGCCCGCGATGATGATGGAGAAGGTCGTCACCGTCGCGAAGCCCGCAACGAGATACTTCGACATCAGACGGTCGCTGATGATCTTCTTTTCCGTTTCGTTTTCGGCCACGGCGCTGATGATTTCATTCACGATCAGATAGGTGGCGGGGAAGCCGAGCAGCTGGCAGACGGCGACGCCGACGGCAACGTTGCGGGAACCGAGAACCTTCCAGAACGGAAGCACGTAGAAGAAGACGACCAGAGCCGCGATCACGATAGCAAAAATCACGGCGATCGAATAAGAGAGCGTCAGCAGGTCTTCCGGACGGATGCGGGCCAGCGACGGGATGATCGCGCCGAACACGGCGCAGTTGAAAACGCCCGCGCAGTTGGCATGCTTGAGGATGTTGCTCGGGAGAACGCCGGTGCTGCCCACGGCCGCGCCGAGAATCAGGGCCCAGATGGTGCCTGAAAGCCCCGTCCACTTGCCGAGCATGAAGGCGAACCAGGCGAAGAAGGCGGTGATGGCCAGGCAAGTGAAGGAACCGTAGTACTTCTTATGGCGTTCAAAGAAGTTCGGGCCCTTGGAAGAGGACTGAAGCGCCGCGGCGCCGCCGAAATTGGGAATTTCGCCCGTTTCGCGGTACCGTGCAACGACTTCGCGGGCTTCGCGCAGGCCGAAATAGGAGGCGATCGGCGTGCCGAGGAACTTCTGAACGGCGAAGACGATGGTGCCGAGCGCGGCGGCGAGGGTAAAGCCCTGATCCATCGCGGCCGACGTCATGATCTGGGTGGCGACGATGCCGCCCGTCACGATCGGAACGGAGACGATGGTTTCCTGATAGCCGATCAGCGGGATCATGAGGAAGGCGCAGAGCATCACGACGCCCATGGCGATGCACGCCGTCACGACCGTACGCCATTCGGCAATGAGCTCGCGCATGTTGATGGTCGTGCCCATCGAGAAGATGAGGAAGAGAACCGCCCACTTGGCGATCTGATCAAGACCCGCCTTCTTGATGATGTCGGGCGGAATCAGGCCGGACATGAAGGCGAAGAGGAAGAGCATGAGGCTCACGAACACAGCGGAAAGCTTTGCCTTCGTGGCCACGCCGAGCAGGTCGCCGATGCCGAAAAAGGCCAGGCAGACCAGCAGGTACCAGAACATGTTGTCGAACATTTGCTTGCCGGCCGCCCTGCGGTCGTAATACCGGATGCGGCCGCTCCTGAGTTGAGGGTTTGTTATAGGGTCGCACCGACATTCGGGCGCAATGTATCCTAACCCAGAGCTCTCCGTCGCTCATCCGAGAAACCGTCTATGTCTTATAGAAGACCAAGGGTAATCCCCGAGCTCAGTCCTGTTTCATCCGCCGTTCACTAGTGTCCTTTCTGTAAACCGAGCCCGGCTATCCGCTGGGACAGCCGGGCTCATCAAAACGGTTCAGAAGTTCCGGTTCCTTCAGTCTTCGGAGCGGCTGAATTCAAGCTCCATGTCGTACCAGACGGCGCCGCCGTGAACGGACTTCGACACGCCGCGGTTCACGTAGCCGAACTGCTCGTAATAATGAATCAACGGCTCCTTGCAGGTGAGGATCAGGCCGCGGCGGCCCTCCTGACGGGCCTTTTCGATGAAGGCCTTCATGAGGGCGGGCGCGCAGCCCTTGCCGCGCATGTCGGGGACGACGCAGAATCCGAAGACGGACTGCCACTGGCCGCGCGGATTGTGAAGACCGGCGTCGTCGAACATGTCGTCCGAAATCGTGCGCTGATCGGTGACCATGCCGTCGATCAGACCGATCGGACGTTCGCCGTCGCAGAGAATCAGAAAGCAGTCGGGAAAGACCGCCAGACGCTTTTCAAAGCTTTCCCGGGTCGCCTTTTCTTCAGGCGGGAACGAAGCAGCTTCAATGTCGGTGAGAATGTCGAGGTCGGCCGCAGAGGCCTGGCGGATGGAAAACACATCGGTCTCCTGAAAGGGATTCAAGCCGCCAAATTATAGCGGCCGAACTCGGGTTAATACGTAAGCCTGCTTCTCACTATTCGATGAATCAGGTCGCCGATGCCGAAGAAGCAGCAGGACTCGGCCGCCGTCAGAGGCTCCCGTCCGCAGGAAGAAATGCCGCTTTCGGATGCCCGCAGTCGGGACAAGCCCAGTCCGCAGGCAGTTCCTCAAAAGGCGTCCCCGGCTCGACGCCCCAGTCGGGCAGGCCTTCGGCAGGATCGTAGACAAACCAGCAGACGCGGCACTGCATGCGGGTTTCGGGACGAATCCGAGTCCGCATCAGTCTTTCCAGCGCCTCTGCCGCGCCTGCGCCTTCCAGGCGGTCGGGAAGCGGTTCTGCATTCGTCAAGGCCGCCTCCTCATCCGATGGCGCCACGCGCAAGGTCGGCTTCCAGCCACTCGGCGATCTCCCGGCACTTCGCCTCGGTATCTGCGAAGGCTTCCGAAGACGCGGCCACTTCGGGCGGAATCACCGCCGCAACGTAGGCATCGAGCAGCGTCTTCCCGGCATTGTTGAAAAGTCGGCTGTGCCAGATGCCCCTCACGCGGGTCCGCTGAATGACGCTGCGGGCAAAACCCGTGATCTCCGCCTCGATCGTGCCGGTGCCGAGCGTCGAGAGCAGCGCGCGGGCGTCGCCCGGCGAAAGCGGCTGACGGGACAGTTCGGTCATGAAGACAGGATCTTCGGGAATCGCCGACCAGTCGATTTCACTCTGAGCCCGGCGAAGTTCTTCAAGAATGGCGGGCGCCGCGAAGACGTCCGGACCGCCGTTGACGATGCGGCCGACGGTTTCATCGCCCTCCAGCGCCTCTTTGCGCACGCAGAGCGGCACGCGGGAAAGCACGAATGACTCCGAAGCGCCGATCTTCATGCGCCAGAGCGCAGGCACGCCGGTTTCCTCGATGCGCACGAGGCCGTCGTGAAGCGCGATCCGGACTTCGCCCCTGCCGAGCGCCGCCAGCACAAAGGGCATCCATTCGGGATCAAACCGGGAGAAATCGTAGATTTCGTGAAGGTCCGAGAGAGCCTGCTTTCCTGTTTCCCGTGCGGCCTCGCGCGCCTCCTGCACACGGGCGCCGACCTCCTTCAGAAATGCCGCCGCCGCGAGCGCCGCACGGCGCTCCGTTTCAGGCGCCATCCGGGGCACCTCCGCCCAGACGCCCGCACCTTCCAATGTCAGACTGCTCATGATCCCCTCCCTCAGCCGTTCAGAACAGCAATGGTTTTCTTCGGCGCGCACCGGCGCATGCCGATGTCGGCAAGCTGCTTCAGATACGCGTCCCAGTTCATCAGCCCTTCGGCAGCTCCGAGATAAACTCCGGAGCGAAACAGCGCGACCGCCGGCAGCCGCCGGATCCCGTACCGCGCCGCCATGGCCCGTCCCCGGGCCGTCTCAGAGAACCAGGCGCCCGCGACGGCCGATCCGAGCGCACGGCGGATTTCAGGCGCGATGACCGCAATGTCGATCGTTTCCTTCATCCGGTTCGGATCGTCGGCAAAGACCGCGAGCTGCATGCCCTCGGCCTTCGTCAGTAGCCCGAGATCCTCTTCTTTGAGAAGACGGAACCCTTCCGCGCCGAAAAGCCTTGCAAACGCGGGATGCCCCGCCTGATCCGCCATCAGCGGCTTACGAACGCCTTCCATCATCAGCCTCCTTCTTCTGTCCCGGGACGCAGGCAGCCAGATGCGGCGGCAGCACCGGCCCGCCCGCAAGATCCGCAAAAGCAGCGTCAATGACCTCCGGCGAAGTCTCGCCCGCCATCACCGCAGCCACGCCGCCGAGTGCTTTCTCGATTTCTTCGGCCTCGTCGGCCTCAATCCGGCGAAGCACGGTTTCGCGAAACACCAGCACCCAGTCGCCCGGCCGCAGTTCTCCCGCCAGCGCCGCATCCGCCGTCAGCAGCCGGCCGCAGCGCTCGACCGTCGCCGTCAGGCCGTCGACCGACGTCACCCGCATCGGTACCGCAATGCACATGGTCACCTCCTTCCGCCGGATGACGGAAGCACGCGGGCCGCTGCCGAAACGGCATCGGGGATCCCCGTGAAAAAGCGTTCGTCGCCGCAGCGGCAGGCTTCCTCTTCCGTCGGACGCTCCGCCTCATAGCGGGCAACGCCGAGACAGTCCGCCGTCAGGGGCGCCTCCGGAAGACCGGCGGGACGCTTTTCATGAGGGAGCCCCCATTCGGCCAGCACGTCCGCGGCCAGGGCAACGGCATCCTCCAGCCGGACCCGCACCGAAGAAGAGAGGCTCCCGCCGTAGTCGTCGAGCACTGCCGGCTGAATGCCGACGACGGCCACGCTCTCGGGCATTTCTCCGAGAAGCGCCGCCGTGCCGAGCAGCTCGCTCATGCCGGTCTGATGCGGCGAAAGCTTCGTGGACGTCCAGAGCGCCAGGTCCTGTTTGCTGAGAACCCTCAGCGTGCCGGGCTCCTCGTGCAGTTCGCAGCAGTCGAAGACCAGCAGACGTCTGGAAGTCGATATGAGATTCATCAGTCCGAAGCCGAGCGTGCCGCCGTCCGCCGTCAGAGTATCCGGCCGATCGAGATAGGCTTCATGAAAAGCTGCCGCGGCTCTCGGACCGAAGCCCTCGTCCGCCCAGAGAATGTTGCCGACCCCGAGCACGAGCGCTTCGCGCTCGAAAACCCGGTCCTTCGTCAGATCCTCAGCCGCCATGTTCTCATCCTCCCGAAGACAAAAATCTTTGCTTCTGAACTGACTATAACGAGCACCCTGCAGGTCCGCCATCCTCCTTCGGTGCCGATTCGATCCCCCATTCGACCTAGGTTGTCCGACGAATTCGTTTGTCACGGAAATGTCACGAAGCCGTCACCCCTCTGTCACTCCCGGCCCTCAGAATGGCCGTGATTCCAACAACCGACATTCGAAAATGGAACAGTACTATCTGATGCTGCTCGCCTTTCTGGCGGTCATCGCAGTCATCGACCTATTCGTCGGCGTCAGCAACGACGCCGTGAACTTCCTCAACTCAGCCATCGGCTGCCGGATCGCCTCGTTTCGCACGACGCTTTGGGTCGCAAGCCTCGGAGTGCTTGCCGGCGCCACCTTTTCTTCAGGGATGATGGAAATCGCCCGTTCCGGCATTTTTCATCCGCAGCTCTTCACCTTCACCGAACTCATGGTCGTCTTCTTTGCGGTGATGGTAGCCGACGTCATCCTTCTCGATACCTTCAACTCGCTCGGTCTGCCGACATCGACCACGGTGTCGATCGTTTTTGAACTGCTCGGCAGCGCGCTCGCCGCTGCGCTTTACAAGGTCATCAGCGCCGGCCTTCCGCTGACTGAAGCCGCGGCGTACATCAACAGCTCGAAGTCCCTCGGTATCGTGTCGGGCATTCTGATTTCCGTCGTCGTCGCCTTTGCCGCAGGCGCCGTCTCCCAGTATGCCGCACGCCTTCTCTTTTCCTTCAGGATTGAAAAAGCCTACCGCCGCTTCGGCGCCATCTACGGCGGCATCGCCGTCACCGCGATCATCTACTTCCTGGTCATGAAGGGCGCCAAGGGCGCGAGCTTCATGCGTCCCGAATGGCTCCGCTTCATGGCGGACAATACGGGCGACATTGTCGCGGCGCTCGCCTTCGGCTTCACGATTCTCTTCCAGGCGCTGATCTTCTTTTTCCGCGTCAACATCTTCAAAATCATCATCCTGCTCGGCACCTTCTCTCTGGCCTTCGCCTTCGCCGGCAACGACCTCGTGAACTTCGTGGGCGTGCCGCTCGCCGCCTGGGACAGCTTCAGGGAGTGGCAGGCTTCCGGCGTCGCCGACACCGAATTCATGATGGCGGGCCTCCTCAAGCCCACACAGGCGCCGACCCTCTTCCTTCTGGCCTCGGGCCTCGTGATGGTGGCAACGCTGTGGTTCTCCAAAAAAGCCATGCGCGTCGTGCAGACGTCGATCAATCTTTCGTCGAGCCGCGCCGGCACGCAGGAACAGTTCGGCGCCTCTCTTCCCGGCCGCGTCATCGTGCGTACGTCGATGAGTCTCGGACGCCTCATCAATCAGTTCATTCCACAGTCGGTGAGCCGCAGCATCGACCGGCGCTTCGAACCGGCTCCGGTCGTGAAGGGCGAGCCCGAGCTTCCCTTTGACTGCGTGCGCGCCTCGGTCAACCTCATGGTATCGGCCATTCTGATTGCGTCCGCCACTTCGCTCAAGCTGCCGCTCTCCACGACCTACGTCACCTTCATGGTCGCCATGGGTTCGAGTTTCGCCGACGGCGCCTGGGACCGCGAAACAGCGGTCTACCGAATCTCGGGCGTGCTGACGGTCATCAGCGGCTGGTTCCTGACCGCTTTCTCCGCAAGCACTCTCGCAGCTGCCGTCGCCGCACTCGTCTTCATCGGCGGAGAAGCCTCCGCGGTCGTTCTCGGCCTGCTGGCTCTCTTCCTCCTCGTGCGCTCGAATCTCAGAAAATCGGGCGGCGATGCGCTTCCTTCTCAGAGCAGCAGCGGCACGTGGGATGCTCCCGCCGTGCGGACACGGCTTTCCGAAGCCACCGGTACGACGCTTGCGGGCACGCTCAGCCTCCTTGAGCAGGTTCTCGCCTGCTTCAGCACCGACAGCGAGCGTGAGCTCACCCGCATTAAAAATGCCGCATCGGATCTGTTTGAGGAAGCCTCCGCCAAACGCAGCTTCTACTACCGCATGGCGGAGTCCTCGCCCGCGCCCTCAAAGGCCGACTTCGATGCCCGCTACTGCTATCTGAGGGCCTGCACGAATACCCGCGAGGTCTCCCGCGCGCTTCTCAACCTCGCAACGCTGGCTCGCGAACACGTCGCAAACCGCCACCGTGTCATGTCGGCGCCGGTCGTGCGCGACATTTCCGAACTGATCGGCGAACTCATCCGAACCTCCGGCTCGGACGGCATCAGGGCCGACTCCGGAGCGATCCGGGCAAGAGCCCCGCAGATCGTGGCACGCATCGAGCGGGTGCAGCACAGGCTCATCGAGTCCCAGCCCCAGGAAAACATGTCGATCCGCTGCTGCGAGTTCTATCTCTCCTTCCTGCTCGTTCTGCGCGAACTGATCAACCA
Source organism: Sutterella sp. (assembly GCA_017936545.1). GTDB lineage: Bacteria > Pseudomonadota > Gammaproteobacteria > Burkholderiales > Burkholderiaceae_F > Sutterella. The sequence continues at coordinate 14,807 of JAGBFJ010000101.1, forward strand.
TTACGAAATCGCCTCTCTTCTGGAGGAACAGATCGGTCTTCTTGAAAAGACCGGCACAGACAAGCCGTAACAGACGGCCGTTACCGAGCATGCTGTGGTCTTCGGCACTATGAAGACCGTTTTCGGGCGCATTCCGACGGGAACTGCGCCCTCTTTTTTCCTCTGCAGCCCTTCCGGCATCCGTCGCTTCAAAGAGAAAACAGCAGAATCGCCCGCACTTATAATTAAATGCATTCGCTCTCAGTCCGAAGCCGTCTGCCACCCGGACGGCTCTCGGTCTGTCCGAACCGATTTCGATTTTTGCTCCTGTTCGGTTTTCCCATGAAAAAATTCCTTGCCGCCTGCGCTCTCGGCGTCATGCTCTCGGCAGGATCCCTTCCGGTATCCGCCGCCGATCTGCTCGTTCTTCCTCCCACCGTCATCACTGCCGTCCATTCCGCTCAGGACGTCCGTTCCGCCATTCATCAGGCCGCCCGGCACTATAAATGGAAGGTGGTCAGCGACCTTCCCGGTCTGGTCGTTCTTGAATACCGCCGCGGCGACAAGCTCGGCGTCACGATCAACGTGAGCTACACGCCCAAGAAGTTCAGCATCGCCTATGTGAAGTCCTTCGGCCTCGGCTATGAAAAGGCCGAAGGACGCGAAACGATCCACCGCAAGTACAACAAGTGGATCACCACGCTGGAAAAGGAAATCAGGCGAGCACTCTACTGAGATTGCTTCTGTCCGACATGCGGACATGCCTTCCCGGGCATGTCCCTTTTTTCATCCGATGCGGGATGTTCCGCTTCAGAGATCCTCGGAAGCATCCCGTGATCTGAAGCTTCTGAATGACCCGTAGTCTGCGCCGCAGCTCCCCGAACGTTTTGTCGCCTGTCCGAAAACTGTTCGGATGAAACAAAAACCGGACTCCGACTGTCGGCATGCCGACAGTCTGCAAAGCGTGCAGTTCCTAGACTTCCGTCCAACAGGCTCTCAGCATAAGAAAGAGAGCGGATATAGGAGGTTTCTCATATGAACAGCACTCATCTTCTCGGCCGCCGCGCCTTTCTGAGGTCCGCTGCAGCCGCTGGCGCCGCCGGAATCGGCGTGCGCGGCGCCTGTGCTGCAGACGCGCCGCAACTCACCTACAAGCCGGGTATCTACACGGCGAAGGCTGCGGGCATCAGCAGCGACGTGACGGTCAAAGCCGCATTCGACAGCAGCCGCATTGTTGATGTGGTCATCGACGCTGCCGGCGAGACCAAGGGCATCGGCGCCGACATCGGCGAACTGATGGCCAAACGCATGCTCGCCGCCCAGACCTGCTCGGTCGACGGTGTTTCAGGTGCTACGGTCACCTCCAACGCCGTCAAAACAGCGCTTGCCGACTGCATGAGTCAGGCATCCGGGACATCTGTCGAGGTTCGCGTCGAGATCGACGGATCGAAGAACGAAACGGTCGACCTTGACAGGATCGTGCCCGCCGTGACGGTAAAGACCGAAGCCGTCGTTCTCGGCTGCGGCGCCGCCGGCATTCAGGCCGCGCTCGTTCTTCAGGCAGCCGGCGTCAAAACCCGTCTGCTGGAAAAGGGGAGCAGCTGCGGCGTCAGCAACGGGAGTCAGGCAGGCGGACCCGCGCTGGCTGAAACCCGCGTTCAGGCGGCCGAACGGGCAACCGTGTTGGTGCGGACCCTTTTTGAATGCCAAAACGGTTTCAGCCGCGGCACCGTGAACGCAGGTCTTCTGCGCAAGTGCGTCGCACAGGGAGAACGCGTCGTCTCCGCCTTCATGGACAACGGCGTCAATATGGGACTGAGGCGCGATGCCTACGGCATGGGCTTCAGAGCCCGGCACAACTTTGCCGACAAGGAAGGCCGGCAGCTTCGAGGCACCGACCGATTCGGTCCGCTCATTACAAAATTCACGGCCATGGGCGGCGTTTTCGAAACACAGCGGGAAGCTGTTCGGCTTCTTAAAAAGGACGGCGCCGTCGCCGGCGTGCTGGTGAAAAACGGAGAAGACGGCACGTATGCGCGCTATGAGGCCAAGGCCGTGCTTGTTGCAACCGGCGGTTACGCCGGAAGCGACGAGATGATCCGCGAACATTTCGGAGACATCAGCGTCATGCCGCTCTGCAACACTCTTTCGAACGGCGCGGGCTACAGAATGATCATGGAGGCGGGCGGCGTCGCAGACCGCAACTGGGCGCTCTGCTGCAATGAGTTCGGCGGCGCCAACCGCAAGTGCGCCAAACAGGGAAAGGCGATCGTGCGTTCCAATGACGCGCTCCGTTTTGCCATTTACGGCGGCCTCATCGTCGACGCCTACGGCGACCGCTTCATGAACGAACAGTACCTCTCCGACCGTCCTCTCGCTCTGGGCGGAGAGATCAGCCTGCGCGCAGCCCGCTACTATGCGGTTCTCGACGAAGACATGTACCGGTGCTGCCGCGATGAAGGCATTCTCAGCTACTACGGACGTCCCCGGGACTGGTATGTCGGCATGACAGGCCTTGCGAAGGAAAAGCTCCCGAATCTTGACAAAGACATGGCCGAGGCCGTCTCCCGCGGGTATGCCGCAGAGGGGACGCTCGCCGAGTGCGCAAAGGCTTTCGGGCTTGAGAATCTTGAAAAAACTGTTGCCAGATACAACGAGCTCTGCCGGAGCGGATCTGACGATGATTTCTTCAAGAGCAGCTATCTGCTCAAAGCGCTCAAACCCGGCAGATTCCGGGTTGTCGAATACGAACCCTCCATCTGGTGCACGTTCGGCGGCGTCAAGACCGATGCCTACTGCCGGGCGCTCACGACCGACCAGAAGCCGATTCCGGGTCTTTATGTTGCCGGCGTCGACAACGGCAGTCTCTACTGCTCGCCTTATTATGAAAATGAGGGCGCTGCGCTCGGGCTTGCCTTCACGAGCGGCATCGTAGCCGCCGACTGCATGGTGAAGTTCGTCAGAGGCTGAGACGCCCGATCAGGAAGAGACGAGCTAAATCGGAATGCCTGATAGGCGCCCCTGACAGACAGGCTTCGAATCGTTTGGCTCTTTCGAGAGAAAAGCCGCAGAGCGTCGCAGACAGGCCGGAGCTCGTTCTGCCTTCAGGAGCGGCGGCATCAGCGGATGCTGCCGCTCGTATACGGTCCGGTTGGTCCCGGCCGGACTCCTATTAAATATAGGATTTCCCTCAGAACCTCGGATAACGGTCTCTCATGCTGTACAATCAACCTCCCGTTTTTATAGGAGTGTCTGTCTGATGAAGGTTGATTACGAGAAGTTCCCTGAGATCCCGCCCGGCTGTCAGCTCAATGAAAACAAGAAACAGGGCCTCTATCAGGTCTTCCGTGAAGGCAAGCACCGCTCGCCCGGCTGCACCAAACGCAGGGAATCGATCGGCACCATCCGCAAGGGCGTCTTCACCCCGAGCAAGCAGTGGCTGCTGACTCAGAAGCTTGCGGAAATCAACGACAGAGAGACCAAAGCCGAAGAAGCCGCCGAGCTCGCGAAGGATGCCGCATCCGACGCAGTATCCTCCGTTTCACCGGCCGGGGAAACGGCGTGCGTGACCTCCGCCGACGCTGCAGAGGCAGGAAAAGCCGCTGCAGATCCGACCGATCCCCGCGCCGACGAAAACCCTGCCGCATCAGAAATCCCTGTGCCGGAGGAAGATAGAGCACTCACCCCTGAATCAGGCTGTGCCGCTGGCGATAGCACTGCATCTCCGGAAACGCCCTCCGATGCAGTCACGCCTGCCGACGACATCCATCACGACGAAGCCGGCTCTGAAACAGAGCCTCAGGCCGGCGGCGCCACACTGCCGGCAGAAAAATCGGCGGATACGGTCCGTGCTGGCGGTGCGCCTGTTTCCGCTGCCCTTGAGGTCCCGGCACCGGCCGGCGATGATGATCACGAAGCGGCTTCGGAGGGTCTCTCCCCGGCTCATCTTCTGACCGCGCTCTACCTTCAGGCCCTTACGGGAAGCGACGGCTCGGTGGAGGATTTCGTCCGGCGGCGCGGCGCCATGCTGAAGGAAGCCGTGCCCGGCATCGCGCTCTCCGCCCTGACGGAACGCCATGCGGCGGAAGTCCTTCGCTTCATCGATCCGAAGTCCTTTGAAAAAACCGCATTTCGCCTGATCAGACCGGTGCTTTTGCACGCTTTCGAGAGAACGTCGGCAGAAAGCGCCCTGAGCCTCTCGCGCGACTGCCGCGGCAGATTCATGCTGAGCATCGATCTCAGCGGCCGGTCGGCTGATCCGGCCCTGCTGGACGGCTTCCGGGTGACCGGGTGCGTGATGACGACGGGGGCGCAGTGCGTTCCCAACCGTCTTCTTGAATCGCTTCTGGCCGACGGCTCAGGTTATCTGATCCCTCTCACGGGGGCTCACGCCGTCAAAGCCGCTTCCCAGCTCTTCAACCGCAGCAGACCCCGTCCGGTCAGCGATGAAGAAGCCGGCGAAGTATCTGAAACCGGCGAAACCCGCCGCAGTCTGGCACTGCTCCTCGGCACGTCCCTGAACCCCGCCTTCAGAGAACGCTGGCCCGGCGTCGAGACAGGCACGGTGATCCGGCTGCGCACGGAACGAGCGGCCCCCGCCTTCGGCCGTGCCGCCGCAGACGACCGCTTCTTCGTGACGACGCTTCCCCTTCGGGACGACCTCCTCGGCACGATTGCTGCACTCGCCGTCGAAGCTGCAGCGGACGGCGCCGAAGACCGCCTCGTCATCCGGGACGTCTTCCGAGATGACCGCCTGGCCGATGCCGATCCGACCGTGACGGCCTGCCGGCTCGCGCTTCGGGCCAGCGCCCGCGCGATGCTTGAGGAAAACCGTCTCACTCAGCTCGGAAGCGGTGCGGCGGAAAGCATGCTTTCTCTGCGCGCTCAGCCCCTTCGCTGCTTCGACGTGAAGGATGCGCTCGAATGTCTCGGCCGGGCGCTCGGCCTCTGCTGAAGCGCTGACGCTCAGAGGCGGATGCGGCAGTAGCGGCTGTCCGCCTTTTCAATGCGGTACTCGCAGGGCGTTCCGTGCGCGTCGTAGGTGATGCGCGTCACGACGAGCATGGGAATGCCCGGAGGCAGCGTGACCATGGCGGCATCCTCTTCGCTCAGAAGCTCCGCTCTGACGTAGTCGCTCGATGACGCAACAAGCACGCCGTCGGTTTTTTCCAGAAGCGCGTAAAGGTTCTGCCCGGGCTCGCGCTTTTCAAAATCCTCCGCGCTGATGCGGGGAAAAATCGATCGGACCAGGTAGGACTCGTCGAGTCCCGATGCCTTCTCGTCAAAGCGCATCAGGCGCTTACAGTGAACGACATCCCTCCCTTCGGGAATGCCGAGCTTTTCGGCGATGTCGGCCGACGCAGGAATGACTTCAAAAAGAAGCACCCGGTCCCGAAATCGCTCGATGATCGAGCCGTCGGGACGCTGAAAGCGCTGAAACCGATTCCAGTAGCCGCCCTTGATGTAGCTCGACACGTAGGTGCCGCTGCCGTGACGGCAGATGATGACGCCCTCGTCCTCGAGCGTCTCGATCGCACGGCGCACCGTGCCGATGCCGACTTTGAACAGACCGGCCAGGCGGTCGAAGGCCGGGAGCTTCTCGCCGGGCCTCCATTCGCCGTCGGCGATGCGGCGTCGGATACCGGTCTTCACCAGAAGATACTTGTCGCGTCGGGGCATATTCTGCTCATGGTCGGTTAAAGTCTGACGACACACTTTAACCCGAATGCTTCCGAACGAGCAAGCGCTGTTCCGCCGCTCGGCGTCCTGCGCCGATGTCCGAATCCGCGATGTCCGAATCGGGTGCGTCTTATTCGATGAATCCGTCACCGTCCGCTGCTGACGACTCTCCTGCAGGCAGAAGCCGCCTGCCCCCGCCGCTTTTCTCCCTCCGCCCGATGGGGCGCCTTTGCTCCGGCATTCGCGGCTCATTCAGAATTTCCCGATTTCCGAAGCGCTTGCGTCTCCTCCGCCCATAAGCACTTTGCTCTATGGACATTTATTTCCGCAGGGTTACAATTTGAAACCATCAAGGTAGAGGCGCGGTTCTCATCAGTAGGCTTTGCTGACAAACCCTGGGGAGGGAGTGAAGCAGAAAGGGAGCACCGCCGAAGGACGGCACTGCATCCTCGCGTGCCGGACCTGGGCTGCAGGAGAACATCCTGCGGACTGTCGCAGAAATGCGGAGCGCTGCCGGATACTTGTCAGTCCTGCCGTTTTACGGCGATCCTTTGTCGTACCCGCAAAGAACTGCCAATGGGGCTGTGAGTCCGGAAGAAGGCTCACGGCCTTTATTGTTTTCAACTCTTTGCTGACAGGGGAACCCGCTGTGCAAAACAACACTCAGGAACGTACCGTCGCGCCGTGGCAGGCCATGCTGATGCTGGCCGTCGGCGTCTTCATCATCTTCTTCGGCCTCATGGGTCTCGGCGTCAACGCCCGCATCGTGCTTGCGGTCGACGGCGTCATCATGTGCCTGATGGCCTGCCTTTTCGGCATTCCCTACGATGCGCTGCAGAAGGGCATCAAGGACACGATCGCCTCGATGCTGATCGCCATGCTGATTCTGCTCGCCGTCGGCGTGCTCATCAGCTCCTGGATGGCGGCGGGCACGATTCCCGTCATGATCTACTACGGCATGCAGGTGATCACCCCGGCCCTCTTCCTGCCGGTCGCCTGCATTCTCTGCACGCTGATGAGCACCTTCGCTGGCACTTCCTGGGGCACGCTCGCCACTGTGGGCGTCGCCTGCATGGGCGTGGCCGAAGGTCTCGGCGTGCCGCTCGAAGCCGCCGCCGGCGCGATCTGCGTCGGCGCCTTCTTCGGCGACAAGATGTCCCCGCTCAGCGACTCGACCGTCATTACGGCCACGGTCACGGACACGCCCCTGATGGAAGGCATCCGCCACGCCCTGATTTCCACGGGTCCGGCCTACATCATCAGCCTTCTGTTCTTCTTCATCTACGGCCTGAACTTCGGCAACGGCACGGTTGAAAGCGCAGCCTACACCGAAATTCTTCAGACGATCGCGAAGAGCTTCAGTCTCAATCCGATCACGCTTCTGCCCGTTGCCGTCGTGATCGCGCTCATCTGCTGGAAGAAGCCCACGCTGCCCACGTTCGTCGCCGGCATCGCCGTCGCCGCCGTTCTCGCCATGCTTCTGCAGGACGTGAGCCTCAAGAACACCCTCACCTACATGTATTCCGGCTATTCCGGCCACAGCGGCTCCGCACTCGTCGACAAGATGCTCAACCGCGGCGGCTTCACCTCGATGCTCTCCACGATCGGCCTTCTGATGGCGGCCGCCATGTTCGGCGCCCCGCTTCGCACGGCCGGCGTCGCCCAGGTGCTGCTCGACCTCGTCAAGAAGGCCGCCCGGAACAGCCGCATCATGAGCTTCCTCGTCATGTGCCTGCACGCCGTCTTCTTCACGATCACCGGCGCCTACTACGTGAGCTACCCCGTCATCGGCGCGATGACGAAGGACATGTTCCCGGAATACCGCCTGCAGCGCAAGAACCTCATGCGCATGATGCTCGACACCGGCACGGGCCTTGCTCCGCTGGTTCCCTGGTCCACCACGGGTTCCTACACGGCCTCCACGCTCGGCGTCGCCAACATGGCCTTCCTGCCCTTTGCACCGATGCTCTGGCTCTCGATTCTCTTCTCGGTCTTCTATGCCCTCACCGGCATCGGCATGGCGAAGCTTCGCGAAAATACCGAAGAACCCGCCAAGCCGCAGGCCGCCTGAATCCGACACTGCTGAAACCGAATTACTCATTATAGGGAACCCATTATGGAAACCGTTATCCGCCGCTGGCACGAACTCATCGGAATCAAGTCCGTCACGGGCCGCGAAGTCGACGCTGCCGACTATGTTGCCGGCGTGCTCGAAAGCTTCGGCCTTGAAGCGCACCGCAGCTATTTCCCAGAAGACACCGACAAGGAACGTCCGAGCGTCTGGTGCGTTCTCGACAGCGGCCGTCCCGGCAAGACCATGATGCTGATCGGTCATATCGACACGGTCGACGTGAATCCGGCCAATTGGCGTACGGACCCCTTCAAGGCCACCGAAATAGACGGCCTCGTCTACGGCCGCGGTTCGATGGACATGAAGGGCGGCATCTCCTGCATTCTCTCGACACTGGAATACTTCGCCGCTCACCGCGATGAATTCAGCGGCCGCATTCTCGGCTGCTTCGTCGCCGACGAGGAAGGTCTCAGCAAGGGCACCTACCAGCTCGTCGACGAAGGCAACATCCAGGCCGACTGCGCCATCATGGCCGAATGCCGCTACGACAACGTCGCCGTGGGCTTCCGCGGCCGCTTCAGCTTTGAAATCACCGTGAAGGGCGTGGCCGCGCATGCGAGCCGCTATCCCGAAGTCGGCGAAAACGCGCTCATCAGCGCCGGCCGTCTGGCCGCCGCCATCGAAGCGCTGCCGACGCTCACGCATCCGAAGCTTCATCACGGCACCTGGTGCGTGCGCTACATCGAAGGCGGCCATTCCGGCGTGCTCGTCGTGCCCGACAGCTGCTATATGTTCGTCGACCGCTACGTCGTGCCAGGCGAAACCGCCGAAACCTGCATCGCCCAGATGCAGGAAGCCGCCGAGAAGCTCGGACTCGGGGACAAGTGCGACATCCGCCTGAAGCCCCGCAAGAGTCCCTACATGCAGTCCTTCGCGATTCCGGAAGACCATCCGCTCGTCACGACGCTGCGCCGCAACTTTGCCGAAGTCACCGGAGAAGAACTGCGCATCGAATACGACCCCTCGGTCTGCGACTCGAACATCCTTGCGGTGTCGCTCGGCATTCCCGTGGTCACCTTCGGTCCGTCCGGCGGCAACATGCACGGCGATAACGAATACGGCGTGCCCGAACAGGTCCTCAATTGTCTTGAAATCTACAAGAAGACGGTCCGCGACATGCTTGCCTGATCTCTTCCGATCCGGCTTCTGAACTGATGCCCGGTCTGCAGTCCCGCTGCGGCCGGGCATTCTCTTTTCCGGAATACTGTTCCGCCGGGCCGGCATTCCTTGCCTGCCGGCATCGGCACCGTCTCTCTTACTGAGCCGTTTCCCGCACCTGAGCCTCGTTGACCTGACGGCGAAAGCGCTCGAGAATCACCGCGCAGACGAAAAACGACAGGCATTCCGCAACGGCCTGGGCGGCGCAGAGACCTTCGATGCCGAAGACGAGCGGCAGTCCGGCCACGGCGGGCAGAAAGAAGACGCCCTGTCTCAGGCTGGCGAGAAAGGTCGCCGTGCGGGCTCTGCCGAGCACCTGGAACGTCATGTTGGCGATCATGCTGACCGGAACGAAGGGAAAGCCGAGCGCCGTAAACTGCAGCGCCATGACGCCGATCGCGAGCACCTCGGGCTCGCGGATTTCAAAAAGACCGATGATGTCGGGCGCCAGGATCCAGGCGGCGACGGCGGCCGAGCACATGAAGGCGAACCCCGCCGACACAGTGCAGACCAGCGCCAGACGAATCCGATCAAACTTCCGGGCGCCCCAATTGAATCCCAGTACAGGCTGAAAACCCTGTCCGAGTCCGATCATGACCGCGTTGACACTCATCAGCACGCGTCCTTCGATGCTCATCGCGGCAACGGCGGCGTCACCGAAGGCGCCCGCCGACAGGTTGAGCACCGATGCGGCCGCCGCGCCGAGCAGATTGCGCGTGAGACTCGGAACGCCGTTTCCGAGAATTCTCGGCGCGAGCTCGCGAATGCGGGCAAACGTCGGCCTCTCAAGACGGATGAGTCCCCGGCCGAGGATGTAGTGCGACAGCAGTCCGGCAAAACTCACTGTCTGCGAAAGCACCGCCGCCCAGGCGGCGCCGCGGATGCCGAGATCGAACGTGAAGATGAAGAGCGGCGTCAGCAGCACGTTGAGGATGCCGCCCGACACCAGGCCGATCATGCCGATGAAGGCCAGGCCTTCGCTTCTGAGGAGATTGTTGAGCGTGAACGACGCGCACATCACCGGCGCGCCGAGAAGCAGGATTTCCGAATAGGCCCGCGCCCAGGGTAGGATGCCCGGCGTGGCGCCCGCCGCCCTCAGGAGGGGGTCGAGAAAGAGTTCGCCCAGCACCAGGTAGAGGAAACCGCCGGTGAGCACCATGACGAAGCCCGTGCCGGCAATCCGGCCGGCTTCGTCGACCCGGCCGGCGCCGAGCAGACGGGAGGTCTGCGAAGCGCAGCCCTGACCGACCATGATGCCGATAGCGCCCATCAGGGTCTGCAGGGCGAACACGACGCCGAGCGCGCCGACCGCGGCCGTGCCAAGATACGACACGAAATAAGTGGAGGCCGTGTTGTACACCGCCGGCGTCAGCATGCTGATCATGGTCGGGATGCCGAGGCGAAGCACCAGCGGAAAAACCGGTGCCATCAGCATTCGTGTGCGGGTGGATTGATCGGCGGCCATGAAAGAACTGCAAAACGAAAAACGGATCTGCCAGCGGAAATGTCTGCTTGCTATTTTAGACGGCCCCGTCGGCGCCGACTTTGCTAAAGTCGGCCTGATGCTTTGTTCGTTCGGAAAACTCTTTATGCACCGGCGCCTCTTACTTGCGTCTCTTTCTCTTCCGCTTCTTGCCTCCTGCGCGTCCCGCCCTTCCGCGCCTACGCTGACGGGCAGATGGCTTCAGCCAGTTCCGGGCATGCCCGGCGCCGAACAGGGCTTCGAACTGCTGCCGGACGGCAGCGCACGCTCCCTCAGCATGGTCTCCCTCGTCTACGAGCGCTGGTCCTCCGACGGCAGAACCCTGGTGCTCGCCGGCAAAAGCGTCGGCAACCGGCAGACCATCCCCTTTGAAGAGCGCCTTCTCATCGTGAAGCTCACCGAAACGGAGCTTCGCGTCCGAAACGGTGATTTCGAACTAGCCTGGCATCGGGCTCTCTGAGCATCTCTCTTCAGTTTTTCAGCGCTAGACCGTTCTCTCTGAGCCACCTGCGAACCCGCCGGTCCCGTGCACCGGCCGATCCGAAAATCGGGAGATGCGCGCCGAGACGAACGCCGGCGAGCGCCGCCTCAAGATCCGATCGGGTCTTCATGACGCCGCCTCCGCCGTGGGTGCTGCCGGTCACTGCAAACAGTCCCCCCAGACCTTGCCCTCGCAGCCAGGCGGCAAGAGGCTCGGCCGCCCGCCCGTCCCAGGTCGTCGTCAGAATGACCAGCGCATCGTAGTCCGCACGCTCAAGCAGCGGACTTCGGACTGCTCTGACGGTGCCGGCCGTTCTTTCGAGCCTGATTTCCCGGACGATGATCCGCCGCGCCTGTCTCCCAGAACCCCTTCGGTCTCGTCTATGAAGGCGCCGTCCGTGAAAACACCGTTGGTCAGGTCAACCTCACGCCCGTGAGCTACATCCTTCACGGCCGCCGCATTGCCGCCAATGTCTATATGCCGGCGGGCTTCGACCCTGCCAAAAAGTATCCGGCCGTCGTGGTCGCCCATCCGAACGGCGGCGTGAAGGAACAGGTGGCCGGCCTCTATGCCCAGCGTCTCGCTGAACTCGGCTACGTCACGCTGGCCGCCGACGCCTCATTGCAGAGGGTGAGCGAAGGCGAACCGCGCAACACCGACAAGCCCTATTACCGCACCGAAGACATCCGCGGCATGGCGGACAATATTTCGACATATGCCGGCGTCGATGCCTCGCGCCTCGGCGTGCTCGGCATCTGCGGTGGCGGCGGCTATACGATCAATGCCGCCAAGTCCGACCGCCGCTTCAAGGCGGTCGCCACCCTCTCCATGTTCAACACCGGAGAAGTCCGCCGCAACGGCTACATGAATTCGGCCCTCGGCACGGTGAAGGAACGCATGCAGGCTGCGTCCGATGCCCGAGCGAAGTCTCTCGCCGGCGGCGAGCCTGTCTATGCCGGCAATGTGGACCTTGATCACGTCACGGATGAAGCCGTCGCCAAGATCACAAACGATCTTTACCGCGAAGGACTGATTTACTACGGACAGACCCACCGTCATCCGAATTCGACCTTCCGCTACACCGAGGCGAGCCTGATGGCCCTCATGACCTGGGACGCGCGCGACCGGGTCGAGCTGATCACGGCGCCGCTGCTCATGATGGCGGGCGACAAGGCCGACTCGCTCTACATAACGAAGGAAGTCTTCGAGCTCGCCACGGGCACGAAGGACAAGGATCTCTTCCTGATTCCGGGCGCAACGCATATTCAGACCTACTGGCGTCCTGAATACGTGAATGCCGCCGTCGGCAAGCTTGCCGACTTCTACGGCCGTCACATGAAATAACCGGGGCCGGACTTGCGCGGTGCCGTTCTCTCCGGCGCCGCTTCCGTACAATGCCGACATACACCGAGGGGACCGCTATGCCCGATTCCGACTGGCAGTTTCATGCCGACAGGCTCATGAGCCGCATTGCCGAACGCTATCGCGAGAACAGACGCGACTGGACGAAGATCCGCGGGCTCAACCTCAGCTGGAGCGACCATGACGAGACGGAAATGAGCTGCTTCTACACCTTGTCCGCCGCCCTCATTCTCCAGGGCGACAAACGCGTTCGGGTAGGCAGCGTCGAACACGTCTACGGCGCCGGCGGCATGGTGTCGCTCTCGCTCAAGCTCGATCCCTATTTCCTCGCCGAGCTTGCCCGCGAGGGCGGCCTGGCGTCCGGCAGCGGCTGCGTCAGCGAAGATGCCCAGGCTCTCTGCGTCTGCGAGAGTACGGCCGCCATCGTCGAAGCCTTCGATCAGCTCGTACGCCTTCTGGATGACGAAAACGAGCTGAAGGTCCTTGAAGAAGGCTGCCGGAGGCGCATTCACTGGCTCGTCCTCACCCACAGCCGCAGTCTCAACCTGCGGCAGCTCTGCGACCGCCGTCTGCCGGGCTCTCGCATCGCCGAGGCCGTCGCCTGGATCCGCGAACACTATCGGGAGCCGCTGCCGGTTGAAAAACTGGCTTCAGTGAGCGCCATGTCGGTCTCGACCTTCCATCACCACTTCAAGGCCATTACGTCGCTTTCACCCCTGCAGTACCAGAAGCGCATGCGGCTCCATGAAGCCAAGCGCCTGATGCTTTCAGAAAACCGCAGCGCGTCGACCGCCGCCTTCGAAGTGGACTACGTCAGCGTGCAGCAGTTCACCCGCGACTACAAGCGGCTTTTCGGCAATCCACCCGGCCGCGATGCCAAGGAAAGCAAAGGCGGCTGAGCTGTTCCCGAAAACCCTCACGCACGGACCGCCCTCGGCTACAATCTGCCTTTTCGATTTTTTCTTTCGCTTTTCTCATGATGCAGAGCCTCCCGGTGCCGCCCCTTGCCGTCGCTCCCATGGAGGGACTGACGGGCTTTCCCTTCAGAAGGGTTCACGCCCGCCTTTTCGGCGGCGCCGAAAGCTACTGGATTCCGTTCGTCACGCCGACCGCGCTTCCCCGCTTCACGGACCGTCAGATGCGCGAACTTCGCCCAGAAATCAACGAAGGCTTCCGAGCGGTTCCCCAGCTGCTGACGCGCCGCTCCCAGGACTTCATCTGGGCCGCCAAAGCACTCGCCAAGATGGGTTACGACGAAGTCAATCTCAATCTCGGCTGCCCCGCCGGCACCGTCGTCGCCAAGGGCAAAGGCTCCGGTTTTCTTCGCGAACCCTATGCTCTCAACGATTTCCTGACCGACATCTTTTCCGCCGATCTGCCGATTGCGATCTCCGTCAAGACGCGCGTAGGCTTTGCCGACGAAGACGAATTCGACCGTCTCTGCGGCATCTATTCGCGCTATCCGATGAAGTCGCTCACGATCCATCCGCGGCTCAAGACCGATCAGTACAAGGGAACGGTGCGCCTCGGCACGCTCGACCGCGTCTACGCGTCACTTCCCATGCCCGTCGGCTACAACGGCGACATCGTAACGCCGGCCGACTGCTTCGCCGCGACCGACCGCTATCCGAATCTTGCCCACGTCATGATCGGACGCGCCCTGATGGCCGATCCGGCGCTTCTGCGCAAGATCCGCGGCGGACCGGCAGCGACGCTCGACGAACTCGAAACGTTCCGTCACGCCCTTTTCGAGTCCTATCTCGACGCCTTCGGCAGTCTCAAGAACACCATGATGCGTATGAAGGAATACTGGTTCTATCAGCTGAGCCTTTTCGATGAAAGCGAAAAGCCGGGCAAAGCCATCTTCAAAGCCAAAACACTGGAAGACTTCGAGACTGCCGTGCGCACCGTCATGGCCGAATGCCCGCTGCGAACCGATGCCCGCATGGGCTGGTACAAGCCGCTCTGACGAAACACGTTTCCCTGCAGCTGCAGAAAGCACAAAGGCGAATCGTCCTGCACGATCCGCCTTTTCTATCCCGAACGGGATTTTTACGGTGTTTTGCCCTCCTCCCGGAGCATGGCGAGCACCGTTTCAAGCGGTACCGGTTCCGCGACCGAACCGTCAAACGTGCGTACCGGCATCGCCGCAAAGAGCGAATTGAGGATCGCCTCCTCCGCCGCTTCAATCGCCTCCATGAAAAGCGGCGTCATGTCGTCGTTTCTGACCGTGCGGAAAGTCGGACAGCTGAGTGCCGGCGCATCGTGAGCGATTCTGTTTTCCGGCGCCGTTGAAAAGGCCAGCACGAAGTCGCCCGATCCGTTGGAACCGACGCCGCCCGTTCTGGCGAGGCCCATGAAGGCGCGCTTGGCCAGGCGTTCGAGATTTCTGGAATCGAGAGGAGCATCCGTGGCGACGATGATGACGGCGGAGCCGTCGGCCGATTCCACGGCCTTCTGCCAGGGCCAGCCGCCCGCCGCGGACGGCAGTACGCGCGACGACGTGCCGATGCCCGCCTTGAAGCCGAAGGCCTTCGTCCCCGTGCCCGCGCCGACGCATCCTTCCGCAACCGGCCCCGCGGAAGCGCCTTCAAGCGCCGCTCTGACATGTTCAGGTCTGACGAAGCGTGCGCGGATGTCGTTGAAGCCGCCGTCGTTCGTTTCTCCGACGAAGGCGTTGACGCTTCGCACGCCGGCGTTCTCCGGATAGGAAAACGTCCAGTCGATCAGTCCGTCCAGACCAGCCGCCACGGAAAGCGTATTGGTGAGAACAATCGGCGTCTCCAGATTGCCGAGCTCCAGGATCTGAGGATAGCCGGTCATTTTGCCGAAGGCGTTGGCGATGAAGAACCCGGCCGGTACCTTTTCCTGAAAGAGATTGCCCGGATGCGGCCGGATCGCCGTCACGCCCGTATGCATGCCCTTCCCGTCGTCGCTCAGCGTGACGTGGCCGACCAGGACGCCGGACACGTCCGTCAGCGCATTGTGCGGACCGGATTCGAAAACCCCGATGCGCAGACCGCAGTCGCGAACTCTCATCCCGAACTCCTCAGCAGGATCTCACTTCCGTTCCGAATGATGCCGGCAGCGCGGTACGCATCCGGTCATCTGGCCGTATGTGTGCTGATCGTCATCCTGCGGCTGTTGTACACAACGATCACGCTGTTCTTCTTCACGGTCACGGTGTTCGCCGTGTAGCCCATCAGCTCGCCGGTCACGCAAAAGAGCTGATAGCGCTTCATGTCGTAGACGCAGACCAGCGGTCCGCGCTGAATGGCTGTGGCAATGACTGGATCGGCCATGATTGCGCCTCTTGAAATGAACAAACAATGATGCGCTTCGCAGCGGCATCGTCTCTCTGATGATACCGCCGCAGCTGCACGGACTGGGTGCCGTCCACCGATTCCGAGCTCAGCTCAGGAAGAACCGGCAGGCCGGATTGTCGGTTTCGTCCCAGTAGCGGTAGCCGAGATTGCGGCGGCTGAGCTTCTTCAGGAAGTCTTCAAAGAGCGCATCGTCTTCCGGCGGCACCTGGATGCCGACGAACACACGGGCGAAGTCGGCGCCGTTGTTCCGGTAGTGGAAGAGCGAGATGTTCCACTGCGGTGCGAGAGACGTCAGAAAGAGCATCAGCGCGCCCGGGCGTTCCGGGAATTCAAAGCGCAGCAGATGTTCGTTCGTCGCCAGCTTGCTGTGTCCGCCCACCATGTGGCGAAGATGAAGCTTGCTCAGCTCGTCGTTCGTCAGGTTGAGCGCCGGCAGATTGTTCTCGTTGAAGAGCTTCTCGAGCGCATCGGCATCATCGGGACCGGAGGTCTGAATGCCGACGTAGATGTACGCCTTTTCCGTGTCGCTGATGCGGTAGTTGAATTCCGTCACGCTGCGGCTGCCGACCAGTTCGCAGAGCCTGCGGAACGCGCCGCGTTCTTCGGGGATGGTGACGGCAAACACGGCTTCTCGGCCTTCGCCGTACTCGGCGCGTTCGGAGACGAAGCGCAGACGGTCGAAATTCATGTTGGCGCCCGAGGTGATCGCGACGAGCGTCATGCCCTGCGCGTTTTCACGCCGCACCCAGGCCTTGAGGCCGGCAAGCGAGAGCGCGCCGGACGGTTCGACGATGGTGCGGGTATCCTCGAACACATCCTTGATGGCCGCGCAGATTTCGTCGGAGTCCACCAGGATGATGTCGTCGAGATTCTCCATGCAAAGTCGCAGCGTTTCGTCGCCGACGCGCTTCACAGCGGTGCCGTCGGAGAAAAGACCGACGTCGTCGAGTGCCACGTTGCAGCCGGCGTCGATCGAACGCTTCATCGCGTCGGAATCGACGGTTTCAACGCCGATCACCTTGATTTCGGGATAGATGGCCTTGATGTAGGTGGCCACGCCCGCAGCGAGGCCGCCCCCTCCGATCTGAACGAAAATCGCATCGGGCCGGGAACCGTCCGAGGGCTGATACTGGCGCAGGATCTCCATGCCGATCGTCCCCTGACCCGCAATGACAAGCGGATCGTCGAAGGGATGCACGAAGGTGAGCCCCTCCTGCTGCTGAAGCTTCACGGCATGGGCCGCCGCGTCGGAGAAGCTGTCGCCCGCCAGGACGACTTCGCCGCCGAGATTGCGGACCGCCTCCACCTTGAGTCGCGGGGCCGTCACCGGCATGACGATCACCGCACGGCATCCGAGCCGTCTGGCAGCCAGCGCCACACCCTGGGCATGATTGCCGGCAGAGGCGCAGATGACGCCGCGGGCCCGTTCTTCAGGACTCAGGTGCACCATCTTGTTGAAGGCGCCGCGAAGTTTGAAGGAAAAGACCGGCTGCTGGTCTTCACGCTTCAGAAGCACCTTGTTGCCGATGCGGCGGGAGAGTCTGCGCGCTTCGTCGAGCGGCGTCTCTTCAGCCACGTCGTACACGCGGGCCGTCAGGATGCGGCGTAGATACGTATTGCGGTTCAGCGTTTCACTTGCGGACATACGAAATCAAGTATCGGAAATCGGAGGAAGAGGGAAAACGCCGGCCGTATTCCCCTTCGGATGCCTGAAAAGCCCTCCGGGAGAAGCGGCCGTCTTTTTCAGTCGGATTCAACGAGAATACACGGATTCCGGGGAAAAAGGCGGCTCCCCCTCCCCTTTTGGAGACAAGAGAACTCCGTTTCAGCAACACGTCGTCATTTCCGGAGGCCTTCCGTCCATCTCCGGCAAGCCCTAGGGGACCGCTTCACCTAGAAACGGCCCCCTTCACGACGACCGGCTCCTTGGGTTCGGCCGCACGCCGGTCGGCGTCTTCGGAGAACGGCCGCGAATGCGCCTTGTGGCACAGACCGATTCACGCTGCATTGGTTCAATATATCCGGACTGTTTCGGGAATCATTCTGAGCGGGTCAAAAGGCGAGACAGGTATAAAAATCACGGGGGCTTGCCTTATTCATCATCAGTCAGATCAGTGAGAAGAGAAAGCCTTCTTCGGGGATTAGTCGTTCTGAAACCGACTGTCTCTCAGCGAAGTTCAGCCTCCCGGAAATCGAACCCGCCGTCGGGCAGAATCCGAAAGCCGCTCAGGCGTTAACTGCGAAGAAGAATGTTCTGCTCGACCGCCAGAAAGAGCCATGGCGCATCCTTCCAGACAATTTCCTGAGCGACGCGATAGTGCCGGACCTTGGCCTCACGATCCGTCGTGCGGAGGGCGGCCTTAAGCTCCGCATCGAAAGCCGGATTGCGGTAATAAGCCGTGTTCATGAGACGGGGAGGAAAACTTTCTTCAGCCAGGACAGGACGCAGGGCCCAGTCCGCTTCGCCCGTGGACGAAGACCAGCCGAAGTAGTACATCCGCACGCCTGCCTCGTCCGGACTGCGGACGCTTTCCACCCGAGCAACGCGCTGACCGGCTTCCAGCGTCTCGACTTTGACGCGAACGCCGACCTGGGCCAGCTGCTGCTGAATAACTGCACCGCCTTGCTGCCCATCGAATGATTGAAGGCGGACCAGAGCGTCGTGCTGAAGCCGTCCGGATAGCCGGCTTCTGCCAGCAGTTCTCGGGCCTTCTTCGGATCATAGGGCCAGGGATCAAACGAAACCGCATAGTCCACAGCTGCGGGCATGACGCCGGCCGCAGGATCCGCATAGTCCTTGAACACCACCCGGCAGAAAGCCTTCTTGTCGACGGCGTAGTTGAGGGCCTGCCTCACCCGCACATCGCTGAAGGGTTTGACACGGGTATTGAAGGAAACAATGCGCTCGATGATCGACGGCGATGCTTCAATGCGGATTCCGCCGCTGCTCTCCATCGCCCGAGCCTGGTCGGCCGGCACGGGATAGGCTGCCTGAGCCTCACCGGTCCCCAGCATCGCCGACCGCGTGCTGCTTTCCGCCATCGGAAGCCAGGTAATGCCGTCGAGCTTCGGAAGGCCGGCAATCCGATAGCCGTCATACTTCTTCACTTTAAGGACCGATGTCGGGCTGTAGGTCTCCAGAACATAAGGACCGGTACCGCAGGGCTGACGCGACAGCGCTTTCCCGTCGGCCAGTGCCGACGGACAGACCATGGCAGCCGAGGGATGCGCCAGCTGGTTGATGAAGGCCGAGAAGGGTTCCTTCAGCATGAATTTCACGGTATACGGACCGACCGCTTCCGTTTTGGCAATATTCGAGTAAAGCCCGTATCGCTTCAGATGACTGGCGGGATTCGTCACGCGGTCGAAGTTGGGCTTGACGGCCTCGGCATTGAAAACCGTTCCGTCATGAAAGCGCACGCCTTCGCGAAGCGTAACCGTCCGTCGGCGCTGACGGCGTAACCGGCAGCAAGCACGGGGACGGGCTTCATGGCGGCATCGAAGCCGAAAAGCCCTTCGTAGAAAGACTTGGCCACGTTCTGAGAAAGCGTATCGTTGGCATCGTAGGGGTCGAGCGTCGTGAAGGACGAACCCAAGGCAACGGTGAGTTCGGATGCGCAGGCCGCGGCGGATAAAAGTCCGCAGGCTAAAACAGCCGTCAGCGCAGCTGAGGCGAAGCAGTGGAAGACATGAGCAGGACAACAAAAACCGAGAATCGGCGGGACGTGAAAACTTTCTCCCGCTTGCGGCATCTGATGATTCTGAACGGCTGAAGAGCAAGCGGAGGACCGCCCGCAAATTACCACCGGCAGAGCAGAAAGGACGGAAGCAAACAGGCAGATTTTGTTCTGGCGCAGGGTTTTCGCCGGTCTTTGCATCGTGCGCACCGAAGCGGTGCGGAATCTTGGCGGCCTATAATGCCCAAACTCTTCAGAACGAATTCCTCAGCATGCCCATCCGTCTTTTCCCTGCTGCTTCAGGCAGTCCGGCGGCCGACGCACTTCCGGCCGCCCTGCTTCGCCGTCATCCTGAAATCGAACTGTGGTTCAGCGAACATGCCCGGCATGATGTCGACGGCACCCTGATCGTCGCCAAGCAGCAGCTCGCCGACCTGACGGTTTTCTGCACGGAAACCCTCACTTCCCGTTACGGAGCACCTCAGTTCTACGATTGTTCAGGCGGCGTCTGCCGCCCGCTCGACCCCGCGGACCCCGACGGTGCCGCGCTCTCGGACACCGCGCGTCAGCTGACTGCTCTGCTCTGGAACGAGGCGGACGAATTCCGCGTTGAAATCACCGGCTGATCTGAAGATCTGTCCGGCAAATAGGGAAAAGGCCGTCCGGCTAATGCCGGAAGCGGCCTTTTTTGTTGAAACGAGGATCAGCGCACGACCGTTACGAAGAGCTGATCGGGATCCGCCGCCAGCACGGCCTTCGCAAGTCCTGCCTTGCATGCCTCCCAGTGAGCAAGGAGTTCAGGAGAACGCTCGCCGCCCACGACCCGGCGTCCGGTCCGGACGAAATCTTCGGACAGCGCGCCGCCGGCAAGCCGAACGGCTGCTGTTTTATTCCCGATCGAGACTTCAAAATACATCCTCCCGTAAACGCCCTCCGGTGCATTTTCCGGAGGATTCTCAATCACGTGCCATTCGCCGCGCGTCACGGCACGGGTCGTCATTTCGACGGCATCGCGCACGCCGGGTCCGGGAAAGCCCGTGCGGAACACGATGTCCGAGCGTTCCGGCGGCGCTTCGGGCGCCAGCACGCGAAGAGCATGCGCCATCAGTCTGAACCCGAGCGCCAGACCGCCGATGCTGTCGCGCCCGTGGTAAAGAACACAGGCCTCAAACGGGATGTCCAGTCTGACGCCCTGATCAAGAACAGATACGATTTCCGTCATTTGACGGTCCTCCCCGACATGAGTGAAATGAGACGCTCGGCCGAACAGGGACGCACCTCCGCAAACACATCCGGCATGGCCAGAATGCGTCCGACCTTGGCGAATTTGTAGGCTACATAGGCCGCATGGACGGCAGGATCCGCCGTCCCCTGCTGATAGGCCGCCACCTGACGGCACCATTCCGCATCGAAAATGCTCTCCGAAAAGGTGTACGCCATGGCCCTGTCCGCGCAGGCGACTTCAAAATACATGGCGCCGCCGATCGGCGTCGCGGGAAATGTCGCAGCGGACGGATCAAGAACGAAACGGCCCTGAGTAACTGCCCGGGTGACGAGCTCGATGCAGTCCCTGACACCCTCGCCGGCAAAAGCCGTGAGAATGCGGATGCTGCGCCGGTCCGGGACGCCGTCCTCGGTCAGGTCGGCAAACGCACGGGATAAAAGCCGCAGCGTGACGGCGCTCGCAATGACGTTTTCCAGGCCCGCATAGGCGATCATATCGTCTCGCGTGAAGGAAAGAATGCCTTCCGGCTCCCTCACGCGCACGGAAAACGGCGTCTGAACAAACATAACCTCACCCGGCGGTTACTTCTGCATGGCGATCGGAAGCACGATGGACTTCACGTCCACGGGCTGACGCATCATGCCGTTTTCAACCAGGAACTGCTGGTCGATTTCCAGCCCCTTCACATCGGCTTCAGTCAGCGCGTTGTAATAGTTGGACCACTTGGCCAGTTTTTCAGCGTCGGCGATCGAAATGCCGTGTTCCTTCGCGCCGATCTTCACCGCTTCATCCCAGTTGGCGTTGATCCATTCCAGCGCTTCACGTTCGACGCGGACCACCGTCGCCAGTGCTTCCGGATGCTTTTCGGCAAAGCTCTTGCTGGCCGTCATCACGAGGTTCACGTTGACGATGTCCTTGGCCGTCGTAATGACGCTGCAGCCCGCTTCCTGAGCCTTGATGATGCCGGAAGCGGCAAGAAGCGCGGCATCCACCTGTCCGCTTGTCACGGCGGCCATGGCAGCGGGAATGTCCATTGCCAGGAATTCAACGTCGGAGGCCTTCATGCCGTTCTTCACCAGAGCGGCGACGAGAAGCTGATGCAGAACCGTGCCGCGGGGGCCGGCCACCTTCTTGCCCTTCAGATCGGCCACGGTGAGCTTCGTCCCCGGCTTGCCGATGATGGCGAAGGTATCCGCCGGATGAGATACGCCGCTCGCCACGTAGACGGGATTGCCTGCGCCGTTGGCCATCAGAAGCGAAGCCGTATTCATCACGGCGGAAACGTCAACCGATCCGGCGGCCATCGCCTGCGCCTGCTTGGCGCCCGACGTAATGACCTTCCATTCCACCTTCACGCCGTCCTTTTCAAAGGCTTTTTCGAGCATGCCCTTTTCCTTCATCACCATGTTCTGAAGGTTGAAGGGGGCCTTCACGTAGACCATCGTCACCTTTTCGGGCATCGGGCCGGCAAAGGCGGCACTCACGGCGGCCGTCATCAGGGCGGCGGCAAAAAGCTTCTTCATGTTTGCGGTTCCTTTATAAACAGTCAATGAACAAAAAATTCGTGCAGGATGCGCTCGGTCAGCTGGCTGAGCCCGGACGTCGACAGCGTGCGGGGATAATCCCAGGGCACCTCATACTGAGAAACGAGACGCCCCTCATCGAGCCGGCACACTTTTCGAGAAAGAAGCACCGCTTCGGCGACATCGTGCGTCACGAGGACCGTCGTCACCGGGTGCTCGGAATAGATTCGAATGAATTCGTCGTAAAGCTGCCGGCGGGTGAGCGCGTCCAAAGCGCTGAAAGCTTCGTCGAGCAGAAGAACGTCGGGTTCCGAAACGAGCGCGCGGGCCAGCCCTACGCGCTGACTCATGCCGCCCGACAGTTCGGCCGGCATCAGATCCGCCGCCGCTTCCAGACCGGTCAGCGCCAGAACGGCATCGGTTTTAGATCGCCGCTGATGAGGGGGCAGATGCCTCACCGCGACCGCGACATTTTCCCGGACGCTCATCCAGGGGAAGAGCCGGTGCTCCTGGAAGACCACGGAAATGCGGGGAACAGCGCTGCCGGATTCCCCGGTGAACGTCATTTTCCCGGCATCCGGCGCTTCAAGTCCCGAAAGGAGTCTTAAAAACGTCGTCTTTCCGCATCCGCTCCGGCCGATCACGGCGGTGATGCTGCCTGCCGGCATGTCGAGCGTCAGATCATCGACAGGGGTTACCGTGCGGCTCGGCGTGACGAAGCGCTTGGTCAGATGTTCAACATGCACGCCGATCATCGGGCACCTCCCTGAAGCCGGCGGCAGAGCGCCTCCACCAGTTTGGAAATCACCGTATCGGCAGCAATGCCCAGCACGACGATCGTGATGATGCCGACGAAGACGACGTCGGTCTTTCCGAATTCCGCCGATTCGGAAATGAGAAAACCGAGCCCGGAAGAGGCCGCGATGAGCTCCGCGCCGACCAGTGCGCGCCAGCTGTAGCCGAACCCTAGCCGAAGACCGGTCAGTATCCCCGGCAGAGCCGACGGCAGGGTCAGCATGCGGAAGGTTTCAGCCGGCGTGAAGCGAAGAAGCTTCGCCACTTCCTTCAGTTTCGGATCCACGCTTTTTACGGCGGTCAGCGCATTGAGATAAATCGGGAAAAAACTCGAGAGAAAGACGATGGCGATTTTCGGCGCTTCGTCGATGCCGAGCCAGAGAATAAGAAGCGGAATCAGCGCCAGCGGCGGCGTCAGACGAAGCGCTTCCACGACGAAGGAGGAAAAACGGCCGGCTGCGGGACTGACGGCGAACCAGACGCCGAGACCGATGCCGACGGCGGAGGCCAGACCGAAACCGGAAAGCGTGCGAAAGGCGCTCATCCCGATGTGCTGCCAGAGCGCACCGCTTTCGAACAGTTCCGCAAAAGACGATGCCACCATTTTCGGCGGCGGGAGAAGTATGGAGGGAATGCCCGCATGCTCCCCTGCCAGATACCAGGCGGCAAAAAGCGCCAGCGGCAGAATGAGAGCAATCAGACGGTTCATGCAAACGATTCCCATAGTCGGCGAGCCCGAAAGCAGCAGATTGCGCCCGGTCTCTGAAGGAGATTATAGGCAGGAGCCTTTTCGCATCCTGAAGACCACGTGCCGCCCTCAGGGCGGCGATAAAAATAGGCGATCCGCCTGCCTGCAGGACGAATCGCCTTTGAAGACCCTGAATGCGCAGGAGATCGCATTCTGTCAGCATCCGCCGCGGTTTCCCCTCCGCAAGCAGTGCCGGCGGCAGCCTGCGGTACTTCTTTTAAAAAGGCCCCGGCTGTCTGCGGGACACACTATACCATAAACGAGAATGATTCGCATTACTGAAATTAACTCCAAAATCCGATCAAACCTTTCCCCGATTAAGGTCCCGACAGCCTCTGTTTCCGCTAGTCAGAGATGATGTTCAGACTGCCCGTGACGACGTGAGCTGTACGATTCTGACAAAGATGCCGAAAGCTTCCGGAAGCGAAACCGTATCCTGAATATCGAAATCGGGCCGATGATGACCGCAGTGACGGCAGCCGAAACAGAAGTAGCCGGCTTTGCCC
This sequence comes from Sutterella sp., assembly GCA_017936545.1. Lineage (GTDB taxonomy): Bacteria > Pseudomonadota > Gammaproteobacteria > Burkholderiales > Burkholderiaceae_F > Sutterella. Next base: position 38,880 of record JAGBFJ010000101.1, read on the forward strand.
CCTTTGCTTCGGACTCTTCGTGCGAGCATCGAGCAGTCTTCGCTGCCGCGTTCGGTGGTGAAGCGCCGCACGCTGCTGACTGCGGGCATCGACCGGGCGGCCTTTTCCAGAATCAACACGCATTCCTCGTCGCATTCGAACACGGCGGCCTCGCCCGCTTTTTCAATCCGGCACCTGATGCCGTAGACTGTCGCCATGCCTTCGATGATTCTCACAGCCTCCGCCGTCATGAAATCGTTGACCGCCTGAGTCGCGCCGCGCACCTCCATCTGGAAGAAGGCATGAGCCGGCACGACATTGCGGCCTTCACCCGCCACCAGACGTCCGACCGCGATGCGGGACGCGCCTTCGGAATGGCGAGGTATGCCGAGAACGGACGTCACCGCCTGACAGGCAGCCGCCAGAGCCGATCTGCCTTTTTCCGGATCGGATCCCGCATGCGCCGGAATGCCCTCGTAGTACACGTCGAGCTTCGTCGTCGCCAGAAAGCCGTGCGTCAGCACGCCGACTTCACCCGGTCCGAATTCACAGCCCGCATGCGCTGCAAACAGATAATCGAGTCCGTCGGCAATGCCGCTCGCCGCCATGGCGCCTGCGCCGCGCACGCCTTCTTCGGCCGGCTGGAACAGCAGAACAAAACGTCCCTGCAGCTCGTCCAGATGGTCGGCAATCCAATGAGCCAGCCCGAGACCCACGGCGGCATGTCCGTCGTGGCCGCAGGCATGCATCAGGCCGGGACGGATTGATGCAAATCCTTCGCGCACGGGAGGATGATCCGGCGAATCGGATTCTCCCGTCACCACGCAGTCGAGCTCGAACCGAAAACCGACCGTTTTTCCCGGTCTTCCCGTATCAATTTCGCCTGCGCAGCCCGTAAAGCCCGCCATGCGGCGTAGCACCGTCTCCGGCACGCCCGCCCTTCGAGCCCTATCCTCGGCCTCTTTGACGAGGGTCGGATTCCTGCCCATCACTGCTTCCGGATTGATGACGTCCGTGCCGGTCTTCACGGCAAAGCCGAGCGACTCCAGACGCTCAATCACGGCCGCCGTCGTTTCAAATTCCGTCCAGCCTTCTTCCGGCACGCGGTGAAAACGTCTGCGCCACTCAACAATTTCATTCTCGTAAAGGTTCATTGCCAACTTCTCCTGCAAAAAGAGCCGGGCTTGCGCACCGGCTCCTGCTTGTTATCACGCGGAAAGCACCCTCAGACGGCGTTCGGCAATCGATGCAATCAGCGTCGCCGCCGCCGGCAGGACCTCGTCGTTGAAGTCAAACGCCGGGCTGTGGAGCGTCGCCTGATGGGCCTCGTCTTTGACGCCCACGCGCATGATCGCTCCGGGAATCACGGCCTGATAGGCCGAGAAGTCTTCGCTGCTCATGAAGGGCTTCATTTCATCCACGACATTGTCGGCGCCGTAAAGCGCCTTGGCGGCTTCAATGCCGGCCAGCGTTGCCGTTTTGTCGTTGTTGACGCTTGCGCAGCCGCGCTGCCAGGTGATTTCAGCCGTGCAGTCATTGGCTTCGGCGATGCCGGTCACCATGCGGCGGAACTTCTCTTCAATCATCTTTCTGGCTTCGGGAGAGAACGTGCGCACCGTGCCCGAGAGCGTCAGGAAAGCGGGAATGACGTTCGGCGTTTCATATCGGCCGGCATTCACAGAACAGATCGACACCACGCCCGTATCGATCGGGTCGAGCTTGCGGGAAACCAGGGTCTGAGCCGCCATGATGATCTGAGCACCCACCGGAAGCGGATCGACCCCGAGATGAGGACGGCCGCCGTGCGTGCCCACGCCCTGAATCCGGATCCAGAAGGAGTCGGCAGCCGCCTGAAGAGGACCGACGCGGAAACCGAAGACACCCTTGCTGAGCATCGGCTCGGTATGCGCACCGTAGATTTCCTTCACGTCATACTTCTGCAGCACGCCCGACGCCACCACGGCATCGGCGCCGCCCGAGATTTCCTCGGCAGGCTGGAAGATGCCCACCACGCGCCCCGGGAAATCGCGCTTTTCACAGAGATAGCGCAGCGCGCCGAGAAGCCAGGTCTGATGTCCGTCGTGGCCGCAGGCATGAGCTCGGCCGTCGATCGTGCTCTTCCAGGGATTGGTCGAGCAGTCCGTCATCGGAAGCGCGTCGATGTCCGCGCGCAGCGCAACCGTTGCGCCCGGTGCACTGCCGTCGATCACGGCGATCACGCCGCCCTTCACGGTTTCAGTGTCCACGACGGGAACACCCCATTTCATAAGCAGTCCGGCGATCCGGGCCGCGGTCTGCGCCGTGTCGAAGCCCAGTTCGGGATGCATGTGGACGTCATGACGAATGGCGGCGAGCTCATCGGCCCAGGCTGCGATTTCAGGAAATACCTTGTCGGCGTGCACGATAGTCATGTCTGAAAAGTCCTCGGAAAATCAGGTACTGAGAATAGCTGACATTGTATGCCCGGCGGCCGGGCCGTGCCGAGTCGCGAGCGTCTCCCCCGACCTCCGGCAGTTTGTTCTACCTTTGGCCGTGGACCGTGCACCCGTTTACTTCTCCATGGACATCGACAATTTCCTCGCAGCTCTTACCAGCAGTTTTGCTCTCGGCCTTTTCTGGCTTCACGTCGGACGCCTGATGCGCCCAGGACAAAGCATTCGAACCCGCTATCCCGACTGGCTTCGCGCGCTCTGCGATATTCCGGAAACCTCTGCCCTGCTGCGGGGACGCAACCTGACCGATCGTGAGTTTGCCGCTGCGGTTCCCACTCTGGACGTGCTCAGAATACTGATCACGGCGAAAGTCCGTCCGACCGAACGGGATTATTACAAGCGGTTCTATGCCGCACTCAATGCCTTCATTCTGTCCGCCGGCTTTTACGCTCTCTCTCCCTATCTCATCTACGGCAGCTGGGACTACGGTTCCGTCGGAGCGACGTCTGCATCCGCTCTGATGTTTGCCGCTGCCGCCTGGCTCTGCCGCGTCGCCGCCGAATTCCGGCTAAAGCGCATCAGAGAATTCATTGCACGCGAGGAAGCGACCTCCTGATCGGCTATTCCGGAGGTAATTGTCTCTTTATGTTATACAAGAACAATATATTCAAGTCTTAAATCCATCCCCCCGTTCAGATACAGCTGTTCCTTTTATCTGACTTCATTTCCTGAAAAACAAGCGTTTCCTAGCTGATTCACATCACACCCGCCCTACGGGCTTCCCCCGAGGCTGTCCGAGCATTTTCTCTCCATAATGCTTCAGCCGCCTCCTCCCCGTAAGCGGCAGGACGTCTGCTCTTCATAACGACTATTCAGCTGCAGGCGTTTCGCAATCCTTCCTTTCAGGAGATCCGTACATGAATGCTTTTGACAATGCATTCGAAGTCAAGTGGACAGTGATATTCCTCCTGGAATACCTGTTCATCATGCTTCCCTTCCCCTTCTTTTACGACACCAGCTACACCCCCTGGATGTTCGGCGTTCCGCGCTTCATTTACTGCTGGCTGGCCTACGGTCTGTTCGTCATTCTGACGATAGTCGCCTGGTGGCGCGCCTGCCTGATGCGGCCTGAGTATCACGAATACGAGGACAAGGAGTAAGCCATGCCGTATCAAGTTGAAACAGCAACCGTTCCCTTCCTTCTGGTGACGGTCTCTTATCTGGTCCTTCTCGGACTGCTCGGCTGGTGGGGCAACCGTCAGAACCGCAATCTGCGCGACTTCTTCACGATGTCGGGCTCCGCCGGCGCCATTCTCTCCGGTCTCGCCTACTTCTCGACGCAGTATTCGATGTCGACCTTCATGGGCGTGCCTGGTTCGATCTATCACGTCGGCTACGCCGGCATGAGCGTCTCCGTGCCGGGGATCGCCTTCTCGATGATCATCCCCGCTCTTCTCGTCGGCCGCCGTCTGATCAAGCTCGGCCACCGCTACAAGATGCTCACGATGGCCGACTACCTGGCCGACCGCTATGAATCGACCGCCATTCGCGGACTTCTGGCCGTCTTGATGCTGATCTTCCTGGTTCCCATGATGGGCGCCCAGACGATCGGCGCTGGCGTTATCTTCACGACCTATACCGGCGCTCCTCAGTGGGTCGGCATCGTCGTGATGGGCGTGACCGTGATTCTCTACTGCATGGCCGGCGGCATTCGCTCCGTCATGATGACGGACGTCATTCAGGGCGTGCTGATGGTGATCACGGCCGTAACGACGTTCTTCGTCTCTCTCAAGCTCGGCGGCGGTCTTGAAACCATCAACGCCAAGCTCGCAGCGGCTGATCCCAACTACATGCAGTTCCCGGGGCACAACAATTCGTATCCCTGGCAGAACTACGCGTCGATGATCGTCATGTGGAGCTTCTTCTGCATCGGCCAGCCGCATCTCTTTACTAAGTTCTTCACGATGAAGAACTACAGCACGATGTTCAAGGCCGTCATTCTCGGCACGCTCGGCATGTGGTTCTCGGCGAGCTTCATCGAATGGTGCGGAGTCACGGGTGCCGCCAGCTTCCCGGGCATCACCGGCAAAAACTCCGACTTCATCGTTCCTCTGATTCTGCAGGGAGGTCTCCCGCCGGTCATTTCGGCGCTGATGGTGGCGGGCATCTTCTCCGCCGGCATGTCGACGATTTCCTCGCTCCTTCTCACCTCGACCTCCGCCGTGTCCCGCGACCTCTATCAGCGTATTCTGAAGCGTGACGCCTCGGACGAAGACACTCTGAAGCTGTCCCGACTCGTGACCGTCGTCCTCGGCATCATCGCCATCGGCATCGGCATTCTCAAACCGGGCTCGATCTTTACAATCATTCTCTTCGCCTTCGGCGGTCTCGGCATCTGGGCTGCTCCGATCATTCTCGGCATGTACTGGAAGCGCACCACGACGACCGCGGTCTTCACGGCCGTGATTCTCGGCGAACTCTTCTACTTCCTGCTTCTCACGCAGTGCAAGTGGCTGGCCTTCGGCTTCAATCCGCTCATCGTTGCCTGGATTGTCACGATGGTCATCCTGTTCGTCACGAGTCTCGTCACGAAGCCCGTGTCGGAGGCGACGATCCGCCGTCATTTCGACGACCTCGACCGTCCTCAGAACGCTCAGTAACCTCAAGAGGCACTACACATGTATCTGGCTGAACTCAACTGGCAGCAGGCCGAACCGGTCCTGAAGGATCCCGACACCGTCGTTCTCATTCCGGTGGGCTCCACCGAACAGCACGGCTGCGTCGGCCCTCTGGGCACCGACTGGCTCATTCCCGAAGAGTTCTGCCGCCGTCTCGGCGGCATGGACAAGGTGCTCGTCACGCCGGTGATTCCGTTCGGCGTGGCGACCCACCACATCAACTTCCCGGGCACCATCGATCTCGGTATTGAAACGATGATCGGCGTCATGACGGCGGTTTTCGAATCGCTTTATCGTCACGGCGCCCGGCGCTTCGTCGTCGTCAACGGCCACGGCGGCAACGACCCCGCCATCGAAAAAGCGGCGCTGTCCATGTACCGCCGCGGCGCTCAGGTCTCCCTGATCGACTGGTGGGGCATTGCCCCCAAGCTCAATCCCGACTGGCCGACGGGTCACGGAGACGCTCAGGAAGCCGCCGCCGTCATGGCCTTCCGTCCGGATCTCGTCAACGCCGGGTATCTGACCGACAACGTCGTGAATGATCCGACGCCCGCCCTCAGGCAGGTGCACATCAACACCGTGCTTTTTGAAGGTGCCCCCGTCAAAATCATTCGCGAAATCCGCGATACGGTCAATACCGGCGGACTCGGCGGACTGGAGTCCAAATTCGCCACGCGCGAATGGGGAACGGCCATGATGGACGGTCTCACCGAATGGATGCGGCGATTCATCCTCGAATTCCGCCGCATTCCGCTTCCTGCCAAAAAATGGGAGTAATGCCCCGTGAGTCTCGAATCAGTATTGAAAAATATTGATGCGGACCGCCTGATGCAGACGGTGAAAGCCGTCTGCACGGGCGAGCGTCTTTCCAATGAGGCCGAAAAGGCCTCTTTTGCTGTGATGAAGCAGCTCTTTGAAGACGCTGGCGCCGCCGTCCGCATGGAATATCACCGCGGCTACGTCAGTACGCCCGATGCCGCGGCGCTGACCGCCGGCGGACGGGCCTTCGACTGCCGGACCCATCCGATGACGCCGTCGGCCGACCGGCTGGAAGCCCCGCTCGTTTATGTACCGCTGCGGGAGACGGCGTCCGCCGATCCGAACGCGCTTGCCGGAAGAATCGTCCTCACAGACGGTCTTGCGATGGAGCCGGTCGTGCGCACGCTGTCTGAAAAAGGCGCCGTAGGCGTGATTTTCATCACCGGCCTGTTTATCCACAACATGATCATCAGCCGCGTCTGGGGCTCGCCCACGCCCGAGACCATGCATGACTATGTGTCCGTCCCCGTCGTCAGCGTCTCCATGTCCGATGGCGAAGTGCTTCGGAAAGAAGCCGCCCGAGGCGCATCGGCCTGCGTTTCGACAACGGTCACATCCCGCTGGACCGATATTCCCTGCCTGGTAGCCGAGTACAGGCATCCCTCCGGGAACTTCGTCATGGTGACGGGGCACAACGACAGCTGGCATCTCGGCGCCATGGACAATGCCTCGGGCAACGCCTGCGCGATCGAACTTGCCCGGGTCTTCAAGAGCGTCCTTCCCCGGATGAAGCGGGGCGTGCGCTTCGTCATCTGGTCGGGGCATTCCCACGGGCGTTATGCCGGATCAACGGCTTACTGCGATGCGCATTTCGAGGAACTCTGGCAGCACTGCATCCTCAACATCAATGCCGACTGTCTGGGCGGACAGTGCGCTTCAGTCATGACTGAATCCCCGGCAATGGCCTCCACCGCGGATCTGGCACGTACCGCCCTGAGAGAAGCCGCCGGCGTCACGGACTGGATCGGCTGCCGCTATTCGCGCAGCTGCGATCAGAGTTTCTGGGGACCCGGCGTTCCTTCCGTCTTTTCCCAGGTGTCCGAGCAGCCTCCGTTCGAGGGTGCTGCAGCGGAGGCCTTCAAGCTGATGTTCGGCAGCGGCCGCTCAGGCGGTTTCGGCTGGTGGTGGCATTCCGTCGAGGACACCCCGGACAAACTGGATCCCGAACTGCTGAAGCGCGATGTCACCGTCTTCGCTTCGGCTCTCTGGCACGCCCTTTGCGACGAAAGACTGCCTCTGGACGCCGAAGCCGAACTCCGCGAGTTCACCGCTCTATGCCGGGACTGGGAAAAGCAGGCTGACGGCGCTCTCGACTTCTCGGTTCTGATGAAGCGTCTCGACGTTCTCCGCCGACGGCTTGCGGATGCGCTTCAGCAGGCCGATGCGGACCGTGCAAATGACATCACGCACCGCGTTTTGCGTGCGCTGATTCCGCTTTCCTACGTCGAAGGCAGTATTTTCTTTCACGACGAAGCCCTTCGGCAGCCGCCCGTTCCGATGCTGCGAGACATCGGCCGGCTGGCGGGCGCCGATCCTCATCTGAGGGAATGCCTGCTGGTCAAACTTCGGAGAGAAATAAACCGGCTGATTCTCGGTACGGACCTCATCCTGACTGAACTGTCCTGAACAGGACGGAATAACCGACTGCGGCGGGGAAAGCCGATAGTGCCTTCCCTGCCGTATTCACACTCCTGTTCTATCAGTCTCACGACTCGTTTTTGAGCTGCTTCGCCGCTGCCATGAGGTTTGCCAGCTCATCGTTGAAAAGCTGTTCTGCGGCGGATTCCTTCAGAATGCCGGGCTGGTCCGGCGTCAGCAGAAAAGTCATATACATCGGCAGCGTCAGAATGCCGCCCGAACGCCCGATCTGATAATCCCCCAGCTTGAACGCCTGTTCCACGTGATATTTTTCGGGATGTCTGAGAATAGTGGCGGTACTTCTGGTCTTTCCCTGAGATGCCTTCGCCTCAACGAGCGCGGTGCGTCCCCTCCATTTGATCACGAAGTCCACTTCAAGCCGATTCTGCTGTTTTTCGTAGAAATAAAGCCCTCGCCCCATTTTTGCCAGCATTCCGGCCACCAAATTCTCGAAAATCGGACCTTTATACCCGAACAGCTGTCCAGCCAGAATATCAAACTGCGATCCTTCTCCGAGCATGGCGGCGAAAAGCCCGGGATCCGAGAGATAAACCCTGAAGTTGGAGACATCCGCATTCCCTGAGAGCGGCAGCTCGGGCAGCGTCAGGTTGAAGCATCGCAGAATAACGCCCGCATCTTCCATCCACTGCAGAATACCGACAAATTCCGAAGACCGGCCGCCTTTTCGAACCCGGGAATACTGAAATTTCGGGTTGTTCTTGGCCAGCTGAGCCGGGATGGAATTAAAGCAGTCCCGAATGCACTTTTCATCACTGCCAGGCGCATATTTGCACATATCGTCCGCATACGAAGCAAGAATGCTCTTCTGAACGCGGAGAACCGAAGCCATGTTTCGGGTCTCGAAAAAGAGCTGAACGACTTCGGGCATCCCGCCGACCACCGCATACTGCGTGAGGAGCTCCCGCAGCCGTCCGTGAAGCGCTGCCGGTACAGACACCTCTTTTGCCAGACAGTCTTTCAGAATCCCTATCAAATCCTCGCCGATACCTGCCGCCCAAAGGAACTCCTCGAAGTCCAGGGGATACATCTGCTCAATGTCTTCGTATCCGACCGGCACCGACTGAGGTTTTTTCCCGTAACCAGCCACACCGAGCAAAGAGCCCGTGGCAATGACATCGAATCTGCCGTCCAACTTGAAAAACTTCAGAGCCGTCCGAGCCTGAGGACACTCCTGAATTTCATCAAGAATAATGACCGTATTTCCCGGAACAAACACTGACGCCACGCCAGCGGCCGACATCATCATGATCAGATGATCGACTTCCAGCGAGCCCGCAAAAATCCTCTGATATTCGGGGTTCTGAAAAAAATTGATATAAACCGTGCTTTCATAATGCTCGCGAGCGAACTTCATCGCTGAAAAAGTCTTTCCGCACTGACGGCAGCCTTTCAGAACCAA
>JAGBFJ010000102.1 GCA_017936545.1 Sutterella sp.
GCAGAGCGGCTCTGTCCGCGTGTCATACCGAAACGAACGGATACCAAGCCCTGCAGCGCTTCGGCGTCAGCCTGAAGCCGTCTTTCCGCGGTCCGTTTCGGAGTTTCATTTGTAGATTTCGAAAATCCGATCAACTTTTTTTGCCTGAAACACACGCGGAGCGCCCCGAAACGGCTACAATGAATTTCCTGTCGGGCGCACGAAGTTCAACCCCGCTTCTGCGCTGCGCGTCAGAGCGCCGCCGACTGCTTCCCACATACAGAAGAAATAGGATTGCACCGTGATTGACCCCGCTAAACACGATAAGCCCCTGATCCGCGTTATCGACGATGATGACGCGATGCGCCACTCCTGGGCTTTTTTGATCGAAGGCGAGGGCTGGGATGTGATGACGTATCCTGACGCCGTCACCTACCTCTCCTCCAATGACTTCATCCGCCCCGGCTGCCTGCTCCTCGACGTACGCATGCCGCACATGTCGGGTCTTGAGCTTCAGCTCAAGCTTCGTGAAGTCGGCTGCGACCTTCCTATCATCTTCATTTCCGGCCACGGCGACATCGACATGGCCGTCAACACGCTCAAAGCCGGCGCCGTCGACTTCCTTCAGAAGCCCGTCGACGACCAGCGTCTGCTTCAGGCCATCGAAAACGCCGTTTCCAACAACCTCGCCCAGCGCCGCAACAACGCCGAAGTCGCCGACTTCCGCACCCGCCTCGAACAGCTGACGCAGCGCGAACGCGAAGTCATCCGCATGGTGGCCCAGGGCTATTCCAACAAGGAAGTCGCCCGAGAATTCGGTATTTCCGAAAAGACTGTCCAAGTTCACCGCGGTTCCGCCTACCGCAAGCTCGACCTGCACAACGCCGCGGAAATCGCCCGTCTGCTGCTTCGCTCCGGCGACCCGCTCTGAGACTCATTCTCACTGCAGTATGAAACACCCGCCCGTTTTCGAGCGGGTGTTTTCGTATTCGCCTAATCCTTTGGCATAAGTCAGAAAAAAATTCACGTTTTCAAAGCATGCCCCGGAACATTTTGAGGCATACTCTTGGCACCTTCCGCCGGGCCGGATCTGACGGATCCGGATGCGAGCTCCCGGGAACACCGTTCTCGGTTTAAGAGCCCCCTGTCCGTCAGCATCCAGCGCTGCCCCGGAGTGCTTCGGTTTTCAGTTTTTCGGTAATTCAACCTTTATCTGGAGTAACCATGCTCAGCGATATCGAAATTGCTCAGGCAACCAAGCTCATCCCGATCGATCAGCTCGCTCACGACGCCGGTCTCACCGACGACGAATTCGAGCCCTACGGCCGCGACAAGGCCAAGGTCGAACTTGACCCCGCCCGCAAGGAAAAGGGCAAGCTCATCCTGGTGACGGCCACCTCCGGCATGCCCGCCGGCTCCGGCAAGACGACGACCTCGATCGCGCTTGCCCAGGGTCTCAAGCAGCTCGGCAAGAATGCCGTTCTCGCTCTGCGCTAACCCTCCCTCGGCCCGGTCTTCGGCATGAAGGGCGGCGCCGCCGGCGGCGGCTACTCGCAGGTTCTTCCGATGGAAGCCATCAACCTGCACTTCACGGGCGACTTCCACGCCATCACTGCGGCCAACAACCTCCTCGCCGCCGTCATCGACAACGCCCGTCATCAGGGTCAGGTCGACATGAAGGAAATTCTGTGGCGCCGCGTGCTTGACGTGAACGACCGCATGCTCCGCAACATCGTGACCGGTCTCGGCGGCAGTGCCAACGGCATTCCGACCGAAGCCGGCTTCGACATCACGGCCGCTTCCGAACTGATGGCCGTGCTCTGCCTTGCCGACGGCATGGAAGACCTCCGCGTTCGTCTCGACCGCATCGTGGTCGGAACCCGCCGCGACGGCTCCGCCGTGACGGTGAAGGAACTCGGCGTCACCGGCGCTCTGCTCGCGCTTCTCAAGGAAGCAATGAAGCCGAACCTCGTCCAGTCGATCGAAGGCAACCTCGCCTTCGTCCACGGCGGTCCGTTCGCCAACATCGCCCACGGCTGCAACTCCGTCGCCGCCACGCGCGCCGCGCTCAAGCTCGGCGACTACGCCATCACGGAAGCCGGCTTCGGCTCCGACCTCGGCGCTGAAAAGTTCTTCAACATCAAGTGCCGCGCCGCCGGTCTCGAACCCGCCGCTGTCGTTCTCGTCACGTCGACCAAGGCCCTCAAGTGGCACGGCGGCGTTCCTCTTCCGGAAATCGGCAAGCCGAATCTCGAAGCGCTCAAGAAGGGTCTGTGCAATCTCGACGCCCACATCGCCAACCTGAAGAATTTCGGGCCGAACATCGTGGTGTCGATCAACCATTTCCATACCGACCTCGACGAAGAACTCGACCTCATCCGAGCCCGCTGCACCGAACTCGGCGTCCGTTTCGCCGTGAGCGACGGCTTTGCGCTCGGCGGCAAGGGTGCTCTTGAAGTCGCCCAGGCCGTCATCGACGCCGCCGAAGATCCGAAGCCGCTCTGCTTCACCTACGACGCCGACGATACGGTTGTTGAAAAGGTTGAAAAGATCGCCGCCAAGGTCTACAGCGCCGGCCGCGTCGAACTCTCGCCCGCCGCCCTCAAGGACCTGAAGCGCCTGCAGGACCTCGGCTTTGACCGCCTTCCGGTCTGCGTTGCGAAGACGCCGTTCTCCTTCACGGCCGATCCGAAGGCGCTCGGCGCGCCCAAGGGCTTCGTCGTTCCGGTTCAGCGTCTCATCCTCAACGCCGGCGCCGGCTTCGTCGTCGTGACGACGGGCGCCATCATGCGCATGCCCGGCCTGCCGAAGGCCCCTGCCGCGCTGACGATCGACGTCAAGGACGGCCGCATCACCGGTCTCGCCTGATAGTCTCGATCCGGACTTGCTCTGACTGACAGGACCGGCATCCCGACGGGGATGCCGGTCTTTTCATAGGTATCAGCCGCCCGTCGCATCAGACGAACAACAAAGCGGATGCTTTCGCAACCTTTGCTTTCTCAGCCTTTCGGCGTTATCGTTACGTGTACTCAAAAAACCGCGGCCCGCATTCAGGACAGACAAAGGTGCCGCATAAGAGGAGAACAACAATGGCTGGAATTCTCAAAGTCGGTCTTGCCGCCGGCGTCAATCCTATCGTTGCCCCGTTTGTGAAGGCCGCGATCTTCCGTGCCGCCGCCGAAGCGGGACGCACGGTTGAACTGATCGAGGATGAAACCGAAATCCGCAAGGATGCTCCCGACGAACGCTTTGCACTTGCCGACAGCAAGATCACCGCGCTCGAAAGCTGCCTGCGTCTGCAGTGCCGCGGCTGCGACGTGGCGCTCATCGCCAATCTTCGCAGCGATGCCTATCTGAAGGAAGTCCAGACCGAACTCCAGATGCCGGTCGTCGGCCTGTTCAGCGGCGCCGCCGAAGCCGTCGCCGCCTCCGGCAAGACCAAGGTCGGCCTTCTCGGCGCCGCAGTTCCCTTCGCCTTCATTCAGGCCATGCTGCCCGAAGCCGAACTGATCCCGAGTCCGAGCGGCTGTTGCATCCACACGACCGACATTGATCTCGTCCGCACCGAAGCCGACAAGCAGCTCGCTGCCGGCGCTGAAATTCTGCTTCCCGCCTGCGGCCGCGTCGCCGGCGCCTGCACGGCCCTGCGCTCCGAAGGCTATCCCGTCGTGGATATCCTTTCGATTGCGGCCCGCCGCGCCGTCGCCGAAACGCCCGCACGTCTGCCGAAGCCCTTCAAGGTCGGCCTCATCGGCGGTCTCGGCCCGGCTGCGACCGTCGACCTCTACGACAAGATCGTCCGCGCCACGCCGGCCAAGACCGACCAGGAACACTTCAAGGTCGTCGTTGAACAGAATCCTCAGATCGCCGACCGCACGGCCGCTCTGCTTCACGGCGGCGCGGACCCCACGCTCGCCATGTACGGCTGCGCCCGCCGTCTTGAAAAGGACGGCTGCGACGCCATCATCGTGCCCTGCAATACCGCCCACGCCTTCGTGCCCTTCCTTGAACGCCACATCGGCGTGCCCTTCATCAACATGCAGGTCGCCGCCATGGAGGAAATCAAGGCCAAACTCGGCGAAAGCGCCCGCATCGGTCTTCTCGCCACTTCCGGTACGGTTCAGACCGGCATCTACAGCCAGAAGGCCGAAGCGCTCGGCATTCCGCTCTTCGTGCCCGACGAAGCCAACCAGGCCCGCGTGATGAACGCCATTTACGGACCCAAGGGCGCCAAGGCCGGCTTCACGACCGGCGAATGCCGCGATGATCTCGTCACCGCCGCCGAATACCTTGTTCGCACTTTCGACTGCAACTGCCTCATCCTCGGCTGCACCGAGCTGCCGCTCATTCTCGACGAGTCCGATGCATTCCCGTGCGCCGGCAAGAACGTCACGGTGATCGATCCGACTTCCTCGCTTGCACGCAAGGTCGTGAAGACCGCCGAAAAGGCTTTTGAGGAACGCGGCATCCGCTGATCGCTTTCCGGTTCCGTTTCTCAGGGCATCCGTCTCAGGGCGGATGCCTTTTTTGTTAAGACCGTCTTTACGTTTCGCCTGGTTTCGTAAAGTCCTGTCACACTGACGTTTCCGTCAGACTTTTCCGAACGATTCCGGCCGTCCGGGTGATTACGATAGCTGCAGAAACCCCAAACAACAGAGGTTTATATGGCACGCATCACCTCCCTGTTCACCCTTCTGACGGTCCTGCTGTGGGCGCTCGGTCTGTGGATTTCTCCTCCGGCCTTCAATGCCCGAGGCTGGTCGCATGAGATTTTCTATCTGAACGGCGTTCTCGCCTGGGGCTATATGGCTCTGGCGCTGATCATCGCCGCCCGTCCGTCATGGATTGAACGCCTCACGGGCACCCCGCTCGACAGGCTGTACGTTCACCATCGCCGTCTCGGGTGGGCTGCTCTCATTCTCTCCTTCGTTCACTACTTCACGAAAACACTGTTCGGTCCGCTGATTGCGCTCTTCAATCTGCCCAGACCTGGCCGATTCGCAGCCGGCGAGCCGGCCGACCTGTTTGCTCAGATCTGGCAGCAGCTGCGTCCGATTGCCGTCACGAGCTCGGAATGGCTCACCTGGGCCATGGCCATCATCTGCATTCTGTGCGTTTTCCGGGCGCTCCGCTACAGCCGCTGGCTCTCGCTGCACAAGCTTCTCTCGGTGATCTTTCTCGGTCTGACGCTGCACGCCGTCCGCCTGATGGAAACCGCCGACTTCATGACGCCGTTCGGCTGGCTGAACCTTTTCATCACGGCTGCGGGCGCCTGGGCTTCCGTCGTCCTGCTTTTCGGCGGCGCCGGCCGCAATCAGGCCTCTCAGGGCACGCTGACCGATGTCACGCAGAAGGACAGCGTCACCGTACTGACGATTGAATGCGAGCGTGCGGCTGATGTGAAGCCCGGTCAGTTCGTCTTTTTCTCTACCTCAGGCGAACCGCCGCATCCTTTCTCCGTCATTCGTTCCGAAGGCAGAAGCCTCACGCTGGCCGTCAAGGCCCTGGGCGACTACACGTCAAAAACCGTCCCCAATCTGCAGCCGGGATGTCCGGTCCGAATCGAAGGACCGTGGGGACATTTCCGTCCTGTTCTCGATGATCGCCGTCAGACCTGGATCGCCGCAGGGATCGGCATCGCGCCCTTCATGGCCTGGCTTGACGAAGCTGCGAAGAAGCCTCACGGCAGCATCACACTCTGCTGGTGCATCCGCGACCGGGACTCGGAAGCCCTGCTCCCTGATGTCAGATCCCGGGCCGAGCGAGCCGGCGTCACTCTGAAACTGTTTGAAAGCCGCAAAAACGGCCGTGCTTCGCCTCAAATGCTTCTCGAAGACAAACCCGAACGCGTCGCGGTCTGCGGCAGCACGCCGCTCACGGCGGCGCTCAGAAAGGCCTGGCAGGGCCGGCCCGGCGATTTCGCAACGGAGGTCTTCAGCTGGCGCCACCGCAGCTGAAAACAATCAGGCTCCGCGTTCCCGAAAGCAGGAACCGGAGCCTGATCATGATCCCGCAGGATTCCGTCAGCCGAGCAGCATCTTGTCGGAAAGAGCGCCGTCGCCGGCTTCTTCGAAAAGCTTCAGCAGATCAACGGGCTTCAGCCGGGCTTTTTCCTCACCCGACACGTCGACGATCGGGCGGCCGTTGTGCATCATCACGAGACGGTTGCCGAATCGAAGCGCATCGCGCATGTTGTGGGTGATCATGAGCGTCGTGAGCTTCTGCTCGGTCACGATGCGGTTGGTGATTTCAAGCACCTTCTCCGCCGTCTTCGGGTCAAGCGCGGCGGTGTGTTCGTCAAGAAGCAGCAGTTCCGGACGCACGAGCGTCGCCATCAGCAGCGTGATGGCCTGACGCTGGCCGCCCGACAGCAGACCGACGTGAGCTGTCATGCGGTCTTCCAGACCGAGCCCGAGCTGGGCGACTAGTTCGCGGAAATGCTTGGTCTCGCCCTTCTTCGCGCTCCAGCTGAAGCCGGGCACGCGGCCACGGCGGGAAGCCATAGCAAGGTTTTCCTCAATCATCATGCCTGCGGCGGTGCCGCGCATCGGATCCTGAAAAACGCGGCCGATGAAAGCGGCGCGGCGGTGTTCGGGCATGCCCGTCACGTCGCGCTGATCGATGCAGATGCGGCCGGAATCGATCGGAAAGACGCCGGCCACGGCATTGAGAAGCGTGGACTTGCCGGCGCCGTTGCTGCCGATGACGGTGCAGAAGTCGCCGTCGTTGAGCGTAAGACTGACGTCGCGAAGCGCCTGCTTTTCATTGACAGTACCCGCGAAGAAGGTCTTGCTGATGTTTTCAACTCTGAGCATGTCTCACTCCTCCTCTTAACGTGCACGCTTGAAAATGCGCGCGCATTCCGAACGGATGAGCGGAAGCGAGAGCGCGATAGCCACGAGAATGGCGGTAAAGAGCTTGAGATCGTTGGGCGGCATACCCATTTCGAGCACAAGCGCGATCACGAGACGGTAGATTACCGAACCGAGCACGACGGCGATCAGGCAGGTTTTGAAAGTCGAGCGGCCGATGAGCACCTCGCCGATGATCACCGAGGCCAGACCGATCACAATGGTGCCCACGCCCATGCCCACGTCGGCGAAGCCGTTGCTCTGGGCCACCATGGCGCCCGAAAGCGCAACGAGCGCATTGGAAAGCACTAGACCGAGCACGATCATGATGTTGGTATTGATGCCCTGAGCGCGGGTCATCTGCTGATTGAAGCCTGTCGCGCGGATGGCCGTGCCGATTTCGGTGCCGAAGAACCAGTACATGACGACAGCCACGACGACGGCAAAGACGAGACCGATCACGAGACCGGCCATGGAGGGATCAAGCCCGAAGGTGCCCTCGACGAAAGTGAAGATCGTCTCCTCCTGAAGCAGGGCGACGTTGGCCTTGCCCATCACGTGAAGGTTCACGGAATAGAGACCGATCATGGTGAGAATCCCGGCCAGCAGCGCGGGAATGCGGAGCTTCGTCGTGAGAAAGCCCGTCACGGCGCCGGCCAGACAGCCGGCGATCATGGCCAGAAAGAAGGAGGCCGTGAGCCCCATGCCGGACGTGAGCGCCGTTGCGGCGACGGCCGCACCGAGGGGAAAGCTGCCCTCAACAGAAAGGTCGGCGATGTCAAGCACGCGGAACGTCAGAAAGACGCCGAGCGCCATGACCGACCACTGCAGGCCCTGGGCAACGGTGGCAATGAGTAGCTCCATCATGTGGGTAAATCCTTTATCAGTACACTCGGGAAGACGAATCTTCCGTCGGTTTTATCAGTGGAATAGCTTCGTATCGGCTTTGCGCAGCACGCTGCGGCAGGCAGGACCGCAGTAAAGAAATCTGCGGCACCCGTGCTGCCGGATGCCGCAGACATAACTTCAGACCGTTATTCGATCTTTTCGGCGCCCTTCAGGATGGCTTCCGGAATGGTGATGCCGATCGCCTTTGCGGTCTTCATGTTGATGAGGACCTTGTCGGCGGACTGAATCTGAATCGGCATGTCGGCGGGCTTCTTCTTGCCTTCAAGAATGTCGGCACCCATGTGGCCCGTCATCTTGCCGAGGGTGTAGTAGTCGACGGCGATCGAAGCGAGGCAGCCGGCGCGGACCATGCCGCCTTCACCGGCGACGATCGGGAGCTTGGCCGGAACGGCAACCTTGGTCAGAGCCGGAACGGCGGAGGCGATCACGTTGTCGGTCGGGAGATAGAGACCCTGAACCTTGCCCTTGAGACTGGCAACGGCCTGCTGAATGTCGTTGACGTTGGACACCGTGGCTTCAACGACTTCAACGCCGGACTTCTTGGCGGCTTCGCGCAGAAGCTCGATCTGATAAGCGGAATTGATTTCGCTCGAGTTGTAGATCGTGCCGATCGTCTTGGCGCCCGGGATCAGCTTGAGAAGAAGATTGAGCTGATCGGCGACCGGATTGATGTCGGAGACGCCCGTGACGTTGCCGCCGGGCTGCTTGTTGCTCTTGACGAGCTTCGCGACTTCAAAGTTCGTCACGGCGGTGGCGACGATCGGAATGTCCTTCGTGGCCGAGGCGACGCTCTGGGCGGCCGGCGTGGCGATCGCGAAGATGAGCTTGTCCTTGTTCGTCACAAAGCGCATGGCGATGTTGTGGAGGTTGGACTGGTCGGCCTGGGCGTTCTGCTTGTCGTACTTGACGTTGACGCCGTCCTTGAAGCCGCGTTCGGCCATGCCGTCGACGATGCCGCGGTTGGCGGCGTCGAGAGCGTCATGCTCCACGAGCTGAACAATGCCGATCGGGGTCGGTTCGGCCTTCGCCGCGGCAGGGGCATCCTTTTTGTCGCCGCAGCCTGTCAGCGCCGCAGCAATGGCCGCGCTCACAAGAACAGCGGCAGCACGCATCATATGTCGAGCCATTTGGTATCTCCGTGTTGATCATTGAACCGCCGCAAAAACAGAGCGGACAGTCTTTTTCATTATGCCGCGGCCGTCCGCAGGCTCCGTTCACCATAAGGGTGCTCTCCTACCGCATTCACCCTAGCGTGCCTGAGGCGGCGCAAAAATCCTTGAAAGAAAAGCAAACAGACCTCTCCGAGACTGCTGGAAGGCAGTCTCAGGCACCAACCTCGGGACGGCCCGGAAAGAGTCTGTCCAGCACGCGTCCGAGATATCGCGTGAAGCGTACGAACTTCACGTGAGGGCTGACAAGGTTCCGCGTCGGCTCAAAGCTAGCGTTGGCGCGGTATTGACCGTCGACGTAGAGGTCCATGTCGATGCCGTACTGCTTGACGACGGCAGGCAGCCAGTACTGTTCCTTTCGCCATGCATATACGAGCGTCTGGCGGCAGGCGCCGGGCGGCGTTCCAGGGGCCAGCTCCCTCACCTGAAATCCCTTGCGGCCGAGCAGCATGATTAGCGCGTCATGCACCTCGGCGGTGCGGTATTCGGGCGGCACCACGCAGAGCACGTCGTCGTCCGTGCGGTGCGTGCCGTTGATCTGCACGACGGAACAGCCTGCAAGCACGCCGGCCAGAACCGCCGAGGCAGCCGTCAGAAGAAAGAATTTTTTCGGCATGATGAACTGATTGAAGATCCCGGCACAGTATAGAGAATGCCGTCGCCCGCAAGAAAACGGGCGGAATGAACATGACGCCATTCCGCCCAGAAGAGCACGGCCGGGTGACTAATCCCGGCACTCTGCGAGACTGACCGGCGCCGCCGCGGTGACCGGCCGCAGCTCTCCGCCGTGAATCCGAACCCTGGGGGAGGTGCCCCTCAGGGGGCTCTTCGGATTCCCGCAGCCGGCATCAGGTTCCGGCTGCCGACGATCGCTCAGACCAAACCGATCGTCTGCGATCTCCGACCCGTTCCGCTCCTAGGAGGAGAGACAAAGGAGCTGGGGTCAGTGACCGCCGTCTCTGGGACGGATTCGAAGACCTGGAACCCGTCCGTCTGACTTGGGAAAAATTCTAGGTTTCACTCCTTTGTGCTGCCCTCCACCGAAGTATA